>CAJBOM010000032.1 GCA_903956835.1 uncultured Verrucomicrobiota bacterium
ATGTAACACCTATAGGAACCTCAAGTTTTGATAGATTACCCATCCACCGATAGGTGCAGTTGCTGTAACGCCGATTGAGACCACCGCACCGAACCGACCTAGGTCAAAGTTTCAAGATTGAAATTCGCCGAAAGATTAAGATTTGTGTAAGATCCCCAGATGTCGTCTTCGATCACTCATATCTTTTTCGATCTCGGTAATGTTCTCGTAGGCCTTCGCTCTGGCGAGAAACTTAAAGCCCTCGCCCTCCGCACAGACCAAAGCGTGGGCGACTTCTGTGAAAAGATTTGGAATCACGAGCGCGCCCACGACTACGAACGCGGTCACCACACCTGCGACGAGTACTTTGCCCTTCTTGCCGAAGACCTTGACCTCGCCCACGCTCAGAAAGAAGTGCAAGAAGCCTTCTGCGATATCTTTTATCCCTTACCCGAACGGGTCGCTCTCGTTCGCCAACTCGCCCTCCACTACCCACTTGCCTTGATCTCCAACACCTGCGCCTCCCATATCAGACATCTCGAAGCCACCTACGACTTCTTTCCTCTCTTCCACCACCGGATCTACTCCCATCTGGTCGGATGCCGCAAACCCCATCCCGATATTTACGACAAGGCCCTCCACGCCACAGGAGCAAAAGCCGAAACCTCTCTCTTTATCGATGACCTTGCCGAAAATCTTGAAACTCCCGCCAAAGCAGGATGGAAAACCATTCACCTCCCCCCAGGGACCGATCTATCAGGCGCTTTACGCTCCTTCAAAATCGCTGGAATCGATTAGACCTACACATCACTAGTTTCCGTTTTTGTCGAATTGGCTTTCGATAAAAAGATCGATCGATTCATTCTAAAGTATCTTCTCTCTCGACGGGTAACCTGTAACCAGCCCAGTCCATAATTATCCTCAGTCTAAAAGTCAGCAAATCCGTACAATACTTATCACTTATTTTTAGTAATAACTTATAACAAGGTTATTAACATATTTGTTGACACATACAACCCCTAGTAATAAAGAACACCTATGCACCGCAGAATAAGGGATAAATCAACTCCAGCTACGAGTGCCAAATAAGGAGGGTAATCATGTATAAATACGTAATAACTATAATTGCAATACTCGCTACGCCTGTTGGCTCACTTCAGGCCGCAGATCCAGCGGTCACAGCCTCCATTAACGATCCGATGGTAATGAAGATATATCCCGACGGAACCAAAGTTATCGTTCGTTGGAGCGAGATAGGGAAAGCAGTCGATAACGGCGACAAACACGGAGGCTCCCCTCGCATTATCGCCTACGATCCAGGGAAAGATGGAGTCGTGCCGATCGGTCAAACTACTGCAGTTCAACCCGCTAGCGAACCTGTCTCCTCAAGATTACCAACCTCCTCATCAGTAGTGGCACCAGAATCAACTAAAAGCATCGAAGCTACTCCTGCCCCGATGTCCGATACCGAATCTTACGGACCCGAAGAAGGCTTTGTACTGCGAAGCGCAGTGGGGGCCTCATTCCAACAGCCTTTAAGCGGAAGAAGTGGGGGTGGCGGTTACAATAAATTTGTTTTCCAGCCGGGTATTCGATTCGATTTGGAGCCTGGATATAACGTAACCAACTGGTTTCGCGCAGGACTGGAAACCTCATTTATCTATAATCAAATCCATTCGATCAGCAATGATGGGACAATGATATATAACGGGGCTGACAATTTGGGCAACGGTGGTTTTTATCAAGTTCCAGTCCTAGCGAATGTAACTTTTACCTACCCATCCGAAGGACCCATTCGTGGCTATTTGGGAGGAGGCATTGGAGGCGCCTGGGACATTCTCCAAGCATCAAGTGACCCGAGGGGCGCTTACACAAGTTATCACTGGAACTTTGTTTGGGAGGTAACCGCTGGGTTTACCTACAATGTAATGCCGGGATTAGATCTCGATATTGCCTACAAACTTCTATCCACCCCGAATCCTAATTTTGACGGAGAAGGACACTACCAAGCCAGTTTTAATCATACTGCCGAAATCGGTTTGGCGTATCGCTTCTGAAAATAGCCCTTCCGCTCTGCAAAAAGAGCCCCCCTAATTGGGGGGCTCTTTTTTTGCTCTTCTCTCTTCTACCGGTCTTACCCGTACTTGCCCAAAACACCTCCGATATTGTCACTCTCCGTACTGCTCCATCTGATTCAACAAACCTAATTATCCCTCCCACCTCACCCTCACTTCGCCCCGAAGATGCAAGCATCGTCCCCATCGGCGCAGCTTCCCCTCTCGCACCTGATCAACCCGCCCCCAACAGCGCCACCTCTGCTCTCCTGCCCACCGCCGAGGAACCCAGAAATATGGACGAATTCTTTGGATCACACGAGGGCTTCAACTTTCGCACCGCCGCGGGCGTCACTCTCCAGCAACCTCTCAGTGCCCGACTCGGTAATCAGACGATCTACAGCAAAACCGTATTCAACCCAGGTGCACGTTACGATTTCCAACCCAGCTACAACTTTACCGACTGGTTCCGACTCGGTACCGAAGCCGCATTTATTTACAACTCAGTCCACTCCTCCGTTTTCGGCAATGATACCCGCTACGGCACGGGCAGCTTCTACCAAATTCCCCTCCTTCTTAACGCCACTTTTCACTATGTATCTGATACCCCATTTAGCGCCTACTGGGGAGCCGGAGCTGGCGGAGCGTGGCAACACCTGCAGACAGGAACCGAGATCACTGCCTACTCCACCACCAACTGGAACTTTGTTTGGCAGGCCACTCTCGGCGTAAACTGGACGGTCATTCCAGGCCTTGATCTCGATCTCGGCTACAAATGCCTATCCACCCCCAATACTAATTTCAACGGCTTCGGCCCCAGTAAACCCCTCTTCAACCACACCGCCGAACTCGGTCTCGTATGGCGCTTCTAGCAGGGGCATGACCCTACCCCCCCGTCCCTAAATCCGTCCCTACCTCTGTTCCGAGGTCTTACCCTACAAACAACTATGTGAATAACTTCACTACAAGTAGGGGTGTTTTGTTTGCGGGCCCTACATATTGTGTAGAGACTCTGCCTCGACCCCATGTTTTACCCATTTGGCATCCGACTCCGCCTCTGTCTTCTCACGGCAATTCCCACAGCGCTCCTCTTCACATTCTCCGCCCACGCGCAGCGTTTAACTATCCCACCTGCCACAGCGGTTCCCCCCACTCAACCATCGCCAGCAACAAGTGCATTTTCTTCTGATTCTCCCAACACCGACCAAGCGCAAATCTTAAAAGTATATCCCGATGGGACGAAAAGAGTCGTCCCTATCTCGGCACTCAATTTCCGCGATGATGGCGCCGCCTTCGGTGGTCCTCCACTACTCTCCGTCTACTCCAATCCCAGCAACGATAAAAAGAGCTCTCCCGAAAGACTCTCCGTTGCGCCCATCGGGATAGACGGCTCTCCATCCTCTGTTCCCGCCACGATTCCTCCCTCACCCAACCCTCTAGCCGCCACCCCATCTGCCGCAGGCGACCCCATGGGTGGCAGTGCCCCCTCCGATCCCATGGGAGGTTCAGGCCCCGTAGATCCTCTTTCTGGTGCACCCGCCCAAGGCTCTCCTCCTCCTCTCCAAACCGTTTCTGGCAGAGCCGCCCCTGTTTCCGCCATCGAAAACAGTATCGACCTCGGCACCTACGACGATTTCTTTATGAACGCTGCCATCGGTGGTTCGATCCAAGGCCAACTGACCTCTCGCCGCGTTTACAACGGAACCAATATGCAAGCCTATCCTTACGGTGACATTTCATCAGAAAATTTCACCTTCCAACCAGGTTTCCGATTCGACACAGAGTTCGGCTACAACATTTACGATTGGCTCGGTGTCAGCCTCCAGACCGGCATCATCTACAATGCAATTAACCAGTACAACGTCACTCTTACTACTGGAGAATCTTATCACAATTCTTGTAATGGTGAACTCGTTCAAGTCCCTATTCAGTTTGATGGCATTCTCCGTTGGCCTGGAGCCACCGCCTTTAAGCCATTTATCGGCGGTGGCATCGGTGCTATCTGGCAGCAGCTCGACGTGAATAACTACTACTTTGGTTCCAATGACGTTCAAGGCAACTACTGCCGAAGCGCTTTTCAGTTTGGATTCAATGGGCAGCTTGGCGCCAACTATACCGTTGCCCCAGGTGTCGATTTCTACGGTGTCTTCAAACTTCTCGGTGCTTTCACCCCACGAATTGGGAACTACGATTTCGCAACTAGCTACAACTTCGCCCTCGAAGTCGGCATTCAGTCCCGTTTCTAATTCTCCTCTTCCCTTAAATCCCCTGCACGTAACCCGTGGCAGATTCCCCTCTTGGTCTTTTCAATGAAATTACAAAACTCCTTCACCTCTTTCGTTTGCGCATCCTTTCCTCCTCGAATTAGCTCCAACGCCTGAGTCCTGTTCTTTCCTCCGAAAAAAAACTCCTCATACACTCTTTCTAACGCTTTCCTC
The DNA here is from genome assembly GCA_903956835.1 of uncultured Verrucomicrobiota bacterium. Lineage (GTDB taxonomy): Bacteria > Verrucomicrobiota > Verrucomicrobiia > Methylacidiphilales > Verrucolacustridaceae > Verrucolacustris. The sequence goes on from CAJBOM010000032.1 coordinate 4,472, forward strand.
TCCTCTACCCCCACTCCCGCCCTTCGAATCCCCACCAGATTCAGCCCACAAACCGCATTCGTCGCCACCGCCATACAGTACGGCGGCAGATCCATACCCACTCGACTCTGACCCCGCACCATCGACAATTTTCCAATTCTCACAAACTGATGGACCACCACCGCCCCACCCAAAAACGCCTTCTCCTCCACCTCCACATACCCCGCTAACATCACCCCATTGACCAAGGTCACCCCATCCCCCAACCGACAGTTATGCGCCACATGCGCTCCTACCATCAAAAAACAGCCACTCCCAATCACCGTGCTACTCCCCTCCTTTGTTCCCCGATGCACAGTCACATACTCTCGAAAAACATTTCCCTCCCCCACCTCCACCCCGCTCTTCGCTCCCGCATAGGCCGCATCCTGCGGTTCCCCCCCAATCACCACACCCACTCCAATCTTATTCTTGGCCCCCATCTTTATCCTTCCCTCCAAAACCGCCCTCGGCCCCACCACACATCCTGCCCCTAGCTCCACCTCCCCACCTACAATCGCCCCCGGTCCCACTACACAACCCTCCCCTAGATTCGCTCCCTTCTCGACCATCGCTGTCGAATGAATTTTACTTTCGTTCACAAATATCCTGCCTCCTTAAAACTATAGTACCCTGTTCGACCCTCCCGAGCGACGCCGATAATTACATGATCCTGCAACACCACCCCAACCGTCTTCGCCCCGTCCCGCAATCTCCTTGTGAAATCTAGATCTGCCGGACTCGGCGCAGGATCCCCTGAAGGATGATTATGCACCACCACCAGCGCGTAAACCGCCTCCGACCCCAGCGCCTCTCTCAAAATCTCCTGCGGCTGCACCGCCGTCTCATTGACCGACCCCCGACTCACCTGCGCTTTGCGCAAAAGCCTCAGCTTTGTATTGAGTAACAGCACCCACACCTCTTCCCGATCCTTCCTTCGCAACTCTGGCCCCATCAAAGCTTCCACCTTGCCTGGCGTATCCATCAATCCCCCAGCAATCTCCGCTTCCCCGACTCTCCTACCTAGTTCGATCGCCGCCGCCACCTGGCACGATTTCGCCAAACCCAATCCCTTAAACTCTTTTTTCAACTTCTGCGGCGTAATCCGCGCCAACCCGCCCAACCCCTCACGCGAAGCCAAAATATCTGCCGCCAACTCCACTGCCGATTTACCCGGTAAACCCGTCCGCAAAAGGATCGCCAAAAGCTCCGCCCCACCCAAGGCCTCAGGACCTTGACTCATCAACCGCTCCCGCGGTCTCTCCTCCGATGGTAATTCCCGAATCCGTGCCATGCTCCTCCACGATAAACGGTGCCACCTTCCCCCTCAAGAACGGAGGAATATGGGCCCGCAACTCAACCTCATTGCCCTCATACCTCTTTTCCAAAATCCGACCCGACCTTTCCAGTAAAGCCAAGAGCGCCCCCTCACTCTGCGGCACCCGCAAATGCACCTGCATACTCCAAGCCGTTAACATCGTCGTCAGCTCCGCAAAGAAAGCAGGCATCCCTTGTCCCGTCTCTGCAGAAATCACCACCCCGTTCGGCACCCCCTCCGCCTCTCGCTCCAACCCCGACCAGTTCTCCAAACGATCCGCCTTATTCCAAACCGTCAGCGTATGCTTGTCCCCCGCCCCAATCTTCTGCAACACCTCATCTACCGCCCTCCTCTGCTCATCCCTCTGCGGATGGCTTGCGTCCACCACGTGAATCAGCACGTCCGCAAATGCTACCTCCTCCAAGGTCGATCGAAAGGATTCCACTAAATGGGTCGGGAGCTTTTTCAAGAATCCCACCGTATCTCCCAATAAAACCCTCACCCCATTCGGCATGCGGAACTGTCGGATCGTTGGATCCAAAGTGGCAAACAACCGATTCTCCGTCACCACATCCGCATGAGTTAGACGATTCATCAACGTCGACTTTCCCGCATTGGTATATCCCACCAAAGCCGCCACCGGCCAATGCTGACGCAACCTCCCCTCCCGCTGAATTGTTCGATGCTTACGCACCTCCGCTAAATCCCGCTCCAACCGCGTAATCCTCTCCTGGACTCTGCGTCGATCCACCTCCAGCTGAGTTTCCCCCGGCCCCCGCATTCCAATCCCACCTGATTGACGCGACAAATGAGTCCACATCCCCGTCAGCCTTGGCAAAAGATAAACCAGCTGCGCCAGCTCGATCTGTAACTTCCCTTCCCTCGATTTCGCCCGCTGCGCAAAGATATCCAAAATCAACTGCGTCCGATCCAATACTTTACAGGAAAAGATCACCTCCAGATTCCTTGCCTGCGCAGGACTCAGCTCGTCGTCGAAGATTACCGTGTCCGCCTTTTTAGCTTGAGCGAGCAAGGCCAACTCCGCCGCCTTGCCACTGCCAATGTAAGTCGGCGAAACAGGAGTATCCAATTTCTGCGTCGCGCGATCAGCCACCTCCCCGCCCGCGCTCGCCACCAACATCGCTAACTCATCCATCGACTCCGCCACCTCCACCCGCCCTGATTTATGAGTTTCCAACCCCACCAACAGAGCCCGTTCCAACATCCGATCTCTGCCCGTCGAAACCATCATGCAGCAGAACCCCTACCCAATAGCGCTTGGCTGAGCATCTGCACCCCTGCTTTCGACAAGGGCTCTCGGGGATCGATCTCGATACCTCGGATCGTAGGAATTTTACGGAACCAGGTCAATTGACGCTTCGCATACGCCCGCGTTGCCGTCACGATTTTGTCACACGCCTCTGCTTCCGTCACCCGCCCTGCCAAGAACTCAATCACCTCCCCATACCCGATCGCCCGCGATCCAGGAGATCCCTCCCAACCCGCTTTCTCCGCCAACCCCCTCACCTCCTCCACCCACCCCGCCTGCCACATGGTTTTCACCCGTTCCCGAATCACTTCGCCCAAAATCTGCAGATCTGGCAGCAAAACCCATGCCTCCACTCCTCCCATCGGACCCGCCACCATCTCTTTTTCCTGCCACTCCGACAACTTCCTTCCCGTCTGACGCCACACCGCCAAAGCCCTCACCACTCTCCGCCGATTCTTGATATCGGCTTTTGCCGACCACTCCGGATCCACCCTAGAAATCTCCTCGACCAACTCCGCCAATGTATTTTTTTCCAACTCTCCCGCCAACCCCACATCCGTCCCTGGAGCCAAGGAAAGACCCTCAGTCATTACTCGGTGGTACAACCCCGTCCCTCCCACCCATATCGTGGCAACGCTCCTCTTCCGCAAATCTTGCAGAATCTCTCCACCTCTACGAGAATAGTCCGCCGCCGTAAAGTTCTCCTCAGGATTCACCAAATTGATCATGTGATGACGCACTCGCCTCTGTTCCTCTTCTGTCGGCTTCCCCGTCCCAATATCCAGCCCGCGATAGACTTGAAACGCATCCATCGAAACAATTTCTGCCCCAGTTTGCTCCGCCACTTCAATGGCCGCTCGCGACTTACCCGCGCCCGTGGGTCCCAGCAGAAATATCTGCATACTAGTAACTCAGCACCCTAAAACTTGGAACTCCATCGAGATGACTCTTGAACTCATACACACTCACTAGACGCAGTTTTTTATTAAGTCCAATCACCCAGACCTGATGAACCCTTAACCCTCCAAACGTTGACCAACTCCTTGGATAACTCATTCAGAAATCGTGACGGGGTTTGCCACGCATCGCCCCCTTTCCCCATCCGCAATCTTGGGTGGGTCAGATACAGTTCGTCCTTCGCCCTCGTCACCGCCACGTAAAATAATCTGCGCTCCTCCTCCTCAGCTTCCTGTGTCTCCAATGATCGACTGGAAGGAAACATCCCCTCACAAAGCATCACTACAAATACGGTCCCATACTCCAACCCCTTGGCCTGATGGATTGTACTTAGATGGACCGCATCCTCACTCCCATCCTGCTTTTTCGCAGATAGTTCCGTATCCGTATTTCCTAGAAGTGCCATCTGTGCCAGAAATTCTGCTGTCTCCTTAAAGGTTGTCGCGTAATCCTCTAACTGCCGCAAATCATCCATTCGGTTCGCCGCGTTCGTGTAGCGACTCTTAATATAATCCCCATAACTCCCCTCCACCACAATCTTCACCTGCTCCGAGGGGTCTTTCCCCGTTAACTGTCCCAGCGTATTCACCATCTGCGTCCACCCCTTCGCTCCTTTCTCGGGCACTTTTAATTGCCCCAGTCCTCTCCCCCCGACCAACTCCTGCCACATTTTAGTCGCCGATTTCGGACCCACCCCAGGCAATAATCTCGCTAACCGATAAAAGGCCACCTCATCCTTCGCATTCACAGACAAGCGCAAGTGCGCCGCCACATCCTTAACATGGGCCTGCTCGAAAAACCTCAATCCCGAAGTAATCGTGTAAGGAATATTCCTACGGGTGAACTCCAACTGAATCTCCATTGCATGAAAATGCGCCCGATAAAGAATTGCAATATCCGACAGACTCGTCCCCTCTTCGTGCATCTCCAGGATTCTCTGTGCCACAAAAGTGGCCTGCTGCCCCCCGTCCTCCAGCGTTACCACTGCGGGCTTCACCCCTGCATCCCTCACTGCCTTGAGATTTTTCGGAAACTGCTTCGGATTATGCGAAATCGAGTGATTCGCTAAATCTAGAATTTGCGGAATACTCCGATAGTTCGTCTCCAACCTCACCATCTTGGCACCTGGATACCGTTCAGGAAAACTCAGGATATGCTCCACCTTCGCCCCACGCCACGAGTAGATACTCTGCGCATCATCTCCCACCGCCATCACCTGATGATGTCCACTGCCCAAAGCATCGATAAAGTCCGACTGCAACCGGTTCGTATCCTGATACTCGTCTACCAAGATATGCTGGAACCTTGACCGATATCTTTCTCGGAGTTCCCCTGGCTCCTCCAGCAACCGCAACGAAAGGGTCAAAAGATCATCATAATCCATCGCCATACTCTCCCGCTTCCGTCGCAAATAAATCTCCCCTATTTTGCCGATCGTCTCCTCAAATTCGGTGAAATAGCCAAACTGACCCTTCAAAATCGAACCACACGTCGTCCGATGATTCGCTGCCAAACTAAAAATATCCGCTAACACTTGGGCCTTGGGGAATGCCTTATTTTTGGGATCAACTCCTGCTTCCACCATGCTGGCCGCGATCAGATCTTCCGCATCCTCGCGATCCAAGATTACGTAATCCCGCGTGTACCCCACCTGGTCCGCATGCCGCCGTAGAATTCGGTTTCCGATATGGTGAAACGTCCCTCCCCACAACCGAGAAAGATCGTGTGGCAGAAGAAAGGCCACCCGTTCCAGCATCTGCTTCGATGCCTTGTTCGTAAAAGTCAGAAGCATGATCTGCTCAGGCGGCACCCCGTTCTCTACGAGCCACGCCACACGATAGGTCAGCGTCCTTGTCTTGCCACTGCCCGCTCCCGCAATCACCAGCATCGGGCCTGGAGGTGCCGTCACCGCCTCCAACTGTTCCGCGTTCAACTCCTTCGCGTAATCAATCGTCGGACCACCCTCAGGTCGGTTTGGCTCCGTTAAAACGTATTCCACCGACACACTTCGTCCTCCATTGCCCCTTCATAAAGAGCCCGCCCCACAATCACCCCCTCCACCCCGCCCGCCTTGTCTAACGCCTGTAGATCCTTTAACCCGCTAATTCCCCCCGATGAAATCACCTTTCCCGGGAAAGCTTTAATCATCTCCTGGACCGCAGGAATATTCGGCCCCGTCATCATCCCGTCCCTCACCACATCCGTATAAATAATTCGGATCACTCCGCCCTGTGCCATTCGCGCCGCTAGATCCACCGCCTTCCAACCACTCGGTTTCGTCCAACCCCTCGTCTCCACCACTCCATCCCGCGCATCGATCCCCACCACCACCCGCTCCGGTCCAAACTTTTTCACCGCCTCATCGATGGTTTCTGGAGAATCACACGCCACGCTCCCAAAAATCACCCGCTTCACCCCCAACTGCAGAATCTTTTCCGCCACCGCCAAGTCCCGAATCCCGCCACCCACCTGACACGGCATTTTTACCGAACGAGCAATCTGCCCAATCATCTCCAAATTGCGCATCTGCCCCTCAAACGCCCCTTCCAAATCAACCAAATGAAGAATTTTTCCGTCCACTTTCTCCCACCTCCGCGCCATCCCCATCGGATCCTTGCTATAAACCTTCTTTTCCGTGGCCTTGCCCTGAGCCAAACGCACCACCTCCCCAGCCATTAAATCGATCGAAGGAATGACAAACATAAGTGGTAAAACTGCCATGCTGGTGGAACACCGCCAGCAAAAGATCGTGCTAGGCACGTCTCTGGCACGATCAATCCATGCCCAACTTCTTCCGACCGTCCGGCGTAATCATTTGAGGCCCCCACGCAGGTTCCCAAACCACGTCCACCTGCGCCTCTTGAATCCCCTCCAACGTAAGAATCTTTTGACGCGCATCCGCCGCGATCGAAGGCCCCATCCCGCAGCCCTGTGCGGTTAACGTCATCTTCACCTCCACCCGCCTCCCCCCCGCTTCGGTTTTCTGCAACTCCATACTGTAAATCAGCCCCAAATCGACAATGTTCACCGGAATCTCTGGGTCATAACAGGTCTTCAAAACCGCCCAAATCTCTTCCTCCCCCGTCACCTTGCCCACCCCCACCGCATCCACTTTCGGAACTTTTCTTCCTAAAGCATCCGCATCCTTTCCCTCAATTCGAAACAACCCTCCCGCCTCAGTTGCATGCACCGTAAAAGTCCCCCCTAAATCCTGTGTCACCACCACACCCGTTCCTGCCGCTAAAAGACGCTTCGTTCCTGCAGGGATCGCTGTCCCCTCTACCTCTCTTTTTAGTTGGATCTCCTCACTCATCCTTAAACCCTAGCCGACTCCTCTGCCCCAACCATCAGTTTTTTATCCTGCCCCTCATTCCGCAAAGTCCCGCGAGATTCTCCCAGGTTCATGGACCCGCCAGACCATCGGAAGTTTTCTCTGCCCAAGTTCCCGATTCCACCAATCCAGAGCCTCATCCCGATTTTTCAACTTCTTATCAGTTTGTACCCCCTGCAAAAATGATTTTCGCGATAGTCCCCAGCAGAGCGGTCTACCCAATCCATTCCAGTTCGCCCGTAAAAGAGTTTCGTTGTGCTCTACTGTTTTCCCGAAGCCGATCCCCACGTCTACCACCACTCTTTCTTCAGCAATCCCAGCTTTACCCAAACCCGCCAATCTCTCCGCGAAAAACTCCCCCACCTCCCCAACCACATCCCCATAGCTTGGATCGTCTTGCATCGTTTGTGGTTTTCCACCTGCGTGCATGCAGATGTATCCCACCCCAGAGTCTGCCACCACCTGCCACATCTGAGTGTCCCACGCACCCCCACCCACATCATTGACCACCTCCACTTCCGCTTCCCCCATCGCCGCCTTCACCACCTCCGCCTTGTAAGTATCCAAGGAGAGAAAAGCGTCCGGTCTCTCCTTTCGAATCTCTTTTAGAATCGGAATCACCCTCGCTCGCTCCTCACGAGCCGATACCGCCTCCGCCCCAGGACGAGTCGACTCTCCTCCAATATCCAAACCATCCGCCTGATCCAAAAGAGCGATCCCCTGCCGCACCGCATCAATCCTCTGAACATACTTCCCTCCATCCGAAAAAGAATCAGGCGTAAGATTTAGAATTCCTAAAATAAAAGGCCTACCTTCCCGCAGACTCACCGCCCTCTTCCCGCAGAGCCACGCCATCGTGGCGGGAGTATTCATGCCGCAAAAAAACTATTTCAAGCTCCCGCGGGAGCACCTTCTAAACCAGGCAAAATTCCGCTCTTATCTTTCACCTTCTCAATCGGCCGATTCACCGGCAAGGCTTCACTCGGGGTCGG
>CAJBOM010000033.1 GCA_903956835.1 uncultured Verrucomicrobiota bacterium
ACCCCAAAGCAAAATTAACCGTAGGTTTTACTTGCTCTCGTCGGCTGCTTGGTTCATCTCGCAAGGGGTGTATTTCGATTGTCTCTATATCATTTTGGCGTTTTTTCTTGGGTCTTTACCCTTTGGCTACTGGCTGGGGCGTTTTCGGGGGGTCGATATCCGCGGGCAGGGGAGCAAAAACACTGGTGCCACCAATGTGGGCAGGGTTTTGGGAAAAAAGTGGGGATTCCTAGTTTTGGCCTTGGATCTTGGCAAAGGATGGCTCGCGGTGGCCTTAGCCACAAAAGTGGGTCATGCAGGAGATTCGACGGCGGTGGGGGTGGCAGTGATGGCCGTTCTTGGCCACGTTTTCTCTCCTTGGCTTGGATTTCGGGGAGGAAAAGGGGTGGCCACCTCCGCGGGGGCCCTGCTCGCCCTTACCCCTTGGGTGGGAATATCGGTTATTGGAGTTTGGGGTGTTGTTTTTCTTATTAGCCGAATTGTTTCGGTCGCTTCTTTAGTGGCGGCTTCGGCCTTTCCCTTTTTAGTTTTGGGCCTCGATCCAGGGCGACTGCTTTTGCAGTGGGCTGCAGTGGGCATGGCCGGATTGGTCTGGATTCGCCATCGGGATAATCTCGTTCGACTCTTTCAAGGCAGAGAGAGCAAACTTGTGAAGAAGTGAAAGGCATGAAGATCACCGTTCTGGGCAAAGGAGCCTGGGGAAAAGCTCTTGGAGAAATTCTGCAAACCCGTGGACATGACGTGCACTGGGTGGAAAAAGGCGGGCGTGAAATTCCCAAGGGAACCGACTTAATCTGGATTGCCTTACCTACTCAAGTGGTTCGTGAAGTTCTGCAAAACCTGCACTCGTTTGCAGGTATGTGCCCAGTTGTTAATTTATCCAAAGGGATTGAGATTTCTACAGGCCAACGGGTAAGTGAAATTGTGGGTCACGTTTGGCCTGGAACTCCTGTCGCGGTTGTCTCGGGGCCGAGTTTAGCTGCCGAACTGGTACAGAGAGTGCCCACCGCCCTAGTGGCCGCTGCTCAAGATGAATCTCTCGCCACCAACGTGCAAGCGGCGCTGCACGGCACGGCTTTACGAGTCTATCGCAGTACCGATCTTGCTGGGGTGGAGTGGGGTGGTGCCTTGAAGAATGTTTACGCTTTGGCGGCAGGAATGTGTGTAGGCCTCGGCCTCGGTGAAAATAGTTTGGCAGGACTGACGACGAGGAGTCTGCGAGAGATGACGCGGGTCGCGGTGCAGTTCGGGGCACGAGAGGAGACCCTGCAGGGCCTGAGTGGAATTGGAGACCTTCTTTTAACCTCCTACAGCCAGGCGAGTCGGAATCGCAGAGTCGGTCAACGGATCGGAAAAGGGGATTCTCTTGAGAAAGCTATCGCCTCAGTCGAAGGAGTTTGTGAGGGAGTTTGGACAACCCAGGCTCTCCATAAAATGCTGGCGCGAAAACATGTGGAGGCTCCGGTAGCTCGCCAACTTTACCAAGTTCTCTTTGAGGGAAAGTCGCCCAAAGAGGGTTTAACTTCTCTACTCGATCGTGATTCGAAAGCGGAGGCGGAATAGTCGAGATTACATGTTCGACGAAAAGGGGCAGGGGAGGAATGATAGCTCCCCTGATGAATGTTGGCCGATGGCTCCATACTCGATTGCGCGTTGAAAATCTTGAGAAGTCTATTGATTTTTACAGGGATGTCCTTGGGCTGAAAGAGATATCCAGAAGCACCTCTCCTCGCGGAAGTACCTTGGTTTTTCTGCAGTCTGAGGCAGGGGGTGAATGCTTGGAACTCTGTCACTACCCAAAAGCAGGTCCGGTAAAAGTACCTGCGGATCTGATGCACCTAGCATTCGAGGTGGAGGATCTAGAAGCCTTTGGGCGCTATGCTACGGCCAAGGGTTATCCATGGTCCGACGGTCCAACTCAAACTCAAGACGGAGAGCATTTTGCCTTTCTTGATGCGCCCGAGGGGTATGAGATTGAAATCATGCAGAAAGCGAAGAGCACATGACGAATCGCCCCATCGTAATCGCTCCCTCGATATTGGGCGCCAATCTAGGTCGAATTGAGGAAGAGGCGGAACGAATCCGCGCCAGCGGAGCAGAGTGGGTGCACATCGATATTATGGATGGTCACTTTGTTCCTAATATTTCATTTGGGGCAAATATGGTTCGCGTTCTGCGGCGCGTGATGGGAGAGGCTACTCTTGACGTGCATCTGATGATCGAGCAACCCGATCGCTATGCGGGCGACTTTATTGAAGCAGGGGCCGATTGCTTAAATGTTCATCTAGAGGCGAGACATCAAGTGGCGCGAACCTTGGCAAGTATTCGAGAAAGGGGTTGCCGTGCGGGCTTGGCGATTAATCCTGCCACCCTCTTAAAACATGCAATTCCGCTGCTACCACTTTGCGATCAACTCATCTGCATGACGGTCAACCCAGGTTTTGGTGGGCAGGCGTTCCTCCCAGAAGTTCTCCCAAAAATTCGAGAAGCGAGGGATGTGATCGTTCTGCAGAACTATAATGTGGATATTACGGTCGATGGCGGGGTTAGTGATGCAACGGCAGCTGGTTGCTCCGCGGCCGGAGCCAACATCATGGTGGCGGGCTCCCATCTTTTTAGTCAATCCGACCTAACTCAAGCGGTTGCCAATCTCCGCGCGGCCGCTGGTTCGGCGAATGTTTCAGGGTAGGGTTAAACTCTTCCTTTTCCTATGGACCCTATCCTTACTCGCAACTTTTGTATCATTGCTCACGTCGACCACGGCAAGACTACTCTATCCGACCGTCTGCTTCAGGCTACGGGCCTGATCGCTGAACGGGACATGCAGGCTCAACTTCTCGATTCGATGGATTTGGAGCGGGAGCGTGGTATCACGATTAAAGCTCACCCGGTGACGTTGAATTACAAGGCGAAGGACGGCCAAAACTATCGACTCAATTTGATCGATACCCCAGGCCATGTGGATTTTTCCTATGAGGTTTCACGATCTTTGGCCGCTTGTGAGGGAGCTCTGCTGGTGGTGGATGCGGCACAAGGCGTGGAAGCCCAGACCGTGGCGAATGTGCATTTAGCCAATCGCGAGGGCCTGACTCTTATCCCGATTATCAATAAGATCGATCTGCCAAGCTCGGATATTCCAGGAGTCAAAAAACAGTTGGAGGAGATTTTGGCCATTCCAGGAGACGAAGCCATTCTCGTCAGCGCTAAAACAGGGCAGGGGATCAGTGACGTCTTGGAGGCGATTATTGCTCGTCTACCACCTCCCAAGAACGCAGACGGGAAAGAGCTCAAGGCACTCGTATTCGACAGCGTTTTCGATACGTTTCGCGGGGTGATCGCTTATGTGCGGGTGATCAGCGGAGAAATTACCGCGGGCACCCCAATTCAATTG
>CAJBOM010000034.1 GCA_903956835.1 uncultured Verrucomicrobiota bacterium
AATGGCCCTGTTTCGAAGGAGTGGTTACGACGGGTTGGGTTTCGGTTTCCTGGGCAGACCGAGTTTTACGCGAACGCTTTTGGGATGAAAGGTAGTGAGGTGACGATGCTAATGATTGGTCCAAGGTTGCGGGTAGCGCTGGTGAGCACCCATCTTTCCTTGAGGAAGGCGGTAAATAATATTTCGAAGGGTGGGATTGTGCGGGCGGGGGTGCATTTGGCCGAGACGTTACGAAGGATGGGCTTTCGAAAGCCGCGGATTGCGGTTTGCGGATTGAATCCGCATGGGGGCGAAGGTGGGTTGTTTGGCAACGAGGAGAGGAAGGTGGTGGTGCCTGCGGTGAGGGAGTTGAGCAACAAGGTAGGGTACAAAGTATGGGGACCGGAATCGCCAGATACGGTTTTCTTGAGAGCAGGGAGAGGCGAGTTTGACGGGGTTGTGGCGTTGTATCACGATCAAGGACTGATTCCTGCCAAGTTGTTGGATTTTGAGAATACGGTGAATGTGACGGTGGGCTTGCCGGTGGTGCGGTGTTCGCCTGATCACGGAACTGCTTTTGCTCTGGCGGGAAAAGGCAAAGCCAAGGCAGATAGTTTGATGGCGGCGATTCGGCTTGCTGGCCAATTGGCAGGGTGTGGTCTCCGATGATGATGGGTTCTGGACGGGAAGCGATTGATGAGCTGAAGAGAGCGCTTCCTAGTGAGGGTCTTTTTCAGGGGAAAAGCTGGAGGTGGTCGGATCGGCCGTTGAGTTTGGAGGCACAGGATGTTTTATTTTTGGAGGGATTAGGAAGGAAGTTGTCTGCTTTTCAAAGGGCTGCAGACAAACTGTATCGAGCGAGCGTGGCTGGGGATGCGCCGAAGTGGGTTTCGGAATGGTTGGATTTAGGAAAACCTGAGGAAGTCGTTCGAATTGGAAGAGAAGGAAGGGGATCTTTGCCAAGGGTATTACGACCTGATTTGATTCGGACTGAGGGTGGTTGGGCTTTGACGGAGATTGATGCGGTCCCTGGGGGAGTTGGATTGACCGCGTGGCTACAAGAGGAGTACGGGAAGCTGGGCCAGACGCTTCTTGGGGGGAGTGGTGGGATGCGATCGTTGGTGGAGGAGATATTAGGGGTTTCGGGTGAGGTGGTAATTTCGAAGGAGGCGGAAGATTACCGGCCGGAGTGGGAGTGGTTGATTGGAAAGGAGAGAGTGAAATCCGCCGAGCAGTATCGATTTGGATCGGCAAGACCGTATCGTTTCTTTGAAATGTTCGACTGGATGGGGTTGGAGGGGATCCGTGCTACTTGGAATGAAAAAACTAAGATGGAGGCTCCGCCGAAAGCTTATCTGGAGGAGAAGTTGTGGTGGGCGCTCTTCTGGATGAAGCCATTGGAGGATTGGTGGAGGAGGGAGTTAGGTGAGGGGTATTTCAAAGAGTTGCGTGGTCTGGTTCCGAGAGCGTGGCCGATGAGGCCGATGGAGTTACCGCCAGAGGGCGTGTTGCCCGATTTGGGGATTCAGTCGTGGGATGAGTTGGAGGGTTTTAGTCAAAAGGGAAGGGAACTGGTGATTAAGGTGAGTGGCTTTTCTCCGAGGGCATGGGGATCGAGGGGGGTGCTGGTAGGCAGTGATCATCCAAAGGAGCGTTGGGTGAAGGAGGTTCGACGGGCGTTGGGGGAGTGGAATCAGCAGCCGCATCTTTTGCAAAAGTTTGCTCATCCTGCCGTCGTATCCCATCCGGTATGGAGTGAGGAGCGGGGTGAGATGCAAGAGGAGCGATGGAAAGTACGGTTATGCCCGTATTATTTGGTGACGGGTGAGAAGGTTGCGTTGAAGGGTGCTTTGGCGACTTTATGTCCGACTGATAAAAAGTTGATCCATGGAATGGAAGATGCGGTGTTGGTGCCGGTGGGGAGAGGGAAAGGGATTCAGGGGTTAAGGAGGGAAGGGATTCAGGGGTTAAGAGGGGAAGGTGGTGAGCGATCCCGCGGTTGCGGGACACGCTTACGCG
>CAJBOM010000035.1 GCA_903956835.1 uncultured Verrucomicrobiota bacterium
CTCCAGCGGCCAATAAATCTACATTTGATATTACGCTACCCAATGCCCCACAATATGAGATCAACAGCTTAGGTATTCAGCCCTTTCCTGTGGTAACTCTCCCGGACATTAACTCATCTTCATTTTATCTGATTAGAGGGACAATAATTAAATTATATGACGGAAATGTTCCAACACTGCTTTTAAACTTGCCAGTAACAACTGATATGAACTTCGAATATTTCAACGGCGCTTGGACCCGGGTGGATTGAGGGAAGGCCCTCCGTCGCTCAGTCTCGGTAAACCTCGCTGAGTCGGGGAACCAGGGGTTAAGCCCCGACGCCGGTCGGGGTGGAGGGGTTGGAGAGGGAAGGTCCACTGCCTCCAATGGACTGTGCGGAGGTTTGAGCGCAACATGATTAAGAATCCGGCACGGGCGGTTAGGGCCTACCTTGTTTCGAGAACTACGAGCTCGCGAAGGAGTTAAAAACGGTTAAGATAGGGATGTGAGAACGGAACGTCCCCCAGCGGAGAATGTTCGAGTGGAGGAGTGGGCACGGGCAAGTCGCGTGATGGAGGAGGATCGCCAAGCTGGCATACGGGGTGTGGTCACCGCGCAGGCTTTACGGAATTTTACGGGGGCTGTGGTGGCGCAATTACGTCATAAGCCTGCCTCTTCCACCTCGGGACTGGTGGAACAGCAGCGTTGGTTCCGTAAGTTGCGGTGAACGAACTCACCCGGTTGGCGCTGAGTTTGGAAAAGTTCTGGCGCGAAAAAGGTTGGGAGGCTTGCATCATCGGAGGTCTCGCGGTGCAAGCTTGGGGGGAGCCACGTTTCACGATGGATGTGGATATCACGGTTTTGGCAGGGCTGGGCCGGGAGGAGGAGTTTGTCGATGGTTGGCTAGCGGAGTTTCCCTCTCGGATCCCAGATGCCAAACCATTCGCTCTGGAGAACAGGGTGCTCTTGCTGCGTGGTTCGGAGGGAATCGGAATCGACGTGGCGTTGGGATGCCTGCCGTTTGAGGAGCAGGCGATTCGGAGTGCCGTGGATGTGGAACTGGAGCCGGGAGCGCGGGTGCGGATCTGCCGACCCGAGGATCTGCTGGTGATGAAGGCGTTTGCGGATCGAGGACAGGACTGGTTGGACATCCGAGGCATCCTGATTCGGCAACGGGACCAACCGCTGGATTGGCCTCATATCCGAAAGCAGTTGAAGCCGCTGGCCCAAGCCAAGGCGAAGCCGGAATTACTGGAACAGTTGGAGCGTGTGCGTAGAGAGGTGGAAGGGGGGCCCTCCGTCGCTCAGTCTCGGTAAACCTCGCGGAGCTTTGGAGGGTTTAGGGATTAAGAATTTGGCCCCGCGTTTGCGGGACACGCTCTCGCGTGGATTTTGGATTGGGCGGACGCGAAGAGCGTGAATGATTTCTTATGATGTTCCTACTACGGATGAATAAGTGGATCGAAATTGCTTCAAGGTGTGGTTTGCGGGGATTAGGTTTCTCTTATGTCGATTGCAGTGACGTGGATTCAGGGGGTGTTGCGTGTGGGGACCGGTTCCAGCGGCTCCCCCCGCGTCTATGTGGATGAGCGGGCGGGTTGGTCGCGAGAGGAGTTTCCCCAAGCCTTGCTGGATGCTCTCGTCCTGGCGAAGGCGCCCGCTGGGGAAGTTTATCTAGGGACCGATTCCCCCTTAATCATCCCCCTGCTCGAGGAAATCCCCCCCGCAACACCCGCGATCTCGGCGAAGTTACTCTTGCGACGTGCGGAAAAGGCGGCGGTCTTTGGGGAGCCTGTCTTCATCGGTGCTACGCCCATCTCGGTCGTAGCGGACCAAGGGCTGAATCGTTATCTCCTGCAGGTGACTCCCGCGGCCTGGGTGCGGGCAATGGATGCGGCTTTGGCCACGCGGGGCTACCAGCTGGCAGGATTATTTCCTGCGGCCTTAGCGTTGCAATCGGTTCTACGGAATCTGGCGACGCCCAAGGAGGAGGTGATCCTGCTAGCGGCGGAAGCGGAGAATGGACTCCTGCAAGTGGTAGGAAAGTCGGATGGGACGATTCTTTTTTACCGGACGTTGCCCGGGTCGGTAGCGCGGGGTGCGACGGAGGTGTTGCGGGAGTTGCGGCGGTTGGCTTTGTATGCGGAGCAGAGGTTGGGGTCAAAGGTGGGTAAGGTGTTTGTCTCGGGCAATATGGCGGGGGATATGATGTTGGCTGCTGAAGGAGCGGAGGATCTGACGGTGGCCCAGGGGCCGAACGTCAACCCTCTGATCTATCTGCGACATCTTTTCCAGGCTCGAGCTCGACAGACGGACAATGTGGTGCCCCGCCAGATTGCGATGCGCAGGCAGATCCGCAGGTGGAAGTACATCGCGGGAATGACATCTTTGGGATTGCTGGGGTTTTCGATTTTCTGGACGGGGGGCAGGTTGCTGGAAAGACAAATGAAGGCGGCGGAGATTCGCAAGATCTGGCAGAAGCAGGATGAGCTGGTGGCGAAGGCGGATCGGGAAAGGGAGGGGTTGCTGCAGTCCGGCAGGGAAATGGAGTTGGTCAGAATCCTGCGGGAGGAGACGGGGCGGCCCGTGGCGGAGATGTTTCTTCTGACGTTGCGAGAGTTACTTCCCGCCACATTGGAGCTGACGCAGTTGACGGTGGAGCTTAGCCCGCAGAAATCCGCGGGTCAGGGGGCCACCCCGGCTTATCGGGTGGAACTCTCGGGTAGGACGGTGCGGGAGGATCAACCGGTGTTGGAGCCTGTGGGGCAACTGGTGGCGGCGCTTGAAAAATCGGATTGGAAGGCGCGGATTCTGGGGGGGACGGGCAGGGAAAACGCCGCCGCCCCTATCCCCCCGGGGCTGCGTGGGCCGAGGCAGTTTTATTTAGGCTTGGAGGTGCAGTAGGATGGCGGCGGATTCTAGCTTGATGGGGCGATGGGCCAATTTTTTCAGTAAGCCTGCGGTGCCTGCGGGGATGGTGGTGTTGGCGGGGTTGATCGTGGGGTTGGGAGAGATGCAGAGCCGTCCGATCCGCGCTCAGGTGGAGCGGGAGCGTGCTAACCAGATTAAGAGGGAGGCGGCGATGGAGCAGGCGTTAAGCCAGTATACGGAAACGATGCGGCAAGATAACGAGGTGGAGAGAAAGGCGTGGAAAAAAAAGTTGCTGCAGACGGACGGGCAGGTGCAAGGGGTGATGGAGCAGATTGCAGGATGGATGAAGGCGGAGGGATGGAAGGGGGAGATTAAGCCGCGACCGGAGGAGGGGGTGACGCAGGAGCTACCTGGGTTGCGGAGGATTGCATTGGGGGTGGAGATGGTCAGTCCGAAATCGATTTCGAGTCGGCTGGAGGAGAGTGATCAGGCACGACTTCTAAAAATCCTGCGCAAGATTTCCCAAATCTCGGCTCCGCACATTTTTCGTCGGTTGGAGTTGGACCAGAATCCGGATGGGGAGATGCGGGCGCGGATGGAGCTGGAATTCTTCCGGTTAAAATCAGATGGCTAGTCCCTTAAGTAACCCGTGGGTTTCCGGGCCGCTGGGAGCGGGGATCGTGGTGTATCTCGTTGTGAGCTTCACGCCTGAGCGGATCAAACAGCCTGTCCGGGATTTTTTCACAGGGGAAATGAGGAGGGAGGGGGGAAAAGAGCCGGAGCTGGTCACGGGGAGAGAGAAGTTGTTCCGTGCGATTCCGAAAGCGGGTCCGGACAAGATCGAGCCTTTACTGGGGAGGAGCGGGGCGGGGACCTCGAGAGATCTGTTCCGGGAGGTGCCCAAGGGGGTGCAGGAGAAGCCGAAGGAGGCGGGGGCGGTGCCGGATGTGCCTGAGGGCAGCGGGCTGCTTGCGGTATGGATAGATGGGGATAAGCGTGTGGCGCTGATGACCGATGGGATGGTGCGGGAGGGGGAGGGTTGGGGTATTTTTACGGTGGAAAAGATCACGCCAGATTCGGTGAGGTTGCGGCATGAGGCGGGGCAACGGGTGTTGGTGTTGGGGGAGATCAAAGTGAAGGCGGTGGGGGGTGGGGCGGGGCCTGGGGCAAAGACGGCAAGTGTGAAACCGGCGGAGGGAGCTGCAGAGGGGCAGGTACAAAAGGTGCTAGATATGCAGAAATCGATGGATCCTAGCAAGTTGTTGCAAGGTTTTCCCCAGAGGATGATGGATTCACTAATGGGCAACCCTCAAAAGGCGGTAGAAACGAAGTGAGTGAAATTAGTCCTGCGATATGTATTTTTGGTGTGCTGGATTCTGCCGTGCGTATTGCGGGCGGTGGATGTGGATGACCGGACGATTCCGGCCTGGACGAACTACCTCAACAACAAAACTTCACTGAACGGTCCGAAGGGGCCTGGATGGAAAAAGGGGCGGGGGGATCAAGCGATTTTAGAAGAGGATATGCGGCGAGTCTATTTCGAAGCGTTAGCTTCGGGGGATGAGGCGGCACAGGATAAGGCGCTGGATGATTTAATCGCGATCAACCCAAAGAATTCTGATTACCTCCAGTGGAAAAAACTTTCGGATGCTTCCCGCCAGCCAGAAGAAAAAACGGATGCAGTGAAAGGGACGGCAGTTCCTTTTGTGGCGGTGCACACCAATGGAGCGGGCCGACTGGACATCCCTGGGCCGCAATTCCAGTACGAGTGGGATTTGGCCATGCCCGCGGAGGTGCAGGCGGAGGTGTTGCAGCAGGTGGAGACGTGGCGCAGACAGAAAAAAACAGGTTGGAGCACAGTTCAGATCAAGGCGGGGTCGGCGGCGGCAGGATCGGAAGGGTGGCGTAAGTTGACGGTTTTTCCTCTGACTCTCTGGCAGGCGAATGAGTTAACCACTTTCGTGCAGGAGAAATTTTTTGCTCTGGGAACTCCTCATGGAAAGGTTCCTGCGCCGGATCTGGTGATGATCAATCCCAATATGGTTGAGCCTGAGTCGGGCAAGAAAAAAGGCACGTTGGCTCAGATGTTGCGGATGGGGAGGGGCCAAGGGCAGGTGGGAACGAGTGACGAGCCGACCTACAGTTTTACGGCGAAGGGGTTGTCGGTGGTGGATGCGTTGGCGCTGTTTGCACGTTTGAATCAGCTGAACATTGTGCCGGATTCTGAGGTGAGTGGAATGGTGACGGTGGATTTCCGGGGATTGACGCTGGACAAGGCGATGGAGGCGATTTTGGAATCGTTAGGAGCGTATGCGGAAGAGGACGGCGGGCTGATTCGCGTCCGTGGGATGGAGACAAAAATTTTCACCGTCGATTATCTGCGACTCAAGCGATCTGGGAAAAGCTCTTTCGAAACGGATCTTTCCTCTGGGAATAACACCACTGAGGTCGGAGGGGGTGGAGGCGGGGGATCGGGTTCAAGCGGAAAGGTGACGGTGGGTAGCTCGGACGAGGTGGATATTTGGAAAGACATGGAGGGGCAATTGAAGACGTTTATGTCGGAGCAGGGAAAGGTTTCGGTGAATTCGATGGCGGGCACGGTAGTAGTGACGGATCGGAAGCGGAACTTGGATCGGATAGCGAACTACATTATTATCTTCACATCCCGTTTGACCCGACAGGTAGACTTAGATGTTAGGGTTTTGGATGTAACATTTGAGGACGACCGCGAATTTGCGATTGACTGGAATCGGGTGGTCAAACAGGTGGGGCAGACGACCCTGACGGCCTCGGCAGTTATGACACCCGCCGGGATTGCCACCACGGTCTTTCCAGGTCTGAGCGGCACCACGATACCGAGCCTCGCGATTTCGAACGCAAACGGGACGATTAATTCCATCATCAAGGCGATTGAGGATCAGGCCAAGGTGCGGGTGACCAGCCAACCCCGTGTACGATCGATGAATCATCAGACGGCGGTGATCAAGGTGGTGCGGCAGGATCCGTTTTTCACCTCCCAATCGAACGTCTTGCAGAGTCAGTCGGGCAACGCACAGGGAAACAATGTGCAGGTCGACAGCGTGGAGACGGGCACGGTGCTCTCGATCACCCCGCAGATTTCAGATGACCAAAAAATCATGCTGGAGATTCTGCCGTCTGTATCGACGCTAGACGGGACGGAGGCTTTCACCCAAACGAGCAATACAACAAATTCACTTGGACAGATTACGTCGACAACCACAACTACAAATGCGACGGCGCCAAAGTTGAGTCAGAAACAGGCTTCCACGGTGGTTCGAGTCAATAATTACGATACGGTGGTCATGGGTGGATTTATTGAAGACTACGTGCAACAGGTCCGCAAAAAAATTCCTGTTTTGGGTGACATCCCTTTAATCGGGACCCTTTTTACGGGGATGGCGGAGGGGAAGAGCCGCCGGGAAATGGTCTTTCTGGTCTGCCCAACGATTGTGCGAGATTCGCCGGTGGCAAAAAATGAGTAGGGGCAGGTTCTTATGTACGAAGCATTTTTTGGTTTAGAGCATCCGCCTTTTCAGATCAGTCCGGATCCGGCATTTTTGTATCCCAGCGCGGTGCATGAGGAGGCTTTGCGACATCTGCGGTACTCGCTGAATCATTTTAAGGGAACCTGTTTGGTGACGGGTCCGGTGGGTTCGGGAAAGACCACGATCTGCCGGCAGATCATCTGGGAACTGGATCCTGAAAGTGTGGATCACGTGCTGGTGGTCAATCCGCGCTTAAGCGAACAGGAGCTGTTGGCGCACATTTTGACCGATCTAGGAGAAGCGGTGGAATCTTGGGAAGGATTGGCCTGGCAGGTGCAGCGGGTGATTCTCGATCGGCATGCGGCGGGGCGGCATGTGGTGATTCTGGTGGATGAGGCGCAGGTGATGCCGAACGAGAGTCTGGAGGTGTTACGTCTGTTGACGAATCTGGAGACGCAGGATGCCAAGCTGGTGCAGGTGGTGCTTTTTGCGCAGCCGGAGTTTGAGACGCGGCTTGCTCAGGATCCTGCCCTGCTCCCTTTGCGTCACCGGATCTTGGTGCAGTGCAGGTTGGCTCCCTTCAAGTATGACGAGACGATGTCGTATATTCGGCATCGGGTGGCGGTGGCGGGTGGGGATGGGCAAAGGGTCTGTTTTTCTGCGATGGCGGGGCGGGCGATTCACCGCTGGTCGGAGGGGGTTCCGAGGTTGATCAATCACTTGTGTGACAAGGCGCTGATGTCGGCTTATGTCCGTCAGGATCGGGAGATTAAGTTGCGTGACGCACGAAGGGCGAGGCAGGACGTCGGGGCACTGCTGTGAGCCTGTTGACCGATGCGCTTCGATTGAAAGAGGAGCGGCGTATTCCGAAAAGGGGCACGGGTCCTTCCTTGCCTCCGTTTCGCAGACCGAACCGCGGGTATTGGGTTGGTGGCATTTTGGTTTTGGCGTTATCCCTTGTGGTCGGGTTGGCCTGTTGGAAGGGGATTTGGGCGTTGGGGAAGCTGGAGGAGTTAGCGGGGTTTCCGCCGATAGTGCCAGCGAAAGTTTCAAAAGAATCAAACAGCTTGGATTGGCTCAAGGAGAAAGTTTCCCCTACGGGAGTGGCGGAAGAGGTCAAGATAGAGTCATCGAAGAAGCTGGGCGGGTGGGAAAAGCCGGCTTTGGCGGAGATTCCTGCAACGGGGGGGAATCCTTTGCCATCGGTCCCTTTGAATCCGTCCACTGTTCGTATGGGGGGGGAGAAAAATAAGGATGAGGATCTTCTGGGGAAGATTGAGGAAAAGAGAGTGGAGGAAAAAAAATCCAAAAATTCGCTGGGGATGGACGAAAAGAAGTTTGGGCTGGCGGGGGAGGCAGAGACGTGGGGTGTGGAGGTTCCGATGGGGGGTTTGAAGCTGATGAAGGTGGAGTTGGATGAAGGGGGGCTGGCTTTGGAAAAACCTGAGGAGCGGGAGAAAAAGCGGGTGGATATAGTGGAGACTTTTTTACGTTCGTTGCATGTGCAGGGGGTGCGCTTGCAGGGAAGGGATTCGCGAATTTTGGTGGATGGCGCACCGATTGGGTTGGGGGAAAAGGTGGGGTCGATGGGGCTGGTACTGGAGAGTGTGGAGTCGCAAAAGATTATTTTCTCGGATGGGTCGGGAAAAAAGTATCTAAAGAATTACTGATTCAATCTGTCTGCGGTGGTGAGCCCGAAGAGGATTTGGGAAGTGAGGGGGATTTGAGCCGAGGTATCTCGTTTTGGAAGGAGTGTAACCAATCCCACCCAGGCCATTTTTCGATCAGGAGAACGCGAGTTTTGAAAAGGGCCGCGCCTTTTCGGTTTTTGGTGAAGAGCTGGAATGAGGGCCGGATCAAGACTACAAATCAAAAGCGACCCAGTACGTATTAGAAAAATTAATATCCCAAAAGAGGTATAAAATAAAAATAAAGTGCTAACTAATGATGGAAAGCAAGTTAGGTATATATCTCCAAAGTAATTAACGAAATAAATAGCAAATAATAGTATCAATTAAACTTGGGAATAAAGGAAAGCGTATTAGAGTCTTAGTAAGGTGTATCTGGGAAAAATAGTAATCCGAAAAATGTCGATACAAACCCTGTTTATGGCAGCGGTTTGTGTTCTTGAATTTAATGCGGTGGAGACTTCCCACGCCGGAACTATCACTTCCACCAACTCCTTCCGCGGAACGGTGGGAGTGGCTTTCAGTAATATGGTGATAGCATCTGGCTCTGGGAACACGTTTGGTGGTAGCAATCTCCCTGTTGGCCTCACCATCGCCACCAATGGTCTAATCAGCGGAACACCCTCCCAAGCGGGAACCAACATTGCCACCCTGTGGGCCTACGGCGGCACTCCTGGCACTGGCTACCAGACGAACACCTTCATCATTGCCAAGAGCCCGCCGACACTGACTTGGGCGCCAAGCCCTGCGGCATCGCTGACCTATCCCGCTCCGCTAACTTCCACCCAGCTCAACGCCACCAGTTCGGTAGCTGGGACGTTCAGCTATAATCCGACTAACGGAACGGTGTTGAATGCTGGGACGAATACGCTGGTAGGAACTTTCACGCCGTCCAACACGACGAATTATTCTTCTGGGGGAACGATCACCAACACGGTGGTGGTGGCGAAGGGGACGCCGACGATCAGCGTTATTCCGACTGCATCTTCCATTTCTTATAGTCGAACTTTGGCATCCTCCACGCTCAGCGGGGGAGTGGCCAGCGTTGCAGGAAGTTTCGCTTTCACCACGCCCTCAACGCTTCCTCCAGTTGGAACATCGTCACAAACCGTGACCTTTACGCCTCAAAACACCGCCAACTACAACACGGTAACAACAACGGTGAGCGTGACGGTGGGCAACGGAAGTCAGACCATCCTCTTTGGTTCCTTGCCAAGTAAGCATGTCGGCGACCCAGCCTTTAATCTAACGGCAACGGCGACGAGCGGACTTCCCGTCACCTATACGTCCTCGGATGTCAATGTGGCCACGGTGCTGGGGAGCACAGTGACGATTGTGGGTATGGGAGGCACCACCATTACGGCCAGTCAAGCGGGAGATGGAAACTGGGGCCAGGCCGCGGTTGTTAGCCAAGCCCTGTTGGTCACCCCTGCCTCCCAGCAGATTACAGGCACTATTCGTGATTTCCGGAACTATACGCAGGGTGGGCATCTGGATTTTGACCGTTTTGTCGGAGATGACCGGGGCATTGTGGATGTTTTACTGGGTTCGGATCGCAAGCCGGTTTATGCGGGCAATCCCACCACCCCCACCACTTCGGGTAAGTCGAACTTCGACCAGTGGTTCCGAAATGTGGACGGGGTGAATTTGAATGCAGACCTGACGATCTCGCTCATCGAGGATCCAGCACGGCCAGGGGTTTATATCTACGACAATCAGAATTTCTTCCCGATCGACGGGCAACTCCAAGGAAATGGTGGCTATGCACACAACTTCGGCTTCACCTATGAATTGCATCTCCAGTTCACCTACCGGGCGGGGGATGTCTTCAAGTTCCGCGGGGATGACGACGTCTGGGTTTATATGAACGGTCGCAGGGTGATCGATCTAGGCGGTGTTCACGGAGCCGAGGAGCAGACCGTTTCATTGGACGCGGTGGGGGCTGCCTGCGGGATGACCCCCGGGAATAGCTATCCGTTGGACATCTTCTTCGCAGAACGGCATCAGACTCAAAGCTCCTTCCGAATTGAGGCAACGATGTATCCCATCATCACTGTTCCGCCCCAGACTGCCACGATCACTTTGGCCAACCTCTTGCAGGCTTATGATGGAACGCCCAAGGCTCCAACGATCACAACGACTCCGGCGGGTCTACCCGTCACCGTCACCTACAACGGTCAGACCAGTGTGCCAAGTGCCATTGGAAGGTATGATATTCGGGCAACCCTGAATGATCCCGCCTATCAGGCCAGTCAGGCAACGGGCACGCTGGAAATTTATAATCCGATCGTACCTGGCACGATCACGCTTTCTGGGCTTGCGCATACCTACGATCGGACGGGCAAAGCGGCGACGGCGACTGTGAGTCCGAGCAATGCTACCTATACGGTCACTTATAATGGAGTGACGAACCGGCCGGTGAACGCGGGCAGTTACACAGTGGTTGGGACGTTGAGTGGGAACTATAGCGGGAGTGTGACCGAAACGCTGGTGATTGGGGCGCGAGAGGTTGGGGTTACTGGGCTTTCAGTGTTGAGCCGGGTGTATGATGGGAGTACGGCGGCGACGATCAGTGGAACACCCGGGTTGGTGAACGTGGCGGCCGGGGACAGTGTGGCTGCGGCTGGGACGGCCCTGGGGAGTTTTGTGGATAAAAATGCTGGAACTGGAAAGATCGTGGCAGTGACGGGCCTGAGTTTGACGGGGAGTGGGTCGGCCAACTACACCCTTGGGCCGACAGTAGTTTCTGGGGAGATCACCAAGAGGCCGGTTCAGGTCGTGGCTAGCGCTGGCACCAAGGTGTTTGGGGAGAGCGATCCAGTCCTGACCTACACGGCGTCGCCAGCTTTGTTGACGGGCGACAATTTTGGCGGAAATCTGGAGAGAGAGGTCGGGGAAATAGCTGGAGAATATAATATCCTCCAGGGCAGTTTAACGGCGGGCGGGAACTATCAGATCAACTTCACGGGAGCCAAGTTCACAATTCTTCCCCGCACCCTGCTGACGATCAGTGGAGCGTCGGTCAATGGCCGGGATTACGATGGGAGCAGAGCGGCTGGGGTGGACTGGAGCATGGCGGAGTTGGAAGGGGTGGGTGCTGGCCAAGATGTGCAGTTGGTGAGCAGTGGGGCTATTGCGACGTACGACAGTGCTAGTGCGGGAGTGGGCAAGAGCGTGAGCGTGACGGGACTCTCGCTGGCAGGAGCGGACGCGGGGAGGTACGAGTTGGGCAGCGTGCTGTTGCTGAGCGGGGATATTCTGCAGAAGGCATTAAATTTGAGTGGGGTTACTGTCTTAGAAAAGCGCTATGACGGGAGTGTGGAGGCGTCCTTGGAGTGGGGCAGTCACAGTTTGAGCGGGTACGTGGCCAACGAGGGCAGTGGGCAGGCGCGGTTGGCGTTGCCCTATGGGACGGTAAAGTACGCGGATGCTTATGTTGGGGTTGGGAAGGTTGTGGCGGGGTGGTTTAGGGATCCTGTGTTGGAGGGGGTTGGGAAGGATAATTACCGGTTGGTGGTTCCCAGTAATTTGAGTGGGACGATATTGAAGGGTTGGGCTGGGATTGAGATACAGGGGACGAGCCAGGTTTATGGAGGGGTGAGCCGAGTGGTGAGTGTGGCCACGACGAACTTGGTGGGGATTAATCCGGTATTGGAGGTGATGTATGAGGGGATTAATGGGACGGTGTATGGTCCAAGCAGCAGTGGACCCACTGATGCGGGGAGTTACGCGGTGGCGGCGAAGGTCTCGGAGAGTGACAACACCTATGAGGGAACGGCGAGTGGGGTATTGACGATCACCCGCAAGCCTGCGGTGGTGACGGCGGTGAGCGACACGATACGGGCGGGGACGGTGTTTGGTGGGACGAGGTATACGTATAGTAGCGACTTTTTACCAGGGGTTGTACCTGCTGGGTGTTTGGCGACCCATTTGAGGAGCGTGGTGAGCACCGATCCGCTGGTGAGCTATGATCCTGCACAGAATCAAAGTGGGGTGTATCGGATATTGAGGGGGAGTGTGGGGGAGAACGTGGCCCGCAACTACGCCATCGAGTATC
>CAJBOM010000036.1 GCA_903956835.1 uncultured Verrucomicrobiota bacterium
GGCAGTTGACCACCTGTTGGGTCGAGAGGAGATCGTGGAGACGTTGCATTCGTTCCAAAGGAGGTCGGCTATGGCCACCAGGAAGGGACAAAGATTTTTTACTCATAGGACGCTTTATGTCCTACCCAGGATGTCAGGATAGCACAAGAAAAAAGGAGGAAACGAAACATGGAAACATTAATGCACTGTCGATCCTGCGGGGAGGACACGAACCGAGCGGACTGGGAGGCCAGAGGAGCTTGTTGTGGTCACTGCGGGGAAAGAACGGAAGGAAACCTGCGGCGGGGGTTGGAGGCGCTGGCCTCGCTGAGGAGGCGATTGGAGTTGGATCTGGTCTGGAGGCCAGGGACAAGCCATGCGTAGTCCGTTGGGGTTATTGGCGGCGTTGGCGGGAGCTAGTTGCACCGGGCTTTGCTTGGGTTGTGCTTGGGCCGTGCCTGAGTTGTCGATTTTATCGGCGGTAGCGGCTGCCTTTTGGTGGCAGGTGGCGCGGGTAGCGTGAAGGGGGGGGGTGGAGTGGATGTTGAATTTTTCCCCGCGGTTGCGGGACACGCTCACGCGTGGATGTTGAATTGTTCCCCCCAGATACCAGAAATCTCACGCAAAGATCGCTAAGGTCGGAAAGGATGGAAAAGGGGGGATTTTTAATTGGGGAAGAGATTGCTCACGTCCCGCATTCCTGGGACGCGCTGACGCGCGCAAAGGGCGCGAAGAGATTCCAGATGTCAGAATGTAGGAAAGTAGGAACGCGCGGATGTGGTTTTAGAGTTTGAAGCTTAGGTAGAGGTGGCATCTCCGAGGCCGCCTAGTTGGGCGAACAAAGTTGAATATTGAGCGCTTGTTTGCGTTCTTTTCCGTCTGGAAAAGAACTAGGACGACCAAGCCTACTACGTTCCACCGACGGGTTGCTTCGAAGGCTGAGGGATGGTCGTCCCTGCCGGTGGACGGGATCGGGGGGTAGGGCGATTTAAGTTCGACAGTAGAGGGACTTAATTGGATTAATAGTGGACCACAACATATAGAGTTTAATCAGAGTTATTAACTACAGGATGTGTTCTTTGATAAATCATTACTCTAAAGCAACTTATATAGGGATAAATATTGGTAAAAACGTTGACTTTCAACAACTTATGGGCATACAAGTCTGATGGTGATTTCGCCAATCATTTTCAATGAATTTTTTGAACTTTTGGGCGTTGGATTGGTCAAAGATTGAACGATATGACTTGGAAAGTTAAATTTCCCGCTCTTTTTTTATTCTCAATCGTTGGATTGGGCACGGGCTTGATTTATGGAGCGGTGGAGTTTCAGGAGGGGGAGATTACGACGATAAAAAACATAGTGGAGCATGATTCTGGCACTGGTCCAGCCCCTGCGAAGCAGAGTGAGATGATTCATGAAAAATCCAAGGTAAGTACAGAGGCCGCATCGATGGCAGAACTGACCTTTGGAGACAGTACGATTACGCGGATGGGTGCGAACACATCGTTCTCGTTTCAGTCGAAAGAGCGTTTGGTGAAGCTGGATCGAGGGACTGTTTTGATCAACACCCCTCCTGGGGCTGGAGGAGCAACGGTGGATTGCGGTGGGGTGACGGGAGCGGTGACGGGCACCACCTTTTTAGCGAGCCGTGCTGGGGACGGTAAAGTGATGTTTGTTTTGTTGGAGGGTTCGCCGATGAAAATCACCAGTGGTGGGGTGGTGACAACGATCAAGCCTGGGCAGGCTGCATCGGTCGGGTTGGCCACGCCAGACAGTGGCGGTGGCGATAAGGGAGGAGGGGATAAAGCGGGTGGAGATAAAGCATCGGGAGATAAGGGAGGGGGAGACAAAGCGGGCGGAGACACAGCTGGGGGAGATCAAGGTGGTGGGGACAAAGCTGGTGGGGACAAAAGTGGCGGGGAGAAGGGCACTGCAGGTGGAGGTGGAGGGGAGAAGCGTGGGCCCGCCCCTGCGCCAGCAGAAAAGCCTAGGCCAGTACAAGTTTTTGACGTGGATGTTAAAAAAATGGTGGATTCGACTCCGTTGATTCGGGATTTTGCCAAGCCATTACCTTCTGCCGAAAAAATTCAGGCCACAGTTGAGGTTCAGCAGAACAAGGTATCGGAAGGAAAGATGGAATCCCTTGGCATGGAGGTTGTGGCGGTGAAGGGGGATGGAGATGTTATGGTTGGATCGCCCAAGATTGAAATGGACGCACCTCCCGCAAAAGAGGAGGGGCCAGCACCGAGAATTGAAGAGGGGATGGCGAAGAATGAAGGGGGTGGCCCTGGGGAAAAATCAGATTTGGCGAAGGGAGCCGGTGGACCTGGGCCAGGCCCAGATAATTTGGATATTGCGACTGCAGCGGGACCTGGAGAGGGACCTGCGCCGATAGTGGCGCAAAACGCCCCTCCGCAGAATGCGCCGAGGGTTGAGCTTCCTCCTCCTCCGCCACCAGTTTTTGTCCCACCAGCCCCCTTCGTTGCTCCAGTGATCACCAGCATCACAATCCGTGCGAATGATGCGACGCGAACATTTGGGGAGGAGAATCCTGCTTTTGCACTCAGGGTTGTCGCAGGTTCGCTGCAAGTTGGAGATATTGTCGTGGCAACTTTTCGGACTCCCGCAGAACCCACTAGCGTAGTGGGCCCTTATGATATTTCAATCGGATCGTACAGGATTGTGAGCTCCAGTGGTGCGGATGTGACGTCGAATTACAGGGTTATTTTGGAAAGAGGCAAACTCGATTTGGCTAAGGCGGCGCAGACGCTGACCATTGATCGGCCGGCCCTTGCCTTAACGGGGGGAGCTTTCACCCTCGCTGCGTCTGGGAGTAGGACGGGTCCAGTCGCCTTTTCGATTTTAGATACGGATGGGCGGGCGAACGTTCGGCCAGATGGGGTGGTAACTGTGGGTAAAATTCTTGGAGCCAA
>CAJBOM010000037.1 GCA_903956835.1 uncultured Verrucomicrobiota bacterium
GATTCGTCCTTCTTGTCCTCGCCGTCTCCATCCTCGCTTCCATCTACTATCCCCCCGCCAAACCACACCAATCCTAACCTATTTACTCCTTTTATAATGTGCAAGTAACTCCATTCCAATCTATTGCATAACATTTAAAATATACTCCGCCTTCAACTTACCGTGGGTTGACGCCTCCCCATCCCCACCTACACTAAGTTAAATGCCTCAAATCGTTGACCTCACCTCAGCCATCGCCAGCAAAAGATTTGCCAAAAAACCGAAATTCCGTCTCGGTTTAGTCGGCACCCTCGTCGTCTCCAATTTCGCCTGGCTCCTCCTCTTCGGTATAGCCGTCGTCTCCCTCATCGGCGTCACCCGTTTTTCCGCCGCCCTTTCCAAAAGTTATCTTGAAGAGAAATGGAACTCCCTCCAAAACCGCCTCGCTCAGAACCGCGAACTCGAAGAGCGCGACCTCCGCATCGCCCGCCTCATCGCTTCACAAAGCTCTGATACAACCGATATCCTTGGCCTCGCCACCCGCATCTCCAAAATCCTCGACTCCGCCAACGGTCGCCAACGTCGATTCCTCGAAAGCGCTATTCCCGAAGCCATGCTCATCCAGACGACAACTCGGATCCCCGCCTCCGCGGTCATCGCCATGGCCATCTTCGAATCTGGCTACGGGAATAGCTCCCTCGCCAAGGACTATAACAATTACTTCGGGATGAAAGCCTTCGATAGCTGGACAGGCGCACGCGCCCTCAATATGCCCACCCGCGATAGCGGCGTAGATACCACCGCAGATTTCCGTGCCTACCCCACCCTCGCCGCTGGATTCCAGGGCTACTCCCAGTTCCTCCTCGGCAACGAGCGCTACCACAAATACGTCGGTGAGAAATCTGGATTAAAATTCGTCTCAGGCATCCTCGCCTCAGGCTACTGCCCCGATACCGATTACCTAACTAATATCAACAATATCATCCAGAAACACGGTCTCGATCGGCTCGACCTCGCCCTCGAAACTATCGTCGACAATAATAAAGAAGCCGTCGCCAAATCTCTTCCCAAAAACGAAACTTCCACCGCCGCCGGCGCCCACTAATCCTCGTCTGACCCCCTCTTGCCGGACACCCCGTCCGCACAAGAAATCACCGCACCCCCCATCGGCTTCACTTCCAAAAGTAAATATCGCCACTGCCCCATCGGACTTTTATCCGCCCGCAAAGTCACCTTCGCTCTCCCCTTCGAGCCCAACACCGAAAAATCAAACTGCGCCGTTCCCTGCTCAGGCATGTCCTCAATCTGACCCGTCACCGCCCAACCCAACTGCAACGGCTTCCCCAGAGCCTCGCCCACCCGAGCATCGCGCATCACCCGTTGCACCGCCTCCTGCATCACCTCGGTTTTTTTCAGCATCGCGTAACTCATGTGTAAAGTTATCAAACCCACCCCAAACACCCCCGTCACCACCCCCACCAAACCCAAAACAAACCAACGCCTCGCTTTATTTTCCCAGGCCATCAACTCGGGCTGAGTCAGTAATCGGTTAGCCATCCCGACACTCTGGATTCCTCACCCCCCTCCCGTCCATCCCCAGTCTCGCCCCTCACCCTTTTTTTCTCTACGCTAGTTCTCCTCATGCTCTCTCTTGAATACCTCGCCCGCCTCGCCCAAGAACACTCCTCCGCCCTCACCGCCCAGGTCGCTGAGTTCGAAATCCAAGGCCACTCCTTCTCCGCCTCCCAACGCCCCCACCTCATGGGCGTCATCAACCTCAGCCCCGACTCCTGGTACCGTGAAAGTGTCGTCTCCACCACCGATGACGCCCTCAACCGCGCCCGTCGCCTCCGCACCGAAGGTGCCCACCTCATCGACCTCGGCACCGAATCCACCCTAGCCCACGCCGCCCGCGTCGATCCCGCCCAACAAATCCGTACCCTCCTCCCCATTCTCAAACCCCTCGCCCAAGAGGGCATCCTCCTTTCCATTGAAACTTACCACCTCGAGGTCGCTCGCTCTTGCCTCGAAGCAGGTGCCGCCGTCCTCAACCTTACTGGCACCACTCCTCCCACTGACCTCTATCGCCTCGTAGCCGATCACCGCGCTGGCATCGTTCTTTGCTACGTCCAAGGCTCCAATCCCCGCGATGTTTCCGACTTCATCCACTCCCCCGATCATGCCACCGCCCTTCTCGACTACTTCCGCCGCGAAATCGATCGTGCCACCGCCGCTGGCATCCACGCCATCTGGATCGATCCAGGATTAGGCTTCTACTACCGCAACCTCCAAGACAGTGCCGCCCGCATCCGATACCAAGCTGAAACTTTTCTTCACAGCTTTCGCCTTCGTACTCTCGGTTGGCCCGTCTGCCACGCCCTACCCCACGCTTTCGAGTTCTTTCAGGAGGAAGTCCGCTCCGCCGAATCCCTCTTTGCTGTTCTTGCCCTCTTAGGTAAAACCGACCTCTTGCGTACACACGAAATACCTAAAGTCCGTGCCGTCGCCCGTACCCTCGGAATCCTTTCATGAAAAAAGCTCTCCCTCCTCAACCCGTCGCCCTCATCACCGGCTCCGCAGGCGGTCTCGGCGCCTTTCTCGCCCGCACCCTCGCCCAAATGGGCTATGCCATCGTTCTCCACCATCGAAGCGGCGCTTCCGCTACTCTGCGCTTGGCCCGCCAACTCCGCCAGCATGGCACCCCCACCGAAGTCGTCCGCGCCGACCTTTCCATCCCAACCCAAGTCGATCGCCTCATCCAACGTGTCCAAAAAAGATTCGGACGCCTCGACCTCCTCCTCAACAACGCTGGAACCTATCGCCCCACCCCACTCCTCCGCACTCTACCCGCCGACTGGTTCGCCGGCCTCCACAGCACCGCAACCGCAGTTTTTCTACTCACCCGCGCCGCTCTACCTCTCTTTCCAAAAAAAGGTGGCCGTATCATCAATCTCGGCGATGCCGCCGCCGACCGCCTCTGCGCTCGACGCCTCGCCCCTGGCTATCACGTCGGAAAAACTGGTGTCACTCTTTTAACCCGCTCTTTCGCCGCTCAACTCATTCGCCGCCACATCACCGTCAATCTTATCTCCCCAGGTTACCTGGAAAATAGCATCGACCTTCCTCCCCTCCACACTCTCCCCTCAGGTCGGGCCGTTCGCTTCACCGAAGTTGCCGCCGCCTTGCACTATCTTCTTTCTCCTGAGGCCGCCCAAGTCACTGGCACGAATCTGGTCATCTCCGGAGGGTGGAACCTTTAGTTTTTGCTTCTCCCCGCTGCGCACATCGGATTCCATCCAGTCTCTTTTAACTTTCGGTTCCGTACCCGCTTGCTTCGTCGCGATCGCACCGAACCTTCCTTCCACACCCCCCCTATCTCTCCCCTCGCCAACGCCTCATCCTCACAAGCATTAAAAATTCGCGAGTCAGCGCGTCCCGCGAATGCGGGATCCATCTTTCGCAAGACCGACCCCACCGCTCGCGCCGCATCCTCTACCTCAATCACATTCAACCAACGCTCCGGCCCGCCCGCGTTGGGTCGAATCTCCCTTCCCGGCCCATAAATTCCTGCACAACGCACCACCGTTCCACCCGCCCGCAAAGTTGCCCTCTCCGCCGTAACCATCGCCAGCGCCCGAGAATCATCCTCCGCCACAGGCGAAGTTTCATCCACCCAACCACCCCCCGCCTCCGCATAAACCGAGGTCGATGAAAGATAAACCATCGGCAACCCTCGCGCCTTCCCCCAAGCCGCTGCGCGCACCGCCCCTTCGCGATGGATTGCCTCAAACTCACTCCCGCCCACCTTTCGCGATGGCGCCAAAGCGAAAATCAATCCATCCCAACACCCCAAAAGCCCCTTCCAAAATTCTTCACCCACCGCATCCGCCGCAACCACCTTCGGAAATTTTACCCGCAACTTATCCGCCGACTCATCCGTTCTTACGACAGGCCACACCTCCCATCCCCCTGCTTGCGCCATCCTCCCAATTTCTTGACCCAAATACCCCGCCCCCACCACCAATAACCTAGGGGACCCAAGGGGTGGACTCGCCTTAAACACGAATTTCGTCTACTCTCATTTATCTAGGACGAGTGGCAGAGCGGTCGAATGCGGCGGTCTTGAAAACCGCAAACGTCGTAAGGCGTTCGTAGGTTCGAATCCTACCTCGTCCGAACTCTACCCTTTAAGATGGTAGTGACCCGGTCCGACCTTACGCAGTCCACGGATCTTCTTCAGATTTTGGTAAAACCAAGTATCCAACCGCTGACGCTGAATATTCATTTTTCCTGCCAAATCCTTAATCTTTAGGCCAGTCTTTCCCGCTCGAGTTAGTTGCGCCAAAATCACCTTACGCAAACCCCCGCGGCGGCTGAATTTTCTGACTGTCGAACGACCCGTCTTCCGACCCCTTTTCGCAGGCCGGCCCCGAGCAATTCGGTTCGCTCCACGAGCCACCGCCGAGGCTCCTGCCCCAACCACCTTGGCCACGGAACGCTCCAGTTGACCTAGTTTCTTTTCCAGACTTTCTTTTCGGCGGAGCAACTTAACAATACGGCCGAATTCTTTTGCGGTGAGTTTTGTAATATCCATAGTTGAAAACACTAACAACTCATCTGACGATCGGCTAGCAAAAAAATACCCCGTCGCGGATTATTCTCCACGACGGGGTAAATTGTTATTTCTCACCCTCAGGAAGAATCCCGAGGGCAGAAAAAGTTACTTAACGTGTTTGCTGGCGTACTTCGTTAGCTCAAACATGTTCGCCATGCTCTTGCCACCAAAAAGGGGCTTGAACAAATGATCCGCATTAATGTTGCGGCGATTCTTTTTGTCTTGGAGCCCGTTCTTCTTGATGTAGGCCCACAATTTCTTGGTCATCTCGGTGCGGGGAAGCGGCTTGCTTCCAATGATCGCGGCCAGGATGGCGTCCGGTTGGACGGGTTTCATAAACGCTGCATTCGGTTTCTTTGCCATAGTACTTGATTCTCCTTGGTTTGGGTTTGGTTAACGATTCAGAGGGCAAGATGCCCACCCGTAGTCGGCTGACAACTCTTTTCTACGAGGGAAATGCGATTTTCAGCTCTACCATAAAGGGTCGATCTTTGCCGTGACTCATATCCTGCCCCTCGAATCGCAGCCTCAATCACCTCAGGTTCCAACCTCTCCCCATGCTTTCCCCCACTCGCCTTTGTGATCGATTCCTCGTAAAGCGTCCCGCCGAAATCATTACAACCCCAACTCAAAGACTCCAGCGCTCCCTCGACTCCAAGCTTAACCCAACTCGTTTGTAAATTAGGGATCACATCCCCTAAGGCCATACGCGCCAACGGATAAAGCCGCCGAGCCCGCCTCCGAATTTTCTCCTCCAAAACCCGTATTCCACCCACTCTCCGAGCTAAAATCGCCCCCAGCCGGTTCTGGTAGGGAACAAAGGCCAGCGGAACCAACTCGGTGAATCCCCCCGTTTCCTCCTGCAACAAGCGCAACACCGCAAAGTGCGCCCGAATGTCCTCCCAGCTCTCCACATGTCCAAACATCACCGTCGCACTTGACCGTAAACCAGCCCGGTGAGCCGCCCGCACAATCTGTACCCAGCGCGCTACTGGCAACTTATTGCGGGAGATTTTGCGCCGAACATCGTCCACCAGTATCTCCGCCGCCGTTCCTGGAATGCTCCCCACCCCCGCTCCCCTTAACTTAGCCACCATCTCCTCAGGCTCACATCCCGCCTTTTCACAAAGCGAATCAATCTCCATCGGAGAAAAGGCGTGTAGATGCATTTTCGGAAAGGCCTCCCGCAATGCCCGAACTAAATCAAAATAATATTCAGGCGTTAACCCAGGATCAATTCCTCCCTGCAAACAAATTTCGGTTACCCACGGAGTCTGCCCCACCCTCCCCACTACCTCGTCAATCGTATCCGAGGTCGCCCCCAACGTTCCCGGCCTTTTCCCAAACCCACAAAAAGAACATCCCACCGAGCAAATCCGAGAAAAATTTGCGTTACGATTTACCACATACGTCACCACTCGCCCATGCTGCTTCCGCGTCTGCATCAACGCCTCCTCCCTCAACTCAGGCCCCTTCATCATCCACGGATTCTTCATCGCTCAGCTCCTGAAATAAAATGCCCGACTCTCTTCTGCCAAATCGGATCCAACCACTCCGCGGTCGCATGAGTCTCATAAACCGGCAACCGCTCGACTAACTCTCGCCCCGCCCTCGCACACCCCTCGCGATATCTCTCCAGTTCTGCCCATGGACGAGTTGGATTCACCTCGTCTTTCGCCCACGAAATTCCACCCAGATCATCCAGCTCCTCCACCATCTCTAACCACCTTGGTTCTAAATTAGGCGGAATCTGTATCGCCACCTCGGGCGCCCAATCTCTCCAGCAACTCATCATCTCGATGTATTCCTCTAAAGTCGGAGCCACCCCCGCAGGCCAACGCGACCCCTCATTCGGCACGTATCGCTGAATCAAAATCTCTTGCAGATGCCCATACTTCTCCTGCAACTCCGCTAACACCCTCAAAGACCGCAATCGCGAATCCTGACTCTCCCCCCAGCCCACCAGAATCCCACTCGTAAAAGGCACCTTCGCCCGTCCCGCCGCCTCGATCCCCGCAATTCGCCCTGCCACCTTCTTTTCTGGCGCCAACCGAATCTCGTCCTCCACACTTTCCAGCATCATCCCCATGGAAACAAAGTGAGGCCGCAAATCTCTCAGTTCCTCCTCCCTCATCCTGCCAAAGTTTCCATGTGGAAACAGCCCCGCCTCCCCACACTGATCTGCCACCGCCGCCGCAAACTTCCAAAAATCTCCATACCCTCGCCTCCTCAACTCCTCCTGTATGTGCCCCATCGTCCCAGGTCGCTCCCCTGAAATCATTAATACCTCCCGCGCCCCACCCGCCCGCCCTTCCTCAATCACTCGCGTTACCTCCCCCTCACTCACCAAACCCTCCCCATCGGTGCGAAATCCACAATAACCACAGTGCCAGGGACAGTCGTGGGTCAAAACTAAAGTAATCGAACGCGAATACGTCACCGCTTTCCCCGATCGGAGATCTGAGTTTTCTAAGGCGGGTTCTGCGTAAACGGCTTTCAACACAAGAGATTACCATCTAATTTTCAACCATGGCCATCCGTGAAGCAAGACCCTTCCTCATTATCGCCGCCGCCTTTTGTGGCCTCAGCATCTGGCTCGCTTGGTGGATCCCCGCCACTTTCGGAGCCCTCCTCCTCATCGGCCTCCTGCTTTTCTTCCGCGATCCCGAACGTACTCCCCCTGCCAACCCCCTTGCCCTCGTCAGCCCAGCCGATGGCAAAGTAATCTGCGTCGACCAAGCCGAGGACCCCTGCTTCGGCCTCGGCCAGTTCCGCCGCGTCGGCATCTTCCTCTCCGTCCTCGATGTCCACGTCAACCGCGCACCCTTCACTGCAACTATCGAAAAAACCCACTACTCCGCTGGCGAATTCCTCGATGCACGCCATCTCGAGGTCGATATCCGTAACGAGAACCAAACTTGGCTCCTCCGCACCACCCGCGGACCCGTCCTCGTCCGCCAAATCGCTGGACTCATTGCCCGTCGCATAGTTGGCTGGAAAAAATCGGGAGAATCCGTCCAAACAGGCGAGCGTTTCGGCATGATTCGTTTCGGCTCACGCACCGACCTCTACGTTCCCGCCACCTGCTCCATCCACGTCCAACCCGGCCAGCGCGTGGTCGGCGGAGAAACTATCCTCGCCCAATGGCCCGCCTAAAACCCAAACCACCCCTCCCCGCCCGCCGCGGCGTGGCTTACCTTCTTCCCAGCATCATGACCGCTGGAAATCTCTTCTGCGGTTTCATGGCCGTCCTCCAAATTATTCAAGGCAGCCTCCTTCAAGCCTCTGCGGAAATCGACTGGATCCAACCCTACGAAACCAGCCTCCTCTGGATTCTCGGAGCCTTCATCTTTGATATTCTCGACGGTCGCCTCGCTCGCCTCGGAGGCCACGAAAGCGCCTTCGGGCGCGAGTTCGATTCCCTCGCCGACGTCATCTCTTTCGGCATCGCCCCCGCCCTCCTCGTTTTTAAAATCGTCCTCGCGGAACTCCCTGCTCGCCTCGGATGGATGATTGGCTTTGTCTACCTCGTTTGTGGGGCCATGCGCCTCGCTCGCTTCAACGTCCTCGCCCTCACCCCCCAAGTACCTACCCGTTCCAAAGATTTCAGTGGATTCCCCATTCCTGCCGCCGCTGGTCTCGTCGCTTCCGTCACTCTTCTCCTTCTGAAATACTACGAATCCGATCGCGTCATCGGTAACTTCAAATACCTTCTTGCAGGCCTTCTCCTCTTCCTCAGCTTCATGATGTTTAGCAAAGTCAGCTACCCCAGCTTTAAAACCATCGACTGGCGTACCCAACGCCCCCTGCCACGCCTTCTCCTCATCGTCGCCGCCCTGGCCCTCGTCGTCCAAACCTACCAGTACTCCCTCGCCCTTCTCTTTTGTGGTTATCTCATCTACGGATTTATTCGACCCAAATTAAGCCGTCGCCTACGCAACGAAATTGAAGAAGTCGACCCCCCCACCGCCCGCACCCACTAATCAACCCAAACCCAAACGAAATAAAAGGGTTGCGAACCACGGCAACTCCAAAAGCAAATCATACGTAAAAATCGCTCCGACAATCGCCATCGCCGCGCCCATCGCCATAAGGCAACGCAAGACGAACGAGATATCTTCTGTTTCCATCAGGATGTCTTTCTACCCTGCCTAGGCTCCCTTGCCAACCCCCCTCTCAATACTCCTTAACTCAGGGTAATTTTAAATTTAAAGGGACTGTCATCGGCCCCCAGCAAAACTTCGTTTTCCCCGCCTCGCAAATCCTGAGTTAAAGTATCCTCCGCTAGCCCAATCGGGGCATCGTTCACCACCGTCCCCACCGAGCTTCCTCGGTCCCGTACAAAGAAATTGTCTCCCTCACGCTCAATCGAACAGTGATTTCGAGAAATCTGATACGGCTTATCGTCCGCTATCGGCAAATCGTTCGACGCAAATACGGTTGCTCCCTTTCCAGGCGTGTCGTGCTTCCGCCCGATTCGATAAGGAAATTTTTGAATCACCACCGTGCCCTCTGGCAATCGCGCCCTCGCGTGATCCGTCACCGCCGTTAAAACTACCGACTGATACCCCCCCGCAGGAGGTGGAGCTACTGGCGCAACCGCCACTGGGCTCCCCGCCACCGGCGCTGCCACTGGCACCCGCGTCAACTCCAAGGAAGGAGGCACAATCGCCGTAGTCGCTGGTGCCACTACCCGCATCGTCGGAGCCACCACCGCAGTTGTCCCAGCCACTGGCGCCTGCTGCTCCGCCCGCGCTCGCAATCTCATCTCCATTCGCAACCGGTCATTCGCCGTCCGCAGCCGCTCAAAGAACGATGCCAAATAGGGAATCAGGATTTCAGGCCGCTGTAACACCGCTTCGTTAAAGTTTTCTGCTGTCAACACCTCGCACTCCGTCACCTCTAAACATTGAGCCGAAGCCGATCTCGGCCTCTCATCTACCATCGCCATCTCCCCGAAAATATCTCCCTCCCCCAACTGAGCCAAAATGACCGCCTTCCCCTCTCCCGCGATACTAATCTCCACCCGTCCCTTCAGAATCCTGTAGGCCTCCTGCGTCGTGTCACCTTCCCGGAAAATCATCTGCCCAGGCTGAAAAAGACTTATACTCATGATCTTTAAAATGCGGGTTTCTATCGCGCAGGCAAGCCCCTTGCTTTTCTAACCCCCCAGCCGCTCTTCGCCCGCGCCACCCAAAGATCAACGTTGAGCCTCCTCC
Source organism: uncultured Verrucomicrobiota bacterium (assembly GCA_903956835.1). Classification (GTDB taxonomy): domain Bacteria; phylum Verrucomicrobiota; class Verrucomicrobiia; order Methylacidiphilales; family Verrucolacustridaceae; genus Verrucolacustris. The sequence goes on from CAJBOM010000037.1 coordinate 9,814, forward strand.
CAATCCCACCCTAGGGTTTCCAGTGCTTCTTCTTTCTCCCTCTATTCCTCGGAACCTTCTTGCCCTCATCGGCTTGACCTCCCTTCTTTTGACCTCCTGTACCCCCTCCCTTACCCCTGTGCAACTCCCTCCCGAAATGACCTTTTCCGATTTAGCCAGCGGCCAACCATTCGACTCCTCCACCCTCCGCGGCAAACTTATCCTCCTCAACCTCTGGGCCGCCTGGAGCCCTGCTACCGCCAAAGAACTTCCCGAACTAGCCTCCCTCGATGAAAAATACTCCTCCCAAGGCCTTATTCTTATCGGGGTCTGCCTCGACGATGCCCCGGCCTCCAGCCTCCTCATTTTTGCCGAACGCCATGGCATCCGCTACCCACTCGTTCTTCCAGGCCCCAAAACCCTCGACCTTATCGAACCCATGGAAACCATCCCCTACACCGTCCTCCTCGACACTCACGGTAACATTCTCGCCCGCTTCCGTAGCCCCCTTAAACTGAACGACGTCCGGACCGCCATCGAGAAGAACCTCTAAACCTTCTCGCCCCACTCTTCACACCAAGGCAGAACAATCTCCATCGGTAAACCGATCACATTACTCCGCGATCCCTCCACCCACTCCACCAACTGATCCCCCCCATCCTGTAACGCATAAGCCCCCGCCTTATCCATCACCTCCACCTCCCGTACATAGCTCGAAATCGACTCTTCACTTAATTCCCGAAACTTAACCCGAGTCCGCACCACCGCCTCACGCAACCTCTTCCCCTGCGGTAAAATAAAGATCACCGCCGTAATCACCTCATGAGTTCGCCCACTTAACCAACCCAACATCTCCTTCGCTCCCCTCTCATCCACAGGCTTTCCTAAAACCCGACTCTCACAGGCTACCAAAGTATCCGCCGCCAGCACTGGCTTCTTCGGATAGCGCCCCGCCACCTCCTTCGCCTTCAGCATCGCATTGCCACGCGCCAAATCTCCTGGCGCCATCTCAGGAAAATCCGCCGCCACCCACTCCTCCACCTCGGGCTTGACCACCTGATAATTAACTCCCGATTCACGCAAAAGATCCGCCCTACGAGGAGAAGTCGAAGCCAAAATAATACGCATCAGTTTTTACCCTGCCCTTCACGCGTCTCAACGCACGCTCGGAATCGTGAACTTATTAACTCTTATCCGTATTTTCCCCAACATATTCTTTAACAACTTTTGCCCAACCCTTGCCGTTCCAGCGCCACAAAGGAATTATAACGACTTGTGATTGCTGAAGCCCAACCCACTCGTCCTTGGGGACGTCGCGAACCGCCCGCCCCTATCACCCTCGACGGGCTTCCCGTTCACCATAATCTCGAAGCTGAACGCTCCCTTCTTGGCGCTATGCTCGCCGACCCCGAACACGTCATCGATATCGCCCGAGAACAAGGTCTCCGAGAAGAAGATTTTTTCCACCCCGCCCACCAGGTTCTCTTCCGTGGCATTATCCAAATGCACGAGTCCAGCCAAGCCATCGATCCCTCCACTCTCCTCGCTTGGCTCAACGATCGTAAACTCGCCGACTCCGCTGGCGGAGCCTCCCTCATCAGCGATCTCGCCGCAGGCGTCATCAGCGTCTTCACCGCCAGTACTCACCTGACCCAAGTCCGTGACAAAAGCCTCCTCCGCGAACTCCAACAAGCCTGCGCCCAAATCGTCGTCGGAGCCCATGAACGCCCCCACGAAGTCCAAACCATCCTCGACGAAGCCGAACGCGATATTCTCGAAATCCGCGGTCGCCGCGAAACCCAAGGAGTTCTCCGCGCCGCCGAAGTTACCCCCAAAGCCATCGAACTCATCGAAAAACTCATCAAAGGCAAAGGCCACTACAGCGGAATTCCTTCAGGCTTCGATGAACTCGATCAACTCACCACCGGCTTCAAAGGAGGCGAAATGATCGTGATCGCCGCCCGCCCGGGCGTAGGCAAAACCGCCCTCGCCCTCAGTATGGCTCGCCATATCCTCCGCGACCGCTGGAATTTTGAGAAAGAAACATTCACCCGACCAGGCTATCCTGTCGCCTTCTTCACTCTTGAAATGTCTGCTCAGCAACTCATGTTTCGACTCCTTTCCTCCCACGCCAGCCTCGATTCTGAACAGATTCGACGTGGCGAACTCAACGAAAGCCAAATCACCGCCTTGCGGGGCGTTGCCGCCGAGATCTGTGAACTTCCCCTCTTCCTCGACGAATCCAGCCTTCTCACCATCGGCCAACTTCGTGCCCGCGCTCGCCGCCTCAAAAAACAGTACAACATCGAAATCCTTATTATCGATTACCTCCAGCTTCTCACCTCTGGCACCAGTCGCGCCAAAGATAACCGCCAAGTCGAAGTTTCTGAAATCTCTCGTGGCCTCAAAGCACTCGCCATGGAGCTTAATATTCCCGTTATCGTCCTCGCCCAGCTCAACCGTAAACCCGAGGAATCCAATGCTGAACCTGCCCTTCACCATCTTCGGGAATCAGGTTCCATCGAACAAGACGCCGCCGTCGTCATGCTTCTCAGCCGCGAATCGGCCGCTGACGAATCTGAAAATAATCCCCCCAGCGAAGATGGCGAACCCCGCCCGATCGCGGCCAACGTTCGGGGCATCCCCTGCAAACTCAATATTGCCAAACAGCGCAATGGCCCCTGCGATCGCATCCGCCTCCTCTTTCAACCTCGCTTCACCCGCTTCGACTCCCTCCCACGCGAAGCGCGATAATCACCTCCCACTTCCTCTTTTAACTTTCCCCCTCTTTCGTTAACCTTTGCCCATGATCTCTCGCGGGTATGTCGCCATATTTTCTGAGCCCCACACCGATGCCACCATTCGCCTCATGCTCCAATCTTGGCTCGATCGCTTTGAACGGGTCGAACAGGTCATTCCTGGCGCTCAAGCAGGTAATAGCACCGTTACTCTTGTCTCTCCCCAAGATCTCCTCCCTTCCGACCATCTTCAGTTCCGCGTTCTTCTGGGCGGAGACTTTACCTGGGCCTACCTCACTCGAGGTCGGCGCGTCATCGAAACCACTGGCCTCCCTAGCGAGAAAATTGCCCTCTGCCTCGACATCCTTCTCGAACTCACCGGCATTACAGAAATCGTGGACCAATCAGATGATCGTCGTCTCGACGAACTCGAACGGGATGGCCTGATGTGAATCCTCTTCCCATCCTCATTCTCACCGCTGCCTTCGGCGATGGTCATAATGCCGCCGCCCAAGGACTTGCCGCCGCTATCCGCCTTCGCGGAGGTGCTGCCCATGTCGCCGATCCCTTTGCCGAGTCTCGCCCCAAACTTAACGATTTTTTCCGTCGCCTCTACCTTACACTCATCAATCGCTACCCTCATTTTTGGAATCTTTTCTACGTCGCCTGCCACCACCTGCCCCTCATTGAGAATACCCTCTTCGTCAATCAACCCGCTTACCTTCGCCTCCGCCAAATCATCGAAACCCTCCGTCCCCGCGTTATCGTTCTCACCTTCCCCGTCTACGCCCACCTGATCGCCCGTCTCCCCAAAGACCTGCGCACCTCTTTCCAGCTTATTACCGTTGTTACCGATTCCATCTCCGTCCACCGCCTCTGGTCGTCCGCCCAAGCCGATCTCTGGATCGTTCCCAACCAACCCACTGCCCAATCTCTCCACGCCCTCGGCATCCCCATGGAAAAGATTCGGCCCGTCGGATTTCCCGTCGATCCACGCTTTGCCCTGCCCGACCCCCATTCAGGCGACGAACTCCCTGGCGAATCACCCCGCATCCTTTACCTCCTCAGCTCAGGCCTGCACGGCGGACCCCAGCTCGCCGCCGCCCTCACGGATCAACCCAACTGGGAAATTACCATCGGTACAGGTCGCGACCCTAAGGTAGCCGCCCGCATCACCGACTTTCTCGGCTCATCCCGCAAAAACGTCCAACTGCTTGGCTGGACCAAAGAAATGCCGAGCATTCTCGCACGACAACACTTTGTCATCGGCAAAGCAGGTGGCGCCTTAACCCAGGAAACCATCTCCTCCCGCACCCCTTTCCTCGTCACCCAAGTCGTCCCTGGCCAAGAGGAGGGAAACTTCGCTCTCCTCAAAGAGATCGGAGTCGCCCAACTCACCCCAGACGGCCCCACTGCCGTTCGCGTCATCCAAGAAGCACTCGCCGACAACGGTAAAGGCTGGAAAGAGTGGAAATCCCGGCTCGCCGTTGCCTCTAAACCCGACGCATCCCTCCGGCTAGCCGACCTCTGCCTCTCCCTCAACCAAGCGTAACCGCATCTGCGGGAAAAAATTAAACATCCAAAATCGCCCGCCCCGCCCGCCCCGGGCGCCCTTCGAAGTAACGCGTCTGCGGAACGTAGTAGGGTTCGCGTCCTTGGCGACCCGCGTCTGCGCCCCGTACTCCTGTCGGGGCTTTGCGTGAGTAATCTGCGCGTCTGCGGGAAATAATCGCTACGCTTACCTTTTCTTCGTTTGGGCCGCCACTTTTAGCCTCAGCCCATTCAAACGAATAAAACCTGTCGCATCATCTTGATTGTACGCCCGTGTCGGATCGGCCTCCATCGTGGCAATCTGTGGATGGTACAAACTGAACCGCGATTTCCTTCCCGCCACATAAACTCCGCCCTTGTATAACTTCACCCGCACCGTCCCCGAAACGTTCTTCTGACTCTCCTCCACCAAGACCTGCAAAGCCAATCGCTCAGGCGCAAACCAAAAACCATAATAAACCAGCTCGCTGTACTTCGGAATCAGGCTGTCCCGTAAATGCATCACCTCACGATCCATCGTCAAACTCTCGATCTGCCGATGTGCAAAGTGCAAAATCGTTCCTCCAGGAGTCTCGTAGACACCTCGGCTCTTCATTCCCACAAACCGATTCTCCACCACATCCACCCGCCCCACCCCATGCTTTCCCCCCAGCTGATTCAGCTTCTGCATCACCCCCAAGGGCGAAAGCTTCTTCCCATTGACCGCGACACAGTCCCCTTTGCGGAACTCGAGGGTGACATACTCAGGCCGATTCGGCGCATCCTCTGGCGCTACTGAAAGAGTAAACATCTTCTTATTCTCAGGAGCAAACGCGTCCAGCCACGGATCCTCTAAAATTCCCGCCTCATAAGAAATATGCAGAAGGTTACGGTCCATCGAATAAGGCTTTTTCGCCGTCGCCTGCACTGGAATCTTTCTCTGCTCACAATATCGAATCATTTCCGCTCGCCCAGGGAATCTCTTCCGAAAACGCTCATCCCGCCAAGGCGCAATCACCTCCAACCCAGGAGCCAAGGCCGCTGCCGTCAGCTCAAACCGCACCTGATCATTCCCTTTGCCTGTCGCCCCGTGCGCTATGGCCTGCGCCTTCTCTTTCCGCGCAATCTCCGCCATGCGCTTAGCAATCAGAGGCCGGGCAATCGATGTTCCCAATAAATACTGTCCCTCGTAAATC
>CAJBOM010000038.1 GCA_903956835.1 uncultured Verrucomicrobiota bacterium
CGGGCGTAGTTGCGAATGGCTTTAGTGAAATGGGGGGAGCCAGCGGGTGGAACAAGAACTTGGACATTGCGTTCAAGTTGATGGTGTCGAGCCCAGTAGAGCCGACCCAGCGGATGAGGACCTGCGGGAGAGATGATGTGGTAGGGACCGAAGCTACGACCTGAAAAATTCTCCATAAGTTCAGCCATGGCAAGGGGGAGTTGTTCCTCGGAAGGAAGGCAGGGGATGGGAAAAGCGGCGGGCAGAGTACCGCTCAGGTCGAAGCGACTGATGAGCCCAACGGATATCTCGGGGTCGGCTTCGGCAAGAAGAAGAATCTCTTCAGCGCGGTTTTGATCGGCCCAGAAGATATCGGTCAAGAGAAGGGCGGCATGGCGGTTTGAAGTGAGAGCTGTGGTTAGAGCAGCGAAATCGGAGAGGGGTTCGAGGGTGGCGGTGGGAAAGAATTCGCGAAGAAGGGCGGCGAGATTCGCCGCGGCTTCTGGATCCTCTTGGGCGAGGAGAATCGTGGGCACGATTTATCTTGGTCGAGAATAGGAAATGGAGAAAGGGTGGATTTGATGGGGTGAAGAGAAAAGTAGGCGAGAAATAAGGGTTAGCGTTTTGGGTGCCGGGAAAGAGCGAGGCGATGGACAGCATAGGCTGCGCCGAATCCATTATCGATATTCACAACGGTAACTCCAGGGGCGCAGGAGTTGAGCATACCGAGAAAAGCGGTGAGCCCTTGAAGGTGGGCGCCATAGCCGACGGAAGTGGGGACAGCAATGAGCGGGTGGCGTAGGAGGCCCCCAAGGACGCTGGGCAGGGCGGCTTCCATTCCAGCAACAACGATGAGGGCATCAAAGGATTGTAGTTTAGGTAAATGGCGGAGGGTGCGATGGAGGCCAGCGACCCCAATATCATAAAACCGTTCGGGCCGGTGGCCGAGAAACTGGAGAGTGACGAAGGCTTCTTCGGCCACGGGATGATCGGAGGTTCCTGCGGCGCAGATAGCGACTTGGAGAGAGGGGGTGAGAGTGCGAGGTGGACGAGACGCGGCAAGAGTGAAAGTGCGGGCGGCAGAGTGATATTTTCCCTTGGGGAAAAGCCGACGAAGAGGTCGGGCTTTGGTAGAATCGACACGTGTGACGAGGACAGGCTGTTTTTCGGCATGAAGGCGACGAGTGATGGCGGCGATTTGTAAAACGGTTTTGCCTGCGCCGTAAACAATCTCTGGGGCGCCGAGGCGCTGCTGTCTTTGCAGATCGAGTTCGGCAAAAGCGCGAGGCAGAAGAGCGCGGGAGGGGCGACGACTCGCCATAAGAATTAGGCGAGGGCGACTTGCAAGCGGGGAAGTAGATCGGTGATGGCTAATCTTTCCTGCTTCATGGAGTCACGATGGCGGAGGGTGACGGTATCTTTCTGGCCTGCGAGAGGACCGTCTTTGGCGCCTTCAAGGGTCTCAAAGTCGACGGTGATCCCGAAGGGTGTTCCGATTTCGTCTTGGCGGCGGTAGCGGCGGCCGATGGCGCCAGCCTCATCATAAAATACAGGAAAGTGTTGGCGGAGAGTTGCGGTGATGGAGCGGGCCTTTTCGACTAGTTCTGGCTTATTTTTGAGGAGGGGAAAGATGCCCGCTTTAATCGGGGCCATGCGCGGATGAAAGTGGAGGACGACGCGGGTTTCTTTGGCGCCTTTATCGTCGGCAACTTCTTCTTCATCGTAGGCTTGGCAGAGGAGGGCGAGTGCGGTGCGATCGACACCTGCGCTGGGTTCGACGACGTGAGGTAAAAACTTTTCACGGGTTTCTTCGTCGAAATATTCCAAGGGTTTCCCACTAGCTTCTTGATGTTGCTTTAAATCGTAATCGGTGCGGTAGGCGATTCCTTCTAGTTCCTCGGTACCAAAGGGAAACTCGTAAAGGAGGTCGTAGGTTCCTTGGGAATAGAAAGCGCGGTCGGCCTCTGGGACGTCGAGGACAGTGATCTTGTTGCGAGGGATGCCGATGGATTCGTACCAGGCGAGGCGATCGGTGAGCCATTTTTCAAGCCAGACTTTGCCTTCGGTGGGGCGGACAAAGAATTCTACTTCCATCTGTTCGAATTCACGCGAACGGAAGGTGAAGTTCCGGGGGTTAATCTCGTTGCGAAAAGCTTTCCCGATCTGAGCGATGCCGAAGGGAAGTTTTTTGCGTGAAACTTCGAGGACATTTTTGAATTGGACGAACATGGCTTGGGCGGTCTCGGGGCGGAGGTAGGTAAGGTTGCGTTCGTCCTCCACGGGGCCTACGTAGGTTTTGAACATCAGGTTGAATTGACGAGGCTCGGTGAGCTCACCTCCGCAGATGTTGACTAATTTGCTGGGCTTCTGGGGGCAGGGGGTGGTGGCGAGCTGATCGGCGCGAAAGCGACTCTTGCAGGTTTTGCAATCGACCATTGGATCGGTGAAGGTGGCTTCGTGTCCGCTGGCCTGCCAGACGGCTCGACTCATAAGGATAGAGCCGTCCATGCCGACGATATCGTCGCGGAGTTGGGTCATGGCCCGCCACCAGTCGGCTTTGAGGTTGCGTTTGAGTTCGGCGCCGAGGGGACCGTAATCCCAGGCTCCGTTAAGGCCGCCGTAAATCTCGGAGGATTGGAAGATGAAGCCCCGGCGTTTACAGAGGGCGACAATTTTTTCCATACGGTTATCGGTTTTCATATGTTTTTTTGGATTCTAGAAAGGAAGTTGTTAGCGATGATCGGAAAGGATGAACACTCCAATATTAAGTCAGATTGGGCGGAGGATACAACGCCCGACCTCGGGGTCGGTCTGGCGCTGGGTTCAGAGGGTGGGCTGGATGGGGGTGGGACTATTTGTTGGGGTGGCGATTTTTGGGCGCCTGGTGGGGGTGCCGGAATCATGGAAGAACAGGTTTGTTCGGGAGTTATCGTTGCGTGGTTTAGAGGTAGAGACACGGAAGCTGACG
>CAJBOM010000039.1 GCA_903956835.1 uncultured Verrucomicrobiota bacterium
AAAGATCTAGAACAAAAACCTGGCACCGTTACCCCCATCCAAAGATCGGTCGGAGCCATTTCTATTCTCATCGACGTCGCCATGCTTGCCCTCGCTTTTTACCTCGTCTTCCGCTGACCAATCTACCCACCTCACTTGGCCACTGGCTTAACTCTCCTCCATCTCCTTAAGCGCAACTCGACAATAGTACTTCACCGCCTCACTCATCGGAGGAAGCAGTTCATCCAAATCTGCCAAAGTACACCAACGAATCTCATGGTGTTCCCCTTGTGCCAAAGTCACCTGCCCACTCTTCGGTCGGGCCAAATACATAATCCCCACATGTTCGTGCGTCTCACTCACTCGGTGAATATCCAAAAATCTCGGCCGAATCAAAGCCCGCGTTCCAGGACCCGTCGTCGGCGGTCGCTCCCCGATTAACTCAATCTCCAATCCACTCTCCTCCCTCCCCTCCCGATACGCCGCCTGCTCAGGATCCTCGTCTAACTCAATATGACCCCCAATCGGTAACCACCGATCCAGTTTCCGATGGTGAATCAGAAGCAACTTCCCCTTCTCCACAATGAAAAGGCTAACCGTAAAATCGATTTTTTCGTGTAAATGGGCCATGGCAAATTCTCCGTCTTCTCCTAGTCCTTACGGGCACTTCGCACGCAAAAACGATTCTCCCTCCGCCGCCAACTTGTCCTGCACCCACGCCCCGACCTCCATCGGCGGAATCATCTCCATCATTCCCGTTCGCCGACACTTAATCTCCACTCCGCCTTTCGCCACCGCCTTCGACCCCACCGTAATTCTCCAAGGAAAACCTAGCAAATCCGCATCCTTAAACTTCACCCCCGGTCTCTCATCTCGGTCATCCCACAAATAATCAATTCCCGCTTTTTCTAACGAATCCACCAAACGATCCGTCGCCTCCTTCACCGCAGGATCCGCTAAATCCAAAGTCACCAGCATCACCGTGTAGGGTGAAACCGCAGCAGGCCACCGAATCCCCTCCTTGTCCTGATGCACCTCAATCACCGCCTGCAAAGTCCGCGTAACTCCAATCCCATAACAACCCATTACCACCGGCTGCTGCTTCCCCTGCGGATCCAAAAATTTTGCTCCCAAAGCTTCGCTATATTTTGTTCCCAGCAAAAAGGCGTGCCCCACCTCAATCCCTCGGCTCACCTTCAACTTCTTTCCAGAAACCGAAAGATCACCCTCTCGCACCTTCCGAACATCCACCCAACGATCCACCCGCAAATCCCTCTCCACATCCACCCCCTTAAAATGAAAACCATCCTCATTTGCCCCGGTCGTCATCCCCCTCTGCCCTTTTAATCCCATGTCGGCCACCACCGTCACACTCTTTCCCTGCAAGGTCGAGGCCACCGCTCCTAAACTCCCAGGTTGCGCCCCGAGCACTTTCACAATCTCTGCACTTCCTGCCGTCCTCCAACCCGCACCCAAAAGCGCAGGCAACTTCGCCTCCTGCACCTCATCATCTCCACGCACCAAAATCAATACCACCTCTTTCCCATCCGTGTAGACCAAGGTCTTCACCTGATCTCTAGCCGCAATCCCAAATTTCTCCCCTGCCAAATCCGTAATCGTTTTTACCCCAGGCGTTGCCATCTTTTCCAACTCCCCCGCCACCCCCTGCCTCTCCGCCGGCTTTCCCTCCGCCTTCTCTATCGCTGCCGCATACGCGCCATCCTCCTCCGTTACCACCTCTCCCTCACCGATCTCGGCCAACACGCAAAATTCATGCGAACTCGCACCCCCCATTACCCCCGTATCCGCTTCCACTTGCAACGCATCCAACCCCACCCTCGCAAAAATCTTCCGATACGCCCTCACCATCGCTTCATAACTCACCCGCGCCGCCCCATCCTCCGCATCAAAACTATAGGCATCCTTCATGATGAATTCCCGTGCCCGCATCAATCCAAACCGAGGCCGAATCTCATCCCGATACTTCGTCTGAATCTGATACAACGTTCGCGGCAACTGCCGATAACTCTGCACCTCCCCCGCCACCAACGCCGTCACCACCTCCTCATGCGTCGGTCCCAAAATCCAACGCCGATCTTGATGGTCCTTCACATGAAAAAGCACATCCGCCGCCGCCTGAATCCTCCCACTCTTCTCCCACAAATCAGGCGGTTGTAACGCTGGCATCAAAATCTCTAATCCACCCGCCCGATCCATCTCTTCCCGGACAATCTTCTCCACCTTCCGCAGTGCCCTCAATCCCAAGGGCAGAAAACTATACAACCCACTCGCCAACTTCCGCACTAATCCCGTCCGCAAAAGCAAACGATGACTCGCAATCTCCGCTTCCGCGGGCGCATCTCGCAAAGTATTAAGTACTGTCTGAGTCCAACGCATAGAACTTTCACCCTACGCCACCCATCCCTCCACCTCAATCCCCACCTACTCCGCCCCAAAAGCTTTTCTCAACTCCGCCGCCACCCCCACCACCGCCAGCTTCTTTCCTCTCCAGGATCGTACCGACTTAATTCCAATCCGCGCATTCGTCAGAAAAATCTCCTCCGCTCCATCCAACTCCTCCTTCCCCCATCTGCCCTCCTCCACCTCCTGCCCACTGCGCTCCACGGTCCACCTCCGCACCACTCCCCCGCGACACCCACACTCCCTCGCCGGCGTTCGCACCTTCCCCCCCTTCACCCAAAAAAGATTCCCCATCGCAACCGACGCCATTTCTCCTTTCTCGTTCAACATCACTCGCTCCTCATTCGGACTACTCCCCTCCCGCCTCGCCTGAATTCGACTCAGATAACTCAACGTCTTGTACTTCGCCTCCCACGAACTAGACCAGATCCCCGTCGTGGCCAAATCCAACTCATAGCTTTCAGGCGCCAACTCAATCCCCTCACTCCACCAACTCCTCGTTCCCGTCTCCGTCACAAACCACCTCCACAACCCATACCCTCCAGGAATCTTTCTCAAATTCTCCACCTCCACCTCCAACCCCAGCACCTTTGCCCCTTCCCGAATCGATTCCTCGTGCCAATCCCTCAACCGCGCCTTTCCCTTCTCCACCCGCACCGTCTCGAAAATACCCACCCCATGCCGAAATCCAGAATCGTCAATCGGAATCTCACTCAGACTCACGCTTTTACCCCCTGGGTCGCCTCATACGCCGCCATCGCCTCCACCATCACCCGAGCCTTCGCCCTCGTCTCCTCATACTCCGCCTGCGGATCTGAACCGATCGTGATCCCACTGCCAATCCCACACCGCACATTCTCCCCGTCGATCTCCGCCATCCGAATCCCCATCGCAAATCTCGCCGTACCATCATACCCAAAATACCCTACCGCCCCCGTGTAAAACCCCCGCGGCTCCGCCTCCAACTTCCGCAAAATCTCTACCGCCTTCCTCTTCGGCGCCCCCGTTACCGAGCCACCAGGCAAACACTGCCGCACCGCCTCCACCACCCCCAACCCCTCCCGCAGTGTACCTTGAATCGAGGAGTAAAGATGATGCACATGCGAGTAACTTCTACTCCTCACCAAATCCCTCACCTCCACCGAACCATAACCACAAATCGCCCCCAAATCGTTGCGCAATAAATCGGTAATCATAACCAACTCCGCCACCTCCTTCGGGTCGGTCCCCAATTCCAGTACCGCCCTCTCATCTCCCTCTCTCCCATGCACCCTAGCTCTCGTCCCCTTAATCGGTTGCGTGATCACCCGATCCCCCTCAATCCCCAAGAAAAGCTCCATCGATGCCCCCGCCAAAGCTTTCTCTCCCATCCGATAAAAAAAACTCCGTGGCGCTTGGCCCGCCCTCCAAAGACAACGGAAAAATTCCCAAGGATCAAGTCCCTCCACCCTTCGATGTAAAAACCGAGCCAAGTTCACTTGATAAATCTGCCCACACCGAATTTCCTCCTGCGCCTCCCGCACCATCCTCCCATACTCCTCAGACCCAGTCCGACAACTCCACCCCTCTTCCCCCTCCGCTCTCACCCCCACCTCCTCCCGCTCAGGCCACAGCTCACTCACCGACCGAGCTACCAAATCCGGAAAAAAAGAAAAATGCCAGTTCCCCTCAAAATCAAAACCCCCAATCGCCGCCCCACCAGGATGAGGCCGATCCCAAGCCGCCCCCCTCCGCAACCGCCGAGCCAACTCCTCCTCCAATCGCCCCATCTCCCCAGGACCTCCCGCCAAAATTAACTCAGGCTCGTACCCCAAATAAACTACCCCAGGCCCAAAATCACCCCGCACCACCGCCGCTAGAGGATTCAAGAACAACTCCCTGCACCCAAAGAGGAAACCACCCGATCAATTTTAGTAATCCACTGCGCTTTCTCCTTTTCCGATAGAAAACTGCCCGTGAACGAATTTTTCGCTAACTGCACCAAATGCCTTTCCTCCAACTGCAACTCCCTCGCACAGGCCAACCAGTTCTCCAATAGATAACCTCCAAAATAAGGCGGGTCATCTGAGTTCGCCGTCACACTTACCCCCGCTTCTAAAAGCTGCTTCAGCGGATGCTTCCCCAAATCCGAATACACGCACAACCGCACATTGGAAAGCGGACATGTCGTCAAAGGAATTTGCTTCTTCACCAACTCCTTCACCAACTCCGCATCCTCCACACAACGCACCCCATGATCAATCCGCACCGCCTGCAACCTCTCCAATGCTTCCCGTATCCACTCCGCCGGACCCTCCTCCCCCGCATGCGCCACCACCTTCAACCCCGTATCTCGGACTTGCGCAAATACTCGTTCAAACTTAGCTGGAGGATTCCCCTTCTCTGATGAATCCAACCCCACCGCCGTGAAATGCTCGCGAAACGGAAGCATCTCCTCAAATGTTTTCATCGCCTCCGCTTCCGTCAGATGCCGAAGAAAACAAGGAATCAAACGCCAGGTGACCCCGTGCCTCTTTTCTCCCTCCTTTAACGCCCCCACAATTCCCTCCACCACCTCCTTCATCGCTACCCCACGAGCCGTGTGAGTTTGCGGATCAAAAAAAGGTTCCACATGCCAGATTCCGTCCCGCACCGCCTTCTCTAAATAAGCCGTCGTTAAAACATGAAAATCTTCCCGATCCCGCAACACTCCCGCCCCCTCGTAATACAAATCTAAAAAGGACTGCAGATCCCTAAACTGATACGCCTGACGCAAAGCCTCCGCATTAGGAAAACGCAACTTGGCCTTATGTTTTCGAGCAAGATGAAACGTCATCTCCGGCTCCAATGTCCCTTCCAGATGAGCATGCAGTTCAGCTTTGGGCCACGCCGCCGCCAATCGTTCCAGCTTTTTCATCGTCATCCCAAAG
>CAJBOM010000040.1 GCA_903956835.1 uncultured Verrucomicrobiota bacterium
AAGTTAAAACCTCCCCTTCCGATATTGTTCGGGTGCTCATCGATAAGGATATGACCGCGGCCGAAAGCCCAATTTACCGAGTCTTTGCTCAACTTATGCAGTGGGCCGACCAACGTCGGAAACTCGAAGTCCGCGCCAATGCCGATCAGCCCGATCAAGTCGGCCACGCCATCGCCTTCGGAGCTCAAGGAGTCGGCCTTTGCCGTACTGAACACATGTTCTTCGAAGGGGATCGAATTGATCACGTTCGCGAAATGATCCTTGCCGAAAATCTGGAAGAACGTGCCCGTGCCTTAGCCAAGCTTCTCCCTGCCCAACGTTCCGACTTCGCGGGCATTTTTAAAGCTCTCGGGGGTCGCCCAGGCACCATCCGCCTGCTCGATCCACCCCTGCACGAATTTTTGCCCCACGACACTGCCGCTCAACAAGCCTTGGCCGATAAGCTCGGAATCTCGATCGATCGCATCGCCCGCCGTGTCAAAGAACTCCATGAGTTTAACCCCATGCTCGGCCATCGCGGGTGTCGTCTCGGTATTGTCTTCCCAGAAATTTCTGAAATGCAGGCCCGCGCCATCTTTGAAGCCGCCGCAGAGGTTCAGGCGGCTGGGATCAAAGTGCGCCCAGAAATCATGATTCCCTTAGTTGGCTTCCCCAAGGAACTTGAACTTCAACTGGCGCTCGTCCATCGCGTCGCCGCCCAAGTCCAGAAAGAGCGGCACCTTAAACTTTCCTACTTGGTCGGAACCATGATCGAAATTCCGCGAGCCTGTATTGTGGCCGATGAAATCGCCAAATCAGCTCAGTTCTTTAGCTTCGGCACAAATGACCTTACCCAAACCGCTCTTGGCATGAGTCGCGACGACGCAGGTTCCTTCCTTCCCCGTTATCAAGAGGAAGAAATCGTCCGCCAAAATCCTTTCGCCGTACTCGACCAGCTCGGCGTCGGCAAACTCATGGAAATGGCGGTCAAACTTGGCCGCTCCACTCGCAAGGACATTAAACTCGGCATCTGCGGCGAACACGGGGGCGACCCCGATTCGGTTAAGTTTTGTCATCGCTTAGGACTCGCTTACGTTTCCTGCTCGCCCTTCCGCCTGCCCATCGCCCGCCTTGCCGCCGCTCAAGCCGCCCTCAAAGACTAAACCGATACTGCCAATCAGCAGGCGTGCTCTTTCCAGCAGATTATGTCTCTTCGCCACTCTGCTATCCCTAATCCCCTAGCCTACTGTAGCTAATAGCTTTGCGGTTACTCTTTCACTCTCCCTGCGAACCGCCCATCATTCAGCCGTGAATGATTTCCGTGATGGTGCCCTTGGCGCTTATCTAAAAGAAATAGGAGAAATCCCACTTCTGACTCGCGCCGATGAAGTCCGACTCGCCAAAAGAATGAAGCGCGGAGATCGTGCCGCGAGAGAGATGATGATCAGGGCTAACCTTCGTTTGGTAGTCAAAATAGCCAATGATTATGCTGGCCTTGGGCTTCCCCTACTCGACCTGATCAGCGAGGGAAACATTGGCTTAATGAAAGGGGTCGAGCGCTTTGATCACACCCGCGGAACCAAGTTTAGTACCTATGGCTGCTGGTGGATCAAACAGGCTGTCCGCCGCGCTCTCGCCAATCAGTCGAAAACCATCCGCCTTCCCGTCCACTTAGTCGATAAATTGGCCAAAATGCGGCGAATCGCCATCCAGCTCTTTGATGAGCTTGGTCGCGAACCCACCGACGAAGAGCTAGCCAAAGAGATCGGTATCTCCGCCCATCGTATTGCCCAGCTTCGCCGTATCTCCATGCGACCCACCTCGCTCAATACCATGGTCGGCAACGAAGCCGATGTGGAGCTTGGCGACCTCATTGCCGATGAAACCGCCGCCATGCCAGGACGCGATCTCGAAAGTCGTAACCTAATAAAAGAACTACGTAGCGTCCTCCACGTTCTCGATCCGCGAGAACGCTCCATTCTCTCCCTACGCTTTCCTCTCAGCGACGAAACTCCGCCCACTCTTGAACAGATCGGGAAGAAGTTTAAAGTCACCCGCGAACGAATTCGCCAAATCCAAAGCATTGCCCTCAAAAAACTCCGCACCGCAATCGAAACTCTCCCCACCACCGGAATAAATCCCTTTCGCGACGAAGAAGACGAATAAGCCATTCCCTCTTTAGGTTTTGCCCGCATCCCCGCTTTGCGAGAGAATCTTACCTCATGAAGTCCCCAGCTCTGCGGAGCGCCCGCGATCGCCTCGCTGGTGCCGTGCGTACTATCGAAAGTGCCCGCACCGCTGGTGAATCGAGCTACTTAACCGACGCCATCTACCGCGATGCCCAGTTTTTTCGGTTTGCCTGTGCGGATATGAATGAACGATACCCACGGCGCCGAGTCGACTTAGTCGTCGCCTACGACTCCTCCGCCCTGCCCCTCGCCTCATCTCTCGCCTATATTGTCGGTGGTGGATTAGGGGTTCTCCAGCCTTCAGGTCGTGCCCCCATTCTAGATATCCAAAGTATCCCCACGGGCTGTCGCTTCATTTTGGTAGCTGATGTCCTCCATCGTGGCACCCAGCTTGCCTCCGCCGCCACGCTTCTCCGCCAAAGCAAAGGCGAGCTAATCGAAATCGTGTCTCTCCTCGAAATTACTTCCGCCCATGGGTCGAAACTCCTTGCCCCCCTCCCGACCTACTCGATCTGCTCCCTGCCTTAGTCTCAACCGACCCTAGCAAGAAGTGCTATCTAGGTAACTTTCACCTTCGGCCTCGGTCTAGCTTTGCCATAAACCACAGGCTTCCCTTTACCTGTCTTAACCACACTCCTGCTCGCCTCCACACTTACTCCGCCCAAATGATGCATCTTCTTCCAATCTTCAATTTGATCCCTCAAGAGCGCAGCACGCTCATACTCCAGCTTTTCCGAAGCCTCCCACATCTCCTCTTCGAGCTGCTTTAAGACTTCCTGCGCGTCGGCCGTGGCCTCGCCTCCACCTACTTGCGTGTTGATTCCCCGCGCCGTCCGCACGATCGTCTGTAGACTTTCCTGCACTCCACGGATAACCGATCGAGGAACTAAGTTATGCTCCTGATTATACTTCTCCTGAATCGCCCTCCGCCGATCCGTTTCTCGGATCAACGCCAGAATCGATTTCGTCATCCGATCGGCAAAGAGAACCACCTCCCCATTTAAATGCCGTGCCGCCCTTCCAGCCGTCTGAATCAAGGAAGTCTCCGAACGAAGATACCCCTCTTTGTCCGCATCCAGAATGCAAACCAAGGAAACCTCTGGCAGATCTAATCCTTCCCGTAAGAGATTAATCCCCACCAGAACATCGATTTCGCCCGATCGCAACTCTCGCAGAATCTCCACCCGCTCAATCGCGTCCACCTCCGCATGGAGATAGCGCGATTTAAATCCTGCCTCTTTTAAGTAATCCGAAAGATCCTCGGAAGACCTGCGGGTCAAAGTCGTAATCAACACCCGCTCACCCCTCGCCACCCTCTCGTGACACAGCGCAATCGTTTCGTCGACCTGAGCTTTTAGCGGTCTTACTTTTACCGGGGGATCAAGTAAACCCGTCGGACGCACCACCTGCTCCACCACTTGACCTCTGACCTTCCCAATCTCAAAGGGAGCGGGCGTAGCCGAAACATAAATTACCTTTTGGAGCATGGCGCCGAACTCCTCGAATCTCATCGGACGATTATCTAAAGCCGAGGGCAACCGAAAACCATGCTCCACCAGCACCGTCTAGCGGCTCCGATCCCCTGCATACATCCCCCCA
>CAJBOM010000041.1 GCA_903956835.1 uncultured Verrucomicrobiota bacterium
TAGTTCTTTTCCAGACTGAAAAGAACGTAAACAAGCACTCAATTCCCCCGCGTAAGCGGAAATCCATCCCCGCGGGACGCGGATCTGAGAATGGGCGGGCGGCAGGTCTTAGGGGGCCAATCTCCAACTTTGTTCGCCCAGCTAGGCGGCCTCGGATATGCCGCCCCTACCTAAGCTTCCAACTACAAATAATTCAAAATCCATCATCGCGCGCGAGCACTCCTCTCTCGAATCAAAAATTCGCGCGTAAGCGCGTCCCGCAACCGCGGGGAAAAATCCAACATCCGAAATCGCCTCCTCCCCCCCTTTCAACTAAAAAATCCTTTACTTATCTAACTAGTATGCTAACTAGTTAGTATGAAGCTCCAAGAACTTGGAATATTTGAGGCCAAGACTCACCTTTCCAATATGCTCGCAAAGGTATCGAAACAGGGCGTCACCTACAGGATCACAAAACGGGGTAAGGCGATTGCAGAGCTCAAGCCAATTTCCGAAGGCCAACCCGTCAAACGCCTTTCCTATGGCTACGGCAAGGGGACCGTCCTTCATATGGCCAAGGATTTCGACGCCCCACTCGAAGACCTTCAAGAGTACATGCGGTGAAACTTCTCATCGATGGTCACGCCCTCATCTGGCATCGCAACCAAGATCCGGCCCTTTCCCAAGTCGCCCGCGAATCTTTGGAAAGTCCAATGAATGAACTTTGGATTAGCGAAGCCACCTTCTGGGAATTGGCCATCAAGGTCTCCATCAAAAAACTCGATCTTTTGGGCGGCCTAGAAAGCCTACGAGAAGAATGGATCAACGACGGCGTGGCCCGCCCCCTTCCCATTGAGTGGAGCCACATTCGCCGCACAATCGACCTTCCGTTTCACCACCGCGATCCCTTCGACCGCATCCTTGTCGCCCAGTGCTTGGCCGAAAAAATGACCCTCCTGACCAACGACGCCCAACTCCAGCAATATCCAGGAATCAAAACTCTCTGGTAATCCTTGAGTAGGGACCGATTCAAACCTCCAACCCTAATCTCGTGCACCGGTAGGGACGACCATCCTTTAGCCTTCGAAGTAATGCGTCTGCGGAACGTAGTAGGCCCGGTCGTCCTAGTTCTTTTCCAGACTAAAAAGAACGTAAACAAGCACTCAATTCCCCCGCGTAAGCGGAAATCCATCCCCGCGGGACGCGGATCTGAGAATGGGCGGGCGGCAGGTCTTAGGGGGCCAATCTCCAACTTTGTTAGCCCAGCTAGGCGGCCTCGGAGATGCCGCCCCTACCTAAGCCTCCAACTTCAAAACGACCCGCCTGCCCCGACCCGGTCGGGGCCCGCTACGGGCGCCCTTCGAAGCTCCTCCGCAAAGCGGGTTAGGAGCGTAGTAGGGTTCGCGGCCTTTGCGTGAGTAATCCACCCGTGAGCGTGTCCCGCGAACACGGTGACGCGTCCCTCAGCCTTACAACCTCAACACATTCAGTTTTCCTGGGGTCGGCGTATTATTTCCCCGGCTAATCGTATCTGTTAAATTCCCTTCATACGCTGCATCCAACTGTCCTTGGTTACCAATATTAAACGTGTTGTTACCGATGGTGAAGGTATTCAGCCCTGCAAAGTTAGCTTGGCCGCTCACCACCGCGCCTCCGAAGGCGGTATTCACCAACCCACTCTGGACATACATATTAATACTGCCCGTATTGCGAATCACGGTCATGAAAGAATTTTGCACCAGAATCGTCTGGGCACGAACGTTGATCGCATCCATCGCCACCATGGTGGCGTTACTTAAGTTGATGTTCCTCGCCGCAAGATCAATCTCCTTCGCATCCACCATCTTATCTCGCAGGGCACCGGTCAAAGTATTATCAATCGCACTGGCCAGCTTGGCGGCAACTGGCAACCGACCTTCAATCGTCATCGTTCCCTCCGACCCCCCAGTTGCATCATAGGCCATCATCTGAATTTTCGCATCCGCGTTCACCGCCATTCCCGCCAACTCCTTGATCTTAAAATCCCGGACCGAAGAACCACTCAGCAACACCCGACCCGTACTTCCAGCCTTCGTGCTTTCTAGCTTGGTTTCCGAAAAACCACGAATGATCACATTCCTCATTTCCAGTGAGTCACCCGTCCGAACAACTGCCAGGCTAGTCGGTGCAGGTGTTACCCCAACCCCGCCCGCGCTTGTTTCAATTAAGTCCGCCCCGGTGATCACTACGTTCCGTGCCGCCTGAATCAAGACATCCCCCGCCTCTCCATCGAGTTTAACTGGGCCCACCGCGGCCGTGGCGGTTAAGGCGCCATTCACCAATAGTTTACTATTTTTTAAGCTGAGGTTCCCACCTGTGGATAAATTCACATCGGTTCCACCCACAGCCTCACCTCGAGCCGCAATCCCTCTGAGCGATAGGTCTTGTGCAGATTCCAAGCTCAACTGGCTACCCAGATTATAGAATTCTGAATCGTTTACTGCCATTAGCCCCGCGCTCATAAATTTTAAATTCGCCTGCCCTACATCCCACAGGGTTCCATCGATTGCGGTCCCAGCAACACCCGAGATAAGGCTCAGATTTTTCCCCCCTCCACCCAGTACAGACATTTTTACTCTTTGCACCAACGAGACCGACCACCTATCCAAAACTCCGAGGCCACCCTCGCTCAAATCTCCCACCATCATAAAAAATTTTCCGGCAGACGAAATTGCCCCCATCGTTCCCTGCAAAATAGTATCTCCTGATCCGGGCTGGAACGTTCCTGCGATGGGGTCACCCGTTGCCGAGTTAATCGCCTGGCCCGTCGTGTAGTCGGAGAAGGTGGCCGTAATCTCGTTGGCTGGCGAACCCTCACGATCCGTCGCGCTCGTGCCAATCCGATCGAGCAGGTTAATCGTCTGTCCAACCCCCGCGTTGTCCATATAGGTCAAGTAGGCTTTGTAATCTCCCGCAAACATCCCCATGGCATCAGCGGGCTTAATCGCAAGAGAAGTGGAAAGCAGATAAAAAGGAAGCGGACCAGTGGTCCCAGTGCCATCGGCCTTGAACGCTAAGTCTCCGGCAGATAACTCGCTGGTGTATCCTGCCGCATTAAAATCAGGAATCGAGTGATCGGAAACTTGCCGCAGAACCCTCGACTCTAGGCCAGCTTGTCCCAAATTGATTCGATTAGCAAAGATCACGGTATCAGCGGATCCAAGAGTAATGTCGTGGGTCGGCCCCGCACTATTCAGCGTTCCCATCGCATAAAACTCACCCGGTCGACCATCGTAAAGGGCCACCGATCGGTCGCTATATTCGGCTAGCGATCTGGTGCTGCCACTCACATCACTGAAAAATCTCGAAGGCCCTTCCGCATCCGCCGTTTTTCCGGTAAAATAGAAAAATTTGGCAAGGGCCTCGACTGAATCTGAGTCGTCTAAGCTAGACAAAAGTCGCTTAGTAGGATCTGCGGCGGCTATGGCAACATCGTCTCGGCCAAGTGCCACCGTCAAATCGGTCCGTCCGCCTAAGTAGTTGGCTGAGCCCGCCACGTCCGCTCGAATCGTAAAGGTGTTGGCTCCAAGAATTTTACCCACAGTTACCACCCCATCTGGCCGAACGTTCGCCCGCCCATCCGTATCTAAAATCGAAAAGGCGACTGGACCCGTCCTACTCCCAGA
>CAJBOM010000042.1 GCA_903956835.1 uncultured Verrucomicrobiota bacterium
CGCCGCCAAGCCCGCATCTACGGGGAAATCCTCGGCTACGGCGCCACCGCCGACGCTTACCATCTCACCTCCCCCGCCCCAGGCGGAGCTGGAGCCGCCCGCGCCATGGCCCTCTCCTTAAAACACGCCCGAATGAATCCCGACCAGATCGACTACATCAACGCCCACGGCACCTCCACCCCACAAGGCGATATCTGCGAAACCCAAGCCATCAAATCCGTTTTAGGGGCTCATGCCAAAAAAGTCGCAGTCAGCTCCACCAAATCCAGCCTCGGCCACCTTCTCGGGGCCGCCGGTGCCGTGGAAATGGCTATCTGCTTTAAAGCTCTCGAAACCAACATCCTCCCCGCCACCATTAACCTCGAAGACCCTGACCCCGATTGCGACCTCGACTACATCCCCCAGAAACCGCGGGAGCAAAAGATCCAGACCGTCATGAATAATTCCTTCGGATTCGGAGGACACAACGCTTGCCTCATCGCCTCCCGTCTGGTTTGATTACTAGTTCTGTGAAAGCCGAAATTCATCCTACCTACGTCGACTGCACCATGACCTGCGCCTGCGGGGCGGTCTACCATGCCCGCTCCACCAAAGCCCAAGTCCGCTTGGGTATCTGCGCCTCCTGCCATCCCTTCTTCACTGGCACCCAGAAACTCGTCGATACCGCAGGTCGCGTGGAGAAATTCCGCCGCCGCTTCGACGCCGCCACCGCCGCACCCAAGGCCAAAAAGCGCGCCTAGGCGCCCGCGCGGATTCACCTACCCGTAGCCCAACGGCACGGGTATGGTGCCGCCCTTTCTTTCGTGGAACCCTCCGCCCAACTCGCTCTTCTCGAAAACCGCCTCCAAGAACTGGATCGTGAAATGGCGGAGCCTGGCCTCTACCGCCAAGCCACCCGCGCCCGCGATCTCGCCCGAGAACATTCTCGCATCCGCACAGGCACCGAAGCCGCCCGCCGCCTTGTTTCCCTCCTTACCCGACGCCAAGAAAACGAAACCCTCCGCACCTCCACCACCGATCCCGAACTCCGCCAACTTGCCGTCGACGAAGACACCGAACTCGCCCGCGAAGAGGCCACCACCCGAGAAGCCGTCCTGCGCTCCATTCTTCCCCCCGATCCAGACGAACACCGCAATACCCTCGTCGAAATTCGTGCCGGAGCAGGAGGAACCGAGGCCGCCATCTTCGCTGGAGATCTCTTCCGCATGTACAGTCGCTACTCCGAAGTGCGGGGTTGGAAAATGGAAACCCTCTCCGCCAGCCAGTCCGAACTTGGCGGCCTCAAAGAAATTGTTTTTGAACTCAGCGGCCCATCCGTCTTCGCCGCCATGCGCCAAGAAAGCGGCGTCCATCGAGTCCAACGCGTTCCCGCCACCGAAGCCCAAGGCCGCATTCATACCTCCACCGCCACCGTCGCCGTCCTCCCCGAAGCCGAAGAAGTGGAGTTCCATATTCGGCCCGACGAAGTACGCGTCGAAGTCTGCCGCTCGGGCGGTCCAGGAGGCCAAGGCGTTAACACCACCGATTCCGCCGTCCAAGTCATGCACATTCCCACAGGCCTCATTGTCCGTTGCCAAGATAGTCGCTCCCAAATTAAAAATCGCGCCCACGCCATGAAAATTCTTTCCGCACGGCTCCTCGAGAAAAAACGGGCCGAAGAACAGGGTCGCGTCGACGCCACCCGCCGTGAACAGGTCGGCACAGGCGAACGTAACGAAAAGATCCGTACCTATAATTTTCCCCAAAATCGTCTCACCGACCATCGCATCGGCTTCACCTCCCACGATCTTGCCCTCGTCATGGAGGGCAAACTCGAACCCCTCGTCGAAGCCCTCGCCGCCGACCACCTCAAACGCCAACTCAACGATCTTCGATCCTCCAACCTCAAACCCACACCATGAAACTTCTCGCCGTTCTCGAGGCCACCACCGGCCATTTTTCGCGTAACCTCCTCCCCTCCCCACGACTCCAAGCCGAACTCCTCCTCGCCCACGCCCTCAACCTACCCCGCCTCGGTCTTTATCTGCAGTTCGAACGCGACCTCACTCCACCCGAACTCGAAACCTTGCGCACTCTCGTACGCCGCCGCGCCGCTCGCGAACCCCTCCAGCACCTCACCGGTTCTACCGCCTTCTCTGGCCTTTCCCTCATCTGCCGCAACACCGCCCTCATCCCCCGCCCAGAAACAGAACTTCTTGTCGAACACGCCACCCGCCTTCTCCAACAACTTCCCCCAGGCCTGATCATCGATGTCGGTACAGGAACCGGAGCCATTCCCCTCGCCCTCGCCCGCCACCAACCCCAACACCGC
This sequence comes from uncultured Verrucomicrobiota bacterium, assembly GCA_903956835.1. Taxonomy (GTDB): domain Bacteria; phylum Verrucomicrobiota; class Verrucomicrobiia; order Methylacidiphilales; family Verrucolacustridaceae; genus Verrucolacustris. The sequence goes on from CAJBOM010000042.1 coordinate 2,312, forward strand.
TACCTCGGCCTCGATATCTCCGCCCAAGCTCTCGCCCTCGCCCAAGAAAATTCCGCCCAAACCTCCTCCGCTCCCCCCCCCGGAACCCAAGTAAACTGGCAGGTAAATGACCTGCTCGAAGGCCAATCCACCCCCTCCGTCTTAGTCACCGCCAACTTGCCCTATCTCACCCCAGAAGAAATTGCCCAAGCCGAACCCGAAGTCCGCCACGATCCCCTCCTCGCACTCGACGGCGGGCCCGATGGACTCCAACTCATTCGTCGCCTCCTCCCCCAAGCCCTCCCCCTTACCTCAATCCTCCTCCTCGAATGTGGACCCACCCAAACCGAAACAGTCGCCACCCTCGCCCAGTCCGTAGGATTTCGCCGAACTCTAATCCACCCCGACCTCACCTCCCGCCCACGCTTCATCGAAGCCCATCGAGATCCCTAACTCCTCCTTCACTCCCGCGAAAATAAATTCCTCTTTGCCTCCTTCCTGTCTTTGCGTGAAAATACACCTGTCATGAGACGCGCCATTTATCCAGGCACTTTCGATCCCGTCACCCTCGGCCATCTCGATGTCCTCGCCCGCGCTGCCCGCCTCTTTGATGAGGTCATTGTTGCCGTCGCGGAAGATAGTTCGAAAAACCCAACCTTCCCCACCGCCCTGCGGATCCAACTTCTCCAAGAAAGCATCCGCCACGAACCCTGGGCACCCCAGATCCAAGTCACCTCCTTCCATGGCCTCCTCGTCGAATTCGCTCGTCAGAAAAAAGCCGTCGCCGTCATCCGCGGTCTCCGCGCCGTCTCCGATTTCGAATACGAATTTCAGCTCGCGCTAACCAACCGCCGCCTCCATCCCGATCTCGAATCGGTTTTTCTGATGCCACGCGAAACCCTCTCTTTCATCAGCTCCCAACTAGTTCGAGAACTAGCTCGGCTTGGTGCCCCCCTAGAAGACTTCGTTCCTCCTTCCACCGCCACCACCCTGCGCCAACACTTCTTAAAAAAATGAAAATCGACCCCCGCACCATCCCCGAGGAGGGCCTCCAACTCACCGGCTCCCTCCCTCTCGCCGATTATGATGTCCCCGCCACAGGTATCCGCGGTTGGGATAAAATCGATTACCAATTGACCCTCAACAGGATGGAATCGGAAGTCACCGTCCTCGGCTCCCTTTCTGCGAAGTTCGAAAGCTCCTGCGCCCGCTGCCTCGATTTCATTCCTTGGAGCCTCGAGGTGAAGGACTTCGGTCATCTTTGCCCCATCACTGATGGGGATTTGCTCGACTTGACGCCACTCATCCGAGAGGACATCATTCTAGCCCTTCCGCTTGCAGCCCGCTGTGAGTTGGACGGCGCAGGAAAGTGCCCGCGTTCGGGAAAAGTTTTTACTTTTTCTGACCAGGACGACTTCGCCGAAAAAAGACGAGCCACGGTCTGGCGGGATTTAGACCGACTCACAACGGAGAACTGAAACCATGGGAGTCCCTAAACGCAAAACCTCAAAAATGCGACTACGCATGCGCCGCGCTGCGCATCGTCGCGACCTGCCTCAGCTTCGCCGCGACAAAAGCGGTAGCCTTCACCTCTCCCATGTCGTCGATCCAGCGACCGGCCGCTATCGCGATCGTCAGGTTCTCACTCTCGAGACCCCCGCCGCTTAATTCTCCCCCCGCGCTCTCGCGGGTATTTTTATGAAGATTGCCCTCGATGCAATGGGTGGGGATCACGCCCCAGAACGCCCAGTAGCCGCGGCCTTGGAGGCCCTCGCCACCTTTCCCCAAATTGAGAAATTACTCCTCTTCGGCCAGGAAGATCGCATCCGCCAAGAATTAAAAAAACTCGGTAAGGATCAACTTCCTCCTCGCCTCGAAATTCGTCACTGCAAAGAAGTCATCGAAATGGGTGATTCCCCAGTCGAATCCCTCCGCCGTAAAAGGGATAACTCCATCCTCCGCTCCATCGAAGCCGTGCGCGATGCGGAAGCCGATGCCGCCGTCTCCGCTGGCCATACCGGCGCCATGGTTGCCGCCGCCACCATCCGCCTCCGTACTCTTCCCGGGATCAACCGCCCAGGCATCGCCTCCGTTATGCCCACTGAAACTAATCTTTTCATCCTACTCGATGCCGGCGCCAATCTCGACGCCCGCCCCGAACATCTTCTCGACTACGCCCTCATGGGCTCCATCTACTCCGAAGAAGTTCTCGGCTACTCCAAACCCCGCGTCGGCCTTCTCTCCATCGGCTCGGAAGACGCCAAAGGCAATAGCCTCACTAAAGAAAGCTTCAAACTCCTCTCCAATGCCCCCATCCATTTCGTCGGCAACATCGAAGGACGCGATCTCTTTGAACGCCCTGTCGAAGTCGTCGTCTGCGACGGATTCGTCGGTAATGTCGTACTTAAAACCAGCGAAAGTATTGCCGCCGCTATTTTCCAATGGCTCAAACACGAAATCCAAAAAACGCCCCTCCGTATGGCGGGAGCTTGGCTCGCCCGCGCCGCCTTTAAAGCCATCAAGAAAAAAACCAGTTATGAAGAATACGGCGGTTCCCTTCTTCTCGGAGTCAACGGAATCTGCGTCATCGCCCACGGCAGTTCCAGCGTCAAGGCCATCCGCAACGCCATCCGCGTGGCTGTCGAGGCCATCGAACACGGCGTCAATGACCGCATCATCCGTGCAGCCGGCATCGCAGGGGCCCACAAAGAATCACAATCCGATGCCGTCCCAGCCTGATTCTGGCCTCCAGATTACGGGGACAGGGGTCTATCTCCCCTCTCGCATCGTCACCAACCAAGAATTAGAAAAACTCGTCGATACGACCGACGAATGGATCGTTACCCGCACCGGCATCAAAGAACGCCGCATCTCTTCCGAGAAAGAAACTTCCACTTTCATGGGTGTCGCCGCCTCCAAGCAAGCCTTAGCCCAAGCCCAACTCTCCGCTTCCGACCTCGACCTCATCCTCGTTGCCACTGTCACGCCCGACTCTTTTTTCCCTTCCGCCGCTTGTCGCATCTCCGCCGAGCTCGGAGCCACCGGTTGCCCCGCCTTGGATTTACAAGCCGCCTGCTCAGGCTTTGTCTATGGACTGATTCTTGCTGAACAATTTCTCCGCACCGGAGCCGCCAAGAATATCCTTCTTGTAGGCACCGAGCGCCTCTCCTCGGTTATCGATTGGCGCGACCGCAATATCTGCGTTCTCTTCGGCGACGGAGCAGGCGCCGTCGTTCTCCGCTCACAGCCAGGGCACCGCGGTCTCCTCGCTTTCGATTGGGGCGCCGACGGCTCCAGCGGACACCTCCTCCACCTCGGCAATGTCCAATCTCGCCCCGTTGCTCTCACCCCACCCACCCCACTCACGCCCGACTGTTTCGTTATGGCAGGTAAAGAAATATTTAAACTCGCCGTCACCGCTATGGCCAACTCAGCCAAACGCACCTTAAAAAAAGCCGGGGTTAAGTTGGACGATGTTAAATGCATCATCTCCCACCAAGCCAACATCCGCATCATCGATGCCTTGGTGGAGAAGTTAAAGTTTCCGCGCGAACGCTGTTTCGTCAACGTCCACCGCTACGGAAATATGTCCGCCGCCTGCATTCCCGTAGCCCTCCATGAAGCTGGAACCGAAATGAATTTGCAAAAAGGGGATAAAGTTCTGCTCGTAGCCTTCGGTGGCGGCCTCACTTGGGCCAGCGCCCTCATCGAATGGTAACTTCGCACTCATTTAAGATTAGTATATTTGCAAATATGCTAATCTTGTTTTTGTTTCTCTCTTAATTCATTTCCTTCAACTGGAAATGAATTCTCCCCAGATCGATCCTCACTGGCCTCACCTTGTCGCTGAGTTTTCCCGCGCCCTTTCGGTCGAAGGTCGTAAACAACTTGGCTTATTCTCCATCGAAGGTTTTCGCCTCCTCGAACGCGCCCTCGCTACCTCCACCCCACTCGCCCACGTCCTCATCAGTCAAAGCCAATACGCCGATCCACAACCCCGCTTTCGTAATCTGCTCGATCAACTCACAGCCATCTCTCAAACCGTGTCCTGCATTCCCGACGAGGCCATGGAAAAACTTATCGAGAATCGAACTCTCGGCTCCATCCTCGCGCTAGCCCAAATTCCTCCCTCTCCCGATCTGCCCGCCCTCTTCGCTCAATGGGGAAAACAAGCGCAACGCAGAAAGATCCTCGTTCTCGAAGACATGGTAGACCCAGGCAACGTCGGCGCCCTCGTCCGCACCTCCCACGCACTTCACGTCGATCTCTTTATCACTCTGCGCGGAGCCGATCCCTTTCATCCCCGCTCCGCTCGTACCTCCATGGGAAGCATATTTCGCATCCCCATCCTTCGCCACGAATCCACCGATGCCCTTCTGCAGACACTACGTGACCATCAAGTCTTCACTATCGGCGCGACTTCGGAAGCAACTACCCTACTGCCCAATGCATCTTTCCCCAACAAACCCATGGCCCTCTTTATCGGCCATGAAGGAAAAGGCCTCTCTCATCCCCTCCGCCATGGTCTCGACCTCTCCGTCGCGATTCCCATGACCTCCTCCATCGACTCCTTCTCCGTTAACGCCGCCACCGCCGTTATCCTCTACGCTATGACCTATCCGCCCCCACTCTCCGAAAAAAGCTAGACCGCTTTTTTACGCCAAGGCCAGCCCTGCGGCATTCGCATCTCGAATCGCTCTCTCCACCATCTTCCAATCAACTGGGAAGGGTTCTTTCTTCATCCACTCCCCAGGCAAGGTCGCCCGAATTGCCACTTTCGAAAGCATCTCCTGCGATAAATCCCCACAGCCAATTTCCGCACCCAAAGACTCCCTTGCCGCATAATCCTGCGTCTACCTAAAAGATGAACAAAAAATCGCATTCATCCTCGTAAAAAGGCCCCCCTATAGACCCTACGGCTTCAGCCAACCTCCCACCGCCTGCAACGGTTCCACCTCCCCTTCCCTCTTAATCCATACAGCCAGAGCATCCCTCGGCTCCTTTATCCTTCCCTCCCCCGCCCACACCCCATCTTTCTCCTTCAACTCCACCCCAACAATCTCTCCAGCCACAAAATCATGGGTCAGCTTGCGTCCCGCGTTCTCTCCCGCCGTCACCTCACTCTCAATCCCACTTCGCATCGGAGCCAGAAAAGCCCGCTGCGACTTGCTCGCCGCTACCATCGGCATCCAAAAGACCTCCACTCGATTGCCTATAATCTTTACCCGTAATTTTCCCGCCATCGGACCCACCGCCGTCAACGATCCCTCCTCCACTTTCGCCCACTCCCTCCCATGCAAAACGAATGCAGGAGTCTCCACACTATCTTTGCCCCAGCCTTTTGCATAAGCCCACTGACGCTGGCTAAAACTGGCCGACGACCAATGATCCTTCCAACCCAGCGAATCCCAAGTGTCCACATGCCAGGCCACCGGAACAAACCTTGTCCAAAGACCTTCCCTTTCTTTTAACCGACTCAACCACTCCTCCGCCACTGGACAACTCTTACACCCTTCCGACGTAAATAACTCCACCATCGCCACTCGCTCGGGGCCAGACTCCATCACCTCCGCTTCCGCCCATCCGCCAACACACCCCAACCCGATCCCTACTCCCACCATCCACGCCCAGCCTTTCACCTCGATCCTCGCTGTTCTGACTGCGCTATCTTCTCCAATAACACCTCCGCACAACGCGCTCCTGCACCTAAATGCTCTTGAAAACAATCCGCCGCTCTCTGCCCCAACTCCTCCCGTCCTTTCGTAGTGGAAAGTAATCCCTCCAACTTCACCCTTAGCTCCTCCGCCGAACCCGCAATTAATATCGCCCTCTTTTCTTCAAATTCCCGACGGAGCGGCATAAAGTTTTCCATGTGCGGACCCGCCACAATCGCCCGCCCATGACGCGCCGCCTCAAGAAAGTTCTGCCCTCCGGTTCCTGTCAGTGTCTTTCCGATGAAAACAACATCGGCCGTTGGGTAGAGATCCCGCAACTCACCCGTCGTATCCACTAGCAAGATATCAGGATCCGTTGACCCTTCTTTATCCAGTTTAGATCGCTGTACCACCCTCAACCCCGTCGCCCCCAGCTCAGCCAGAATCGAGTCGGTTCTCTCCGCGTGCCGTGGCACCAGCATCAATCGCAAATTGGGATGGCTCTTTTTCAACTCCCTCATAATTCCCGCCAGAATCTTTTCCTCTCCAGGATGCGTGCTTCCGCCCAAAAGAATAACCTGCCCCTGATCCCACCCTGCCGATTTTCTTAACTCCACTCCTTTGCCTGGATGATCCGCCGCTAACGCCGCCACGTCATACTTCATGCTCCCCATCAAATGCAGTCGCTTCTCAGGAAAACCAGCAATCGCAAATCTCCGCATATCCTCGGGGCTTTGCACTCCGATCCAATCAAACAACTGCAAGACGGGCCTGACAAATGTCCGGGCCATCCGAAACAAACGCCGATTCCGACGCGAAAGGCGCGAATTAACCAAAAGAATCTCTACCCCCATCTTCCGCGCCCGCCAAAGCATGTTCGGCCAGATCTCATTCTCCACCAAGATCAACACGGAAGGATTGATTCTGCGAAACGCCCGCAACATCGAATAATAAAAATCGGTTGGCACATAGACCAATCTTGTTTTTTCATCGAGCAATGGCTGCCCCACCTTTCGCCCCGTCGGCGTTCCAGTCGTTAGCAAAATCCGCAGATCCGGCCTTTGCGCTCGCAACTCCCGAACTAAAACTCTTGCCAGCAACATCTCCCCCACGCTTACCGCATGAATCCAAACAGGACGTCGCGGATCTTTCAACCACTCCTTCAACTCCTTCGGATAGTGGCCCAGTCGTTCTCCCAACCGCTCCCAAAACGGCTGACGTCGCCAGATCAGATAAGTGAAATACGGCCAGGTCAGAGCAAAACCTGCCGTGAAGAGCAGGTTGTAACCGATTTTTAAAAGAGGCTCAGGAATCGTTGTCATGCTCTTGGATGAGCCTTCCCATACGCCCCGCGCAATCGCTCGGGTGTTACTCGCGTATATATTTCTGTACTCGTCAATCGCGCATGCCCCAACAGCTCCTGTACCGCCCGCAAATCAGCACCCCGACCCAACAGATGCGTCGCAAAACTGTGTCGCAACTTATGTGGAGTCAACGAAGAATCCAAACCAGCTTCCATTAAATACATTTTCAAATTTCGCTGGAAAACCCGTGCGCAGAGACGCTCCCCCCTCGGCCCAAGAAAAGCTGCTCCCCCTTCTTTCCTCCATGCCGCAGGAAGCTTCTCTTCATACTTCTGCATCGCAGCTCGTACCTTCTCCCCAATCACCACCAACCGCTCCTTACCTCCCTTGCCGCGAACCTTCAGCGTGCGACGCCCCTCTGCGTGAAGAGTCCGCCATGAAAGCCCCAGCGCTTCCCCAAGCCGCAATCCCGTTCCATACAATAGCTCCAACAAAGCCGCATCACGCCACTTGGTCCAAGCAGGCTCCTTCCGCCCTGATTCTTTGATTGGCTTTTTTTGAAGAATTTGCAAAGGCGCAACCAGTAGACTGTCCATCTGCTCTTCACTCAGGAAACGTGGCAACGAACGTCGAGGCCGTGGTAGGCGAAGTCCCGCCGCAGGATTATCCGTCCTTTCCCCCCTCGCCTGCATCCACTGAAAATACGTGCGTAGCGCAGAAAAACGCAGACGGACCGAAGCAGGGCCATGCCTTCCTTTTCCCGCTAACCCGTGAAGATAACTGCGACACTCTTTCTCCCCTACCGCACTCCATTCAGAGGGCATTCCCACCTGAAACTCTCCCAGCACCTGTCGATAGTTCCGCACCGTATTCGGCGATAAGCCTCGCTCGTCTGCCAAGTGAGAAAGAAAGGCCTTAACTTTCGGGTTCACATCCGCGATGGAGTTAGCTTTCAGGTTTCCGCACTAGCCCGCGATTTTGCCGTTTTTTTGACTTTTGGCTTCCTCGGTTCGCGTGGAGGGAAATCAAAAGATACTTTTCCATCCTTCCACATTAAGAATGCAGAAAAAGGACGGCGGGTTTTGTTAGAAATAAACTTCTCCAGCAAAGCGGTTTTTCCGTTTTTCAGAAGATCCTGAACCTCGTTCAGCGCAATATCCCGACTGAGGATCTTCTTCGAAACCTTGAAGGTACAAGTCGAAGGCTTCGAGACACTGTGCTCACAGACATAACGCAGCTGGCTCATGAACATCCGACCCTGACAAGCCAGACACGTCCCCAACGGCTCCTGGTCAGAGAAATCGAGCGTCCCCTCCTCCTCCCCCACGACCAACTCGATTTTCCTGCCCTCCCCTAATTTAAGTCCCGCCGAAAAAGGTCGCCCAATTCGACTTCGAAATCCATCCAGCAATCCCAAAGAACCTTTCTCTAGCAAGGTGAGAAATTCAGCTGCCTCAATCCGTCGGCCTGCCAACACTTTCCGTACCGAGTACTTATTGTCCAGTGTTCGGTACTCGCGCAGGGTCTCTTCAAACTCCTGCCCCGATTCAGGATCCTTGAAGTCGAGTTTTCGTAAAACGTGATCCTTATCCTGGAAGGCGCGCGTTTTCTCCACAATATCACATGTCACCTTTTGGATTTCTTTCATGAAGTCGACCCGCTTCAGTCGACCACTCTCAATCTCCCGCAGCTTATGCTCCCACTCCCCCGTCAGCTCGGGAGAGTGAAGAATCTCAATGCCCAGCGCATCGAGGGTTTCAAATAACCCAAAAGCTTTCGCCGTCGGCATCAGCTCTCGGCCCAATCGACGAATGTACTCTTCCGAGATGAGAGTCTCGATCGTTGCCGCACGGGTTGCTGGCGTACCCAAACCCCGCGCCCCCATCGCCTCCCGCAAAGCCTCATCTTCAATCAGCTTCCCCGCACCCTCCATCGCACTCAATAACGTGGCCTCCGTGTATCGTGCTGGCGGTTTTGTTTGCAATCCCACAGAAACCACCGCCTCCGTTTTCACCTTTTCCCCTTCTTCCACTGGCACCAGAAGTTTTCCCTCATCCTTGCCTCCCTCCTCCACTCCCTCTTTCCCGTACACCGCCAGCCATCCCGCTTCCTTCAGGATCTTTCCCTCCGTCCGAAAAGGATGCTCCCCCACCCGAGTGATACGGGTCGTAATTTCATAAACCGCCTCAGGATAAAATACCGCGATAAATCGTCGGACAATCGCCGCGTAAACTTTCGCCTCAATTTCGTCCAGCTTCAGCGGAATCTGCTGCGTCGGAATAATGGCAAAGTGGTCACTGACCTTCGCACTGTTAAACACCCTCTTCAGCGGCTTCAACCATCCGTTTTTCAGTACAGTTTCCGAAAACTCCCCAAATTCGCTGCCTTTGAGGTTTTCCAGCGTCGACTGGGCCACCCCTAGATAATCCTCAGGCAAACATCGCGAATCGGTTCGGGGATAAGTAATCGCCTTATGCTTTTCGTAGAGCGCCTGCGCAATCTGTAAAGTCCGGCGCGCC
>CAJBOM010000043.1 GCA_903956835.1 uncultured Verrucomicrobiota bacterium
ACGAAGCTGGGGCAGGCGTTGATGGTGACAAAAATTTTCTTTTCTTTGATGAAATTGGCGAGGGCGACGGGATCGTTGGCGTCGAGTTTGACGACTTTGAAGCGACTGTCGTCGGTTTTGGCGTGGAGGATATCGGCGAATTGGGTTTCGACATCTCCGAGATAGATATCGCCGTAGCAGTCGTAGGTATGGAGGCGCTGACCGATGACCGAGCCAACCCCGCCAGTCCCCAAAACAAGGGCGTTTTTCATGGTCATATCCTCCTTATTAATAATAACTTAAGTTTTAGGCGGAACCCGAGCTCGCGCAAGGGGTCACCTAAGAAAGAGGGTAGGCGTAAGAAGAAGTTCTGGCAAGGGGGGGTCCCGCGTTCGCGGGACGCGCTTTCGCGCGGATTTGGGATTTTGGATGTTTAATTTTCGATTGAGGAAGAGGTACTCACGCCCCGCGGTTGCGGGACACGCTGACGCGTGGATTTTTACTCACGCAAAGCCCCGACGCTGGTCGGGGTAGAGTCGCTAAGGACGCGAAGGGAAAATAAGAGATTTCAAGTACAGCGTTTGGGGGACTTCGAGGAGCGGAGGTGGCGGGGACGTTCCTACATTCCCAAGAATGTGGGAATGAAGATGGGGGGCAGGGGGTGTGGATGTTGAGTGGTTCGATCGGCCCCGACCGGAGTCGGAGGTCCTACGGAGTTTGTTGGGGATTGGTAGCGAAGTGCGGATTACGAACGCCTACGCAAAAACGCCAAACCGCCTAAACCAAGTGCGAGAAGCGAAAGGGCGGAAGGTTCGGGAACTTGCCCGACCAAGATTGACTGATTGGGAGTCGTGTTGATGGCGGCACCAAGAAATGTTGCTGTTGTAGTTGAGGCATCATAACTCAACTGAACCCATCCATAGTTAAAATTACCACCACCAATAGCATAGGCTAATCCCCAGTAGGCACTTGATGACGAACTATACATGGGGAAATAATAGTTATTACCACCGAGCGATGCGCCAGAACCAAGGAGAGTGTCTTTTGCCAATGGGCCAGGTGTAACCCACTGAAAAGTGTTACTCCAATTCCATAACAAAAGACCCGACCCCCCACCCATCATGGATATGTCATTGTAGATGTTCCATCCATGAGAGGTTGAGTTATTGGCTGAATACGGGGCGACACTAAAAGATGATCCGTCGAAATAGAGTTGCTCTAAACCATTCGGCCAACCCTGAGGGTAGTTAAAGCTATCGGTCAGGGAGATTATATTATCTGCTTTAGAGGTAGCGGAGAATGAGGTGAGTGCCGTCACGAGAGTAAGAGCGAGGATGTGTCGTTTCATAAGTTTTCAACTAAGACTGTTTTTACAGTTTTTCAACCCCTAATCGATTTTTTTGGACCCTGCCACAAAATTGTCACAAATCCATCTCTCTAGATCTTCCGTAGCGAATTGAAAAATCGTATTAAGCCCCACGCCTCGCTAGCTCCATCGGCCAGAAGGGGTTTTCAACGGTGTTTAGTTCATCGGGCCAACGGGAGTTGGTCCCCCTCAAACCTACCCCAGACCTAATCTTCTTTCGCCTCCGGCTATGAGGGATTTACCCCGTCCTCGAGGACTCGGACGTGGTGGGAGTTGAACCCAGCAGTCCCTCTCCGTCCAGGTGGTGGAAGTTTTAGAAAGTTTTTACTCCTTCGGTTTCGAGGTGGGTGAGGATGGAGTTTCGGCGGCTACGGGCTTCGCGGAGGTTACGAGTCTCGAGGGAGACCCGGACTCGCCGTTTGGTGTAGTCGGACTGGTGGACGGTGTAGTGGATCCACCAGGTGCCGTGGTTATTCCAGAGGTGATGATCTGGATTTTCTGAATCGATTTTGATGCTGAGTGCGGCCAGTGGGGCCAGCAGTATGGGTTGGGTGAGTGTGCTCATGTTGATGCGTCTCCTTGGGTTGACGCATCCCGATGCGGGCACAAAAAACCGCCGACACATTCCTGTGCGGGCGGTTGGCCTGCGGAGAACTTTGTTCGAGTCAGGATCTACCTGTCTCGCACATCGGAAAAGGACCTTGGGTCTTTTTCCAGCCACCGTGGGTTTCTCCTACCCCGGTTGGCGGACCCCCATCTTGCGACGGGGATACTCGGAATGCTGTTTAGAGATTAAGCCTAGCCGTGGAGGTGGTCAAGGGCTCTGGGGCTTTATGACACGCGAGCTGAGGGGAGGATCAGGAGGCGGGTTTTTTGGCGGCGTCGATCTCTTTGAGATATTTATCGGGATTTTTGTTGAAGGATTTGATGCAGCCTTTGCAGCAGAAGCGGATGAGTTGGCCTTGGTAGAGGGTGTCGATGGTTTCGCCCATACCGCCGAGTTTGTCGCCAGAAACGGGGCAGGTGGTGAGGGTATAAGTTTTGGCGAGTTCGGCTGCTTTGGCTTTTTCTTCTGGGGTTTTGACGATTTGGGCTTGAGGGGTTTTAGGATTGGCGGTGTCGGAGGCGTTAGAGAGAGAGATGAAGCCGAGAGTGAGCAAAGCGCAAGTTAGAGTGAAGAATTTTTGTTTCATTAGAGAACTCTGGACGAAAAATTTTCTGAAGCAAGGGGCCGATTTGATTCTCGGAAAGGATGGAGTATGTTTCTCTTATGAAAATGGGTCTTCTTGGATTGGCTTTGGTGGGTTTCCTTTTTTCCAATCTGCCCGTTCCGATTCAGGCGGGGGCTATAAAATCCTGCTGTTGCGGGGAGACGGATCAACCCTGTCACTCTCCGATGGTTCCCGCTCCCTGCTCGGCGTGTCCTGCCCCTTCCGGCGTGACTGTGGCACTTCCCTTGGTAGCGGTTGAGTTATCGCTTCCGACTTCGACTTTTAGTGGATCTGAGGCGATTCGACTTTCGGCTTCCGCTCGTACCGATCGTCCTCTTCTAACGCCTCCCCGAATTCTCTCCTGATTTGCGACGTGCCCGGCAACGATGCCGGGGCTTTCACGTCGGTTCTTTGAAACTTCGATCAGGAGATAAAAATATGAAATATGTTATCTTGGTTGTGGCGGTGCTCTTCACCGCAGGATTGGCCTTCGCGGCCGACTGCTGTGGGTGCAAATGCGCCAAGTGCCAACCGGGCGAATGTCAGACCTGCGCGTGCGGGTGCTGAGCCTGAGTTAGCCAATCTGGGGCGTGTATCCCACTGGGGTGCACGCCCCTTTTTTTTGTTTTTTTGGGGAAGTTAGTAGCGGCGGAGTACGCCTTTGCTGGCGTAGGGGGACATTTTTTTGCCCCCGCGCTCGAGAGCAACGCTGGAAGAGGAGGAGGTGCATTTTGATTTTTTGCTGGAGCAACAGGAGTCGTCTGATTTGCAGCACTCGTTACATACTTTGGTGCAGTTGGGGGTAGGACAGCAGGGCGAACTGGGGGGGCAGCACTCGTTGCAGTTTTTCATGCAGGGTGCGGAGTAGGTGGGTGAAGCCAAAGGGAGAAGGAGGGCGGCGGTGAGGGCGAGGATATGGATGGGTTTCATAGTATGAGAATATAGGACAGGAGGTGAGGGTCAACGCTGGGTTGCGGGGAGGAGGGCTTGGGCGCGAGAGCGGGCGGCGAGGGCATCGGCGGGGCGGTTGAGTTGGCCGTAGAGGGCGGTGAGAAGTTTCCATCCTGTCGGATTTTGCGGTTCGATCTGGGTGGCGCGTTCGGCATAACCGACCGCTTCGGCGTACTGATCGAGTCCGGTGTAGCCGGTGGCAAGGTTAAGCCAAGCGCGGGCGTCATTCGGAGCGAGGCGGGTGGCGGTTTGGGCGACGGAAATGGCGAGGGCGAATTCGTGGCTGGCATTTAAGCTGGCGGCGAGTTGGACCCAGGCGCGGGGATCTTCTGGATCTTTTTTGGTGGCATTCTCGCCTGCTTGGCGGGCTCCAGCGAAGTTGCCGGTGGCAAGGCGAGCTGCGCAGAGAATGGACCAGGCCCGAGGGGACTCTGGATTGAGGCGGACGGCGTCTTCAGCAAGGGGAAGGGCTTCAGGGTAGCGGGCGGAGGCGAGAAGGAGTTCGCCGAGTCCTTCGGCGGTATCGGCGTCTTGGGGGTCGAGTTGACAGGCTTTACTCATTTCTTCGATGGCATCGGGGCGGCGGCCTGTCCCTAGGTAGATACCGCAGAGGAAACGGTGGGGTTCGGGATTTTTTGGTTCTTTGATACAGGCGAGTTGGGCGTCTTGGGTGGCGGCGGGGATTTGGTTAAGAGCGATACGGGTCATGGCGCGGCGGAGGAGGAGTCCCGCATTGTCGGGATGTTGGGCGATGACGGCGGAGATGGCCTCTTCGGATTTGGCGTAGTCTTGGTCGAAAACGGTGTGTTCGGCCGAGGAGACGGCGGGATCGAAGAAGGTATTTTTACTGGTCCATTTGGGCAGGAGGCGGATATCGGAGAAGGCT
>CAJBOM010000044.1 GCA_903956835.1 uncultured Verrucomicrobiota bacterium
AGGTGACAGGAGGGGGTGTCGCGCCTACTGGACAAGCTCCTGTCGCGATGCAAGCCCAACCGCCCATTCCTGGATTACCAGGGCAGACTCAGGTAAATCCTGGGCAAAAAGCGCAAAACGCGGGGGCGCAAGCGCCTGGAATGGTGATTCGGCGGCGGGTAATCCCGATTCCAGCGGGGCAGAAAAAATGAGACCTGGTTTAGTTTTATTTTTAGCTCTGCTGTTTTCTTTGAGTGTGGAGGGCGAGCGGACTTGGGCTCAAGAATTGTCCCCAGATTCTAGTCGGACGGGGTTGCCCGCAAAGGGGGAGGGAGTGGCTGTTTCTGAGCCTGAAATGGTTTCTCCGGATACGATCCAGTTTCCGAATAATCCAGTTTCGGATTTCCTTGTCATCTATGAGAAATTAAAGGGAGTTACCTTAATTAAAGATGCCAGTCTGCTTGGCGGAGGGGCAAATCTAAGTCTGACTTTAAATCAGCCGGTAACCAAGGCGGAGGCGATCCGTCTGATTGAATCGACCTTATTACTGAATGGGTATGCCTTCATCGCGCTGGATAAGAACGCGGTCAAGGTGATTAACACCGCTGGGGGCAAGAATCCTCGGAGTGAAGGGGTTTTCCTTTTTACGAATGAGAGCGAGTTGCCTGAGGGCGAGGTGGTGGCTTCGTATGTCATGCCCTTGACCCATTTGGCGGCGGCAGACGCGGTGCCGATTTTCGAGCAGTTCATCACGTTGCATCCCTATGGTAGCTTGGTGCCTGTGCCAGTGGCGAATCAGGTTCTAATCACAGAAAATGCCACTCTGATTCGGCGCCTGATCCAGGTGAGGGACTTGATTGATACCCCTGCGCCAGAGCGAAAAACGGATTTTATCCAACTGGCACAAGCGAACGCCGACCGAGTAGTGGAGTTGATTACGCAGATATTGGAAAAGCGAGAGGAGAAGAGCGGGGGAACGGCGGCGAAAGCGGCGACAGGCCAATCGGCGCAACCTGGGATACCTGGATTACCTGGTGCGGCAGGCGGATCTGCGGGGGTAACGATTAGTGGAAGTAAAAGTGGTTTTGCGGGCGATATTCAGCTGATTGCGGATACGAGAACGAATCGGATCTTGGTAGTTGCGAGCCCCTTTGATTTTGCGTCGATTAGCTCCTTGATTAAGCAATTTGATATCTCAGTGGAATTGAGCGACCCCTACGAACAGCCTCTGAACTATGTTTCTGCCTCTGATATGTTACCGATTCTGCAGGATATGTTACAGGAAGAGGGGGACGATGCCGCGGCAACGGGCGGGGCAGGAGCGAGCCGGACAGTGAGTGGCGGAATCGGAGTGGGTGGGGTAACCGGTGGGCCTGCGGGGACCAGTGGGACCACCGCAAATCCTGCAGATATTTTGAGCGAGCCCGGGGAGCAGGCGGCCGCCGAGTCGATCATCGTGGGGAAGACACGGATCATTGCGGATAATCGGGCCAACTCGATTCTCGTGATCGGACAACCGGAATCCCGGGACAAGGTGAAGGCGATTTTGACAAAATTGGACAAACGCCCAATGCAGGTTTATCTGGCCACGGTCATTGGTCAGTTGCTCGTGTCCAACGCCGACGCCTTCGCCGTCAATATCCTGCAACGATTTACCGGGTCGTCCACGTCAGGCGTTAATTCGGTAGGAGGGGGAGTAAGTGAGATCACGAGCAACACCCCTTTGATGCAGTCGGCAGCCACCATGGCGCAATTAGCCAGTGTCGCTGCCGAAAATGGGTTGCCCGGAATGCAGATCGCCGCATTCATTGGGAACACCCTGAATGTCTATGTCAGCGCCCTTACCGCGACGGGAAAATTCCGCGTGGCTTCACGTCCTTCCGTTTTTACGGCGAACAATAAAAAGGCGACCATCTTTCAGGGGCAAAAAATTGCCGTACCCACCAGCACAGTCACCACCCTCGGGGGGGGGGGGGCGTGTCGACCACTTCCGGGTCGCAACAGTCGAATATTCAGTATCAGGATGTCGTTTTAAAAATCGAGGTCGTGCCCCTGATCAACAGCGCTCGGGAAATCAGCCTGCAGATTGTCGAGACGAACGACACCTTGGCGAAAGGGATCAACAGTGAAACCCAGATTGGGGGTGGAGTCTCTGTCCCTAAAATTGACACCCAAAAACTGACGACCACCGTCATTGTGCCGGATGGAGCCACGATCCTGATGGGGGGATTGATCTCTCAGACGGATTCCAAGACCAGTGCGGGGATCCCTTTCATTTCCACGGTTCCATTGATTGGAAATCTCTTTAAAAGCACCACGGACGACACCGAACGCCGGGAGTTAGTTGTGATGATCCAACCTTCGGTAGTTTTTGATGTGCCGGAACTGAAAGAGGTCAGCAAGACGGAACGGGATCTGACGGGGTTCTCCTCCAAAGAGCTTTCTCCGCTGAGCATGAAATCGGGACAGAAAAGCAGCCCGATGAGTTTGAATCCGCCTGTGGAGGAACCGATATCCTCGGCAGAGGCAAAGCAGGAGTAGTCCACGGATTGGTGGGTTGACTCAAGAGGGGCTTTCCTCGATTGTCGCTTCCATTAGTTTCTCTTCTTTATGAATATTCACGAATATCAGGCGCGGGACTTATTAGCGGCTGCGGGGGTGCCAGTTCCCCGTGGCGCGGTGGCTCGTAGTCCAGAGGAGGCGGAATCGATTGCGCGAAGTCTTCCTTGTAACAGCTTCGTGGTTAAGGCGCAGGTGCATGCTGGGGGCAGAGGCAAAGGTCACTTTCAAGACGGGTACAAGAGCGGGGTTCATCTGGTCAAAACCCCCCATCAAGTAAGGGATGTGGCTTCGCATATGATCGGAAATACGTTGATTACTCATCAAACGGGTCCCGAGGGAAAGCCGGTGCATGCGGTGCTGGTGGGAGAATCAACCGATATCGCCCGTGAATTGTATCTAGCGATAGTGTTGGATCGTTCTTCGGGCTGCCCAGTGATTGTGGCGAGTCAGCAAGGCGGGGTGGAGATCGAGGCGGTGGCGGAAAAGAGTCCTGAAGCGATTTTGCGGGAGGTGATTCATCCTGGGCTAGGCCTGCAACCTTATCAGGCCCGCAAAGTGAGTATTTTTCTGGGTTTCCCATCCACGGGGCTGCGTGCGCCTTGCCGATTATTGCACGCCGCTTATCGACTTTTCATCGAGAAGGACTGTTCTCAGGTGGAGATCAATCCGCTGGCGGTGACGAAGGGCGGGGATGTGGTAGCGCTGGATGCAAAGCTGGGTTTTGATGATAACGCTCTTTTTCGGCACAAAGAGATTCAAGAATTACAAGATCCATCGCAAGAAGACCCACGGGATTTAGCGGCGGCGGAGCACCATTTGAACTATATCGGGCTGGAAGGGAACATTGGGTGCATGGTGAATGGGGCTGGATTGGCTATGGCCACTCTGGATTTAATTCAGGCTGCGGGAGGGAAACCAGCAAACTTTCTTGATGTGGGAGGGGGGGCCTCGGAAGAGATGATTACGGCGGCGTTTCGTCTGTTGCAGGGGGATCCAGCGGTCAAAGCCATCTTGGTTAATATTTTCGGGGGTATTTTGAAGTGCGATATTTTGGCGCAAGGCATGGTAGCGGCTTGTCGGACGGCGCCACCTCGAGTGCCGATCATCGTTCGGTTACAGGGCACGAACGTGGAGGCTGGGCGCAAAATACTGAAGGAATCGGGACTTCCACTGCTTCCGGCTGAGGGCCTGATGGAAGCGGCGGATAAAGCGGTCGCGGCGGCGGCGGGAAAGAAGGGGAAATAAGATGTCTGTTTTAGTCGATGCCAATACGCGTTTGCTGGTGCAGGGCATTACAGGAAAGTCGGGTTCCTTCCACGCTTCCGCCTGTAAGGAGTATGGGACTCAGGTGGTGGCGGGGGTGACACCTGCGCGTGGCGGAGAAAAGTTCGAAAAAACGGTGCCGATATTCGATACGGTGTCGGAGGCGGTAGCAGCGACGAAGGCGAATGCCTCAATGATCTTTGTTCCGCCTGAATTTGCGGCGGATGCAATTTTGGAGGCTGCGGATGCAGGGATCCAGCTGATCGTGGCGATCACGGAAGGAATTCCCGTGATGGACATGATGCGGGTGCGCCATGCGCTGAATGAGCATTCATGCGTTTTGATTGGGCCGAATTGTCCGGGGATTATTACTCCTGGGGCTTGTAAGATTGGGATTATGCCTGGGTATATTCACCGACCTGGAAATGTCGGAGTGGTTTCTCGAAGCGGGACGCTGACCTACGAGGCGGTTTGGCAGATTACCAGCGAAGGGTTGGGGCAAAGCACCTGCATTGGGGTGGGGGGAGATCCGATTCATGGTTTGACCTTGCAAAAAGCGGTGGAGTATTTGCACGCGGATCCCGACACCAAGGCGATTGTGATGATTGGTGAGATTGGGGGTTCGGAGGAGGAGGAGGCAGCGGAATACATTCAATCTCGAGTGAAGAAGCCGGTAATTTCTTTTGTAGCGGGAGCAACGGCGCCTCCTGGGAAAAGGATGGGACATGCGGGGGCAATCATTTCGGGTGGTCAAGGGACGGCGCAGGCGAAGATCGAGGCGTTGAAGAAGGCGGGGGTGCACGTAGCAGAAACTCTTGGAGATATTGGGCAGGAAGTGGTCAAGGCGTTGGGAAAATAATGTGAGTGATGCCAAGGGAGCGGCGGGTGGGGTGACCAAGATTGTGGCGAAAGGGCTGGAAGGAGTGGTGGCAACGGCCACGGCCCTTTCTGACGTGCGTGGATTGGAAGGGAAACTAATTTATCGTGGCTATGACATTGATGAGCTTGCGGGCAAGGTGAGCTTCGAAGAAGCCAGTTATCTTTTATGGCAAGGGGACCTGCCGAATTCGAAACAGTTGGCGCAGTTAAAAAAGTCTCTAGCGAGTGAGAGAGAGCTGCCGCAGGGGGTGGTGGAGTATATTTTGGCAGCACCGAAGGATTCGAGCCCGATGGATATTCTGCGGACCTGCATCTCAATGTTGGGGCTCTATGATTACGGTCCAATTGGGGTAGAGCAGGTAGAGTTGAATCGGCATCGGCAAATATCGCTGACGGCGAAGATTGGGGTGATTGCGGCCTATTTCCATCGAGCGAGGAGGGGTCAGTCGTTGCCTCCAGTGCGAAAGGACTTAGGAGAGGCAGCTCACTTTCTTTATTTACTGAATGGCCAAGAGGCGGGGCCGGAAGCGGTGGCTACATTGGATATGGCGTTTGTTTTGCATGCGGATCACGGAATGAACGCCTCCACTTTTGCGGCGCGGGTGTGTGCCTCCACTTTGACCGATATTTATTCGGCTGTGAGCACGGCGGTTGGAACCTTAAAGGGGCCTTTGCACGGGGGAGCCAATGAGGGAGTGATTCACATGCTTCAGAAAATCGGGAGTCTGGAAAAAGTGGATGGATGGGTAAAAGAGCAGATGGCGCAGAAAAAGAAGATTATGGGAATTGGGCATCGGGTGTACAAGGTGCTCGATCCGCGTGCACCGCACCTGAAGCGGATGGCGGAAAAACTGACGGGGGAGTTAGGGGATACCAGGTGGATACAGATGAGTGAGCGGATTGCTCAGATTATGCATCAGGAAAAAGGGTTGAATGCGAACGTAGATTTCTACTCGGCGACGGTTTACTACAGCTTGGGTTTACCAACGGATCTATTTACTCCTATTTTCGCGGTGGCGCGGATGGCGGGATGGACGGGGCATGTTCTTGAACAGTGGCAGGATAATCGGCTGTTCCGGCCTGACAGCGAGTATGTGGGGCCTGCGGTGGGTCGGAAAGTTGTTCCGCTGGCTCAGCGATAAGGGTAGGGCGTCGAGTCGGTAGGCTGAGGCATCTTGGACTGCTAATGATTTTGCGGGTTCTTTTTCTTTTGGGTTGGACGGGATGTTTTTCTTGGGCTCAAGCCCCTGCGGAGGGATTGGTGGAGGTAAATGGGGATTCTGTTCCTGGAATCGTAATCGAAATGCGGTATGCGACGGCAAGAAACATTACGGGAAAGAAGATTTATCCTGATGGGCGAGCTTGGTTGAGGATGGAGACGATTCGTAAATTGGAAAAAGTAGTGACGGATTTGTGCGAACGTGGGTACCGACTGGTACTTTGGGACGCTTGGCGCCCTATTTCTGCACAGAAGGCCCTCTGGGCCGCGAAGCCTGACGGGAAGTTTCTTACGCCCCCCACAAAGATTAGTCGGCACAATCGAGGGACCAGTGTGGATGTTGCATTGGCGGATCTTCAAGGGAAGTTGCTTGAGATGCCGAGTGATCATGATGAGTTTAGCGCAAAGGCGGATGAGGACTTTTCGGATGTCCCCAAGGAGGTGGGGGGTAGAGCGAAGATATTGCGGCAGGCGATGTTTCGGGCTGGATTCTCTGGGGTGCCCGATGAGTGGTGGCACTATGATTTGCGGGATTGGGCTTCTTACGACCCGATTCAGGAGCGATAAGTTTCCACGAATGGGTCTTGCTGGGGGGTTGGAGGGTAGTGCGTGACTCTATCTTTGCGCTAAAAAGTCTGGCATGGAGCAAGATTGGCAGGCGTCGGTTTCGGTTCGGCAAAAATCTCGATAGATCTGGAGGAGTCCTTCGCGGGCGAGGTGGGAGCGGACATCGGGTGGGGGAAAAGGGACGCTGAGCAGGCGGATGCTAGCGGAGCGAAGGAGGCCGGCATCCCCGCCTACGGGCCAATCTTGCATACGGCGGTTGAGTTCGTCTTCGGGCAGAGGGGTGAGAGGAGCAAGGACTTGAAAGAGAAGGGCGGTGGAGCGGTCGAGGCCGACAAGGCGAGAGGGGGAAGATAGGATGCGTCCGTCCCATCCTGCGTGTTGATCCCAGAAGGGATGATTGACGGTTTTAAGGATTTCTAAGAAAGCGTTGGAGTCGCCCTTTTGGATGGATTGTGTCCAGAGTGGCCAGAGATTGGGGTCGGAAATAAAGGAGAGGGCGGCGAGGCGCCGGAGGGGGCAGTTGTTGGGGCGGGTGGAGCCCATTTTCCAGCAGGCGGGTGGAAGAGTGCGATCGTTCCAAGTTTCGCGTTGGGGCCACCAGCAGTGCCAAAGTTCCTTGAGAAGTGGTAAGGCACGAGGGGAGCATGGGGAACGGGTGGGGTCAGGGAGGAGACCCGCGACGCCGTAGAGGATGGCCTCGCGATCCATGCGATGGGGGAGTTGAAGAAGTTGAAGAATGGGGACGGCGTGGGCTAGGGAGGCAAAGGGTTCACGATTTTCGGAAAAACCAAGACCTTCTGCGAGCGCGACCCAAACGGCTTGGTCGAATCCGTGGGCGGAGGAGCGGGCGGAGGCGAGGGCGCGACGTTGGCGGAGGCGGTGCCAACCCGCTTCTTCAAGAAAAACGCGAAGTTGATCGGTGGAAAGAGCCAGAAGGGTTAAGTGACAGCGGCCAGGTTTCTCTCCACCAGAAATCTCGGCGGGGGTTGCACGGAAGAGGGGGATAAGTTCGGTGAGAGGGGCGGCGAGTTGATGTTCGATGGCGATGGGCTTGATTTGTGGGGAGAGAGCGGGGGAGGTGGAGGGGTCGAGTTGCCAGAAAACGTGGAGGACGACATTACGATAAGCTGGGTTCGTGGAGTGCTGGTGGGCATCCCAATCGGAGGAGTGGCGATGGATTTCAACGTCTCCCGTATGAGTTGAGCCGTCGCCTGCAAGGAAGGAGCAGTGAAGGAAGTCGGGTCCAGCGCGATGATTCCAGAAGCCGGGTTGGCGGAGGGTGAGAGATTCACCCGAAAGGGTCTGCAAGGGATTGCGGACGAGGGATTCGAACCAGATACGTTGGAGGATGGACTCGGAAAGGATGGGGGCTGGATCTTCTCGAAGGATGTTTTGTTGAACCCAACGCCGATAGGTAGTCGTCATAAGGATTAAACTGGGTTCGAGCCAAAAAGTTGCGGTTTTTTTAAAATATATTTATGTAGAGGCCCGGCTTTGGAGTGGGGGGCTTGTCGGGGGGTGGGGGGAGGGATTAGGGTGAGCGGATGATGAAAGCACGTTGGATGGGAGTTTTTCTGCTCGCTGGATCCGTCTGGGGGATGGCTCCACAGGATGAGCCGATGGTGAAAGTGGTAGAAAAAGTGCGTCCCGCAGTGGTGAATATCAATACGGAGAAGATGGTGGAACAGCAGGTGATCGATCCTTTCGATACTTTTATTAATCAGTTTTACGGAGGCGGGATGGCGAGGGGAAATCGGATCTTGCAGACTCCAGTAAAAAATCTCGGTTCGGGGCTCATTATTAGCCCCGACGGATATATTGTAACGAATCAGCACGTAGCGGGTCGGGCCAATAAATTAAAAATCCGTGTGAAGTTATCGAATGGGAAAGAGTACGACGCGGAACTTCTTCGTGACGATGATTTGCAGGATCTGGCTTTGATCAAGGTGAAGGCAAAGGAGTCCCTGCCTTTTCTGAGTCTGGAAAAGCTTTCTCCTAATCTTCTTGGTCAGACGGTTTTAGTTCTGGGTAATCCAGTCGGATACGAGAATAGCGTAAGTGCAGGGATTCTTAGTGGTAAGGATAGAACTTTGACGCTGGGAGATTTGACGATGGAGGGATTGTTACAGACGGATGCAGCGATTAATCCTGGAAACAGCGGAGGGCCGTTGGTCGATTCGGATGGGGATCTGGTGGGATTGAGTTCGGCTAAGATGTCGATGGCTCAGAACTTGCCGACTGAGAGTATTGGTTTTGCCATTGCGGGCGAGCGGGTGAAACGATGGGTGGAGGAGGCGATTGCGATTGTGGAGGGAAAAATTAAGGCCCCGCCTGAGCGTTCCGCCGCGTTGGCCCTTAAGGAGAAGTTTGGGCTGGAACTGAAGGATTGTAGCTTAACCGAGTCGATCCAGCTCGGGTATGGACAGCGTGTAGGGTTGCTGGTGGTCGGGGTGGAGAAAAATAGCCCAGCAGCAGAGGCTGGAATCCAAAAGGGAATGCTGGTGGTGGGCCTGGGTCAAATTCCTGCACGCACTTTGGAGGAGTTGCCCCGTAAGGTTCGCCAACTGAAAAGCGAGGAGCAGGTTCCGGTGACGGTCTTAGGGGCGAGCAGGCAGGGGAACTTCATCGCGATACGAAGTGGGGCGGTGGTACTGAAAGCAAGGTGAGGATGGCGGGATGGACGGGGATGTTGGTCGGCGTCATCTTTGGGCGAGGGGGACGTGCCTTGGTATTTTGGTTGATGGCCCTGGGCCTGCTCGGATCGGGGCAGGCGGAGGAGCGAATCGACTGGAAGTTTCCGACAGAGAATCGAGCTCTTGTTGCCAATCATCCAGAAAAGTTTTATCAACCGACGATTAGTCGCCGGCTTATTTCGGGGATGTTCGGTTTTGTTCGTACGGCGGGGGCTGAGCCTGCTCGAATGTTTGAGCATTTTCACAAGGGAATCGATATCCGGCCTTTGCATCGTGATTCTCTGGGAGAACCGACGGATGAAGTGAAGGCATCGGCGGATGGGGAGGTGGTGCGAGTGAATCTGGATGAGAAGATTTCCGATTACGGGAAGCATGTGATCGTGAGACATGTTTGGGGAAACCAGCCTGTGTACACGATTTATGGGCATCTGGCTTCGGCCTGCGTGCAGGTGGGGCAGCGGGTGAAAGCAGGAGATCAGGTAGGGATGATGGGGTGGACGGGGCCAGGATTGACGAGGAATCGGGCGCATCTGCATCTGGAGATAGCGTTTCAGTTAAACGAAAAATTTGCGGACTGGGTAAAAGTATCCAAGCCAGGACGTTTTTGGGAGCCAAATCGAAACGGAGAGTGGAATGGTCTAAATTTGATGGGGGTAGATCCGGCCGTCTTGCTGAAGGCTGCGCAAGATGGAAAACCGATGAGTTGCGAGGAGTGCTTGAGTTCGCAACCAAGTGGGTTTGTGGTTCGAGTGCCGGTGCCGAAGGGACGGATCGGCTGGATGCAGTGGGTGGAGAAGGAGGGGATCGAAAATGGAGAGCAGTCTTGGGATTTGGAGATGACTCCTTGGGGATTGCCGCTGAGGGCGAGGGGCCGAGGAGAGAGGGTGGAGATGGCGGAGCTTGGGTCGGTTCCTGGGAGTCCAAATGAGGGAAGGTACTACTGCCGTGGGTTAGTAAGGTCAGATGGAAAAGGTGGAATGAAGTTGAGCAAGTTGGGGGAGCAGACGATGGGGATGTTACTTTACGCGGAAGAGTAATCGAGATTGTGTAAAGAGGTACGGGTGGAATAGTGTAATTCTATGAAAAACAACCTACTACTAGCCTTGATATTAGCGGGTTTGGCTGGGGCAACTGCCTCGGTACAAGCCCAAGACGGAACTACCACAACTGCGCCTGAGCTTTCTCCTGCCCATAAGCTCAAGGGGTTTGAGAAAGAGTTTGATGCGAATCATGATGGAAAATTGGATGAGACGGAAAAGGCGGCGATGGTTGCCAAGTATGATAAGAATGGGAATGGGAAAATTGATAAGGAGGAGTTGCCTCCGAAGAAGGCGAAAAAAGGTGGTTCTAATAAAGACGGAGCTACGAACGCACCGACCCAGTAAACTTTTGGTTTGAGTGAGGACGGGTGATTTCGGTTTAGGCCCAGATCACCCGTTCTTTTTTAGGGCAGAGAGGGGAGGGAAATCAGGCTTTTGTGACCATGCGCAAGGCGGCGCCGAAGGCCATGAAGATGAGG
>CAJBOM010000045.1 GCA_903956835.1 uncultured Verrucomicrobiota bacterium
CAACTCGCGCTACGCCTCGCTGAGGCCACCGCCCCCACCAGCTCCGACCGCTATCACAAAGTCGGTTGCGCCGTCCTTCGCAAAGAAGGCAGTGTCTGCGGCATCGGCTTCAACGGCCAGCCTCCAGGAGTTGACCTCACCGAAGACGAATCCCTCCATCGCGACTTCCGCCGCCGCCTCACTATCCACGCCGAGAGCAACGCCCTCGCTTTCTGTAAACCAGGCGACCCTTACCTCCTCGCCGTCACCCTCCCACCCTGCGATCGCTGCCTCGTCGACGCCGCCCGCTACGGAGTCAAAATCATTGTCTGCCACCCCAGCCCCGAACCCGATACCCACCCCGTTCCCTATGAACTCGCCAAACGCTTGAACGTAGAAATCAGGGTAATTCCAGCGGGAATCAGGGGTTAAGGGATTAGGGGATTAAGGAACTAAAGAGATGAGGGATCATCGGAACGGACCCCTCCCACCAGCCCTCTGCGGGCGCCCTTCGAAGTCCCGCGCATGCGGTGATAGAACACCTAGGTAGGGCGGTCTCCCCGAGAACGCCTGCGCTCAACCTCCATTTTTGTTCGCCCAACGAGGCGGCCTCGGAGATGCCGCCCCTACCTAAGCTTCCAACTTCAAAACGACCTTCGCTCTTTCTCACTTTCCTACATTCTAACATCTGGAATTCCTTTCCGACCTTAGCGGCCTTGGCGTGAACAATCTGCGTCCCGCAGGCGCGGGACGTGAGGAAAAGCTTTTGGGGTCAGAGGTCAGTTTTCAATCTACCGACGTTGGTGTTTTGGCCTTTTCAGCGAGGCTGCCTCAAAGAGTTTAGGTGGAGCGGTACTTGTCCAACAACCTAAGAACGGTCTTCTCAAGTTCTGGAAACTGCAGTTGCACCGCATCCCAAAGAACCTCGTACTGCACATCCTCATACCCGTGACTAATCACATCCCTCATTCCAGAAATCTTTTTCCAGGGAATCTCTGGTGCCTCCTCTTTCACATCCCCTGGAAGTCGCTTCACCGCCTCCCCTACCAGTTCCATCACCCTTTCAAAAGCCCGCAGGGTCACCTGATCATGAAGGATTTTATCGATCGCAGTTCCCGCCGCCAACTGACGGGCCTCGCGAATGAAATCGAGGAGCTGAGCGAGGGTAACCCCTGCGTCATGCCTGCTCATAGAGCGGCACCAGTTCATCTTCGATCAGAGTTCGAACCCGCGGATCGAGACGTGAACAAAAATCCACCTTCTTGCCCAAAATCTGCGAAAGCTCATGCCCATAACCAAAGTAGTCCCAACCAATGCCCCGAAGAGCCCCAGGAAGAAACTCCGCCAACACGTCCAAATCGCTCGTCTCCGACAGATAGTCGTCCCGTACAACCGAGCCAAAGAGACTTAGCTTTCGAATACCCCTTTTTCGGCAAAATTCTTCCAGCCCAGATGTCTTCAAACGGAGATTTTTTGCCTTGGCTGGTGCGATCATAGGGCGCCTACATTATGTTGAACTTGAATTATAAAGCTCCTCACAACCCAATTTTCGCCCCCCTCGCCCTTATGTCAACTCAACCCGCGCCTCAATTTGGAAGGTTTCGGGGTCAGAAGGCTAATCTCCAATTCTGCTTCGCGTTCCGCGTCTGCGCCCCGACCCGCGTCGGGGCTTAGCGGCCTTTGCGTGAGCAATCCCTTAACCCCTTAACTCTCTATCTTCCTTAATCCCTTAATCCCCTAATCCCTTCCGATACTCACACCGCGCCCGCGTGGCCAAACTGCTTTAAGAATCTCACGTCATTCTCGTAGAATAAGCGCAGATCAGGAATCCCGTGCCGGACCATCGCGATCCTCTCTACCCCCAACCCAAAGGCGTACCCACTAAACTTTTCTGGATCGACACCCACCCCACGCAAAACATTGGGATGGACCAATCCACACCCTGCAATCTCCAGCCACTCTTTCCCACGGAAAGTTTTTCCAGGAATCGAAAAATCCACTTCAAAGCTCGGCTCGGTAAAGGGAAAGTAGTGGGGTCGGAAACGTACTATCGTTTCCTTGCCCAATAATTCTCGGAAGAAATATTCCAAAACCCCTTTTAAGTGGGGCAACCCAATCCCCTCCCCCACACAAAGTCCCTCCACTTGATGGAAAAATATCCCGTGCGTCGCATCCACCTCATCTCGCCGATAGCAACGCCCAGGAGCAATGATTTTGATCGGCGGTTTTCGATTTTCTAACACCCGAATCTGCACCGTCGAGGTCTGCGTCCGCAGCAACCACCTCCCATGGGGTCCAGGCGGCAATTGCAGATAGAAAGTATCCTGCTCGTCCCGTGCTGGATGGTCCGCATGGGTATTCAAGGCATCGAAATTGTGATGCTCCGTTTCAATCTCAGGCCCGTCGGCCAAAGCAAAGCCCAACCGATGAAATATATCGGTGATCCGATCTAAGGTCTGGGTCAAGACGTGCACCGCCCCCGAAGGAGAAGGTCGGCCTGGTAACGTCGAATCCAACTCTCCCGCCGCCGCCGCAGGCCCTGCACTTTCCCCACCCCCTTTTTCCGCCCACGCCTCCTCTAAAGATTTTCTCAGATCATTCGCCGCCTTACCCGCTGCCGGCCGCTCTGCTGGGGAGAGGGTCTTTAATCCATCAAGAATTTTCTGGGCTTCTCCTTGGCGTCCCAAATAGCGATTCCGCCAAGTCTGCTGCTCAGGACCAGAGGTAGCTTTGGCAAGTTCCGCAAGGGCTTGTTGCCGAATCCCCTCGAAATCTGGGGACGATGGAAGGGACACGGGCGGTCCCGTAACTTAGGCGCGCGTGGCCGCGACCACGGCGGCGAACGCCGCGGGTTCGTGAATGGCCAAATCGGCCAAAATCTTCCGATCCAGCTCCACCCCAGCTTTGCGGAGTGCTCCGGCAAAGGAGCTGTAGTTCATCCCTTGCAATTTGCAGGCCGCACTCAAACGAGCGATCCAGAGGTGACGAAAATTACGTTTCCGCGTCTTGCGATCCCGATACGACCAGTATTTGGCCTTCATCGTCGCGTCTTTGGCGTAACGGAAAAGCTTACTACGACGCCCGCGATAGCCCGCCGCGCTCGTAACTACACGTTTACGGCGTTCGCGGGAGGCTGGTGCATTAGTGGCGCGCGGCATGGTCGGGAGATCCTTAGCGGAAGGGCAGATTCTCGAGAATCCGCTTCATATCCGTTTTATCGAGAACTGCGATTTTACCCAAACGGCGCATCCGCTTGCGATTCTTGCTCGAGGCCAAATGGCGCCGCCCAGGCTTTCCGAACAAGATCTTCCCCGTGCCAGTCACTTTAAAGCGTTTGGCAGCGGACTTCTTTGTTTTCCTGCGAGAGATCGATTTGGGCATGAGTACCTTACGAAGGGGTCGGCGTTGCGGTTTCCACGGGGGAGGCTTCAGTTTGCTCTTGGCCTCCCGTTTCGCTGTCCTCTTCCTCGTAGGCCCCTTCGGCCTTCTCGGTTGTCCAGCGCCGTACCCGCTTCTTAGCGGGGAGAGGATTTAACATCATTGTGATGTTCCTGCCAATCAATTTCGGATTGGCATCCGCCACCGCTACCAGCTTCAAATCGTTGCGAATATTCACGACCACCGCCTGCCCCAGCTCCACGTGCTGCATTTCACGGCCACGGAAGGCCATAACCACCTTCACTTTCATCCCTTTCCACAGGAATCCCTCCGTTTGGCGGAGCTTAGTCTGATAATCGTGCGGATCGATATTTACGTGAAACTTCATCTCCTTGACCTTCGCGGCCAAGTTGTGCCTCTTCGACTCCCGCTCCCGCTTATCCATCTCGTAACGATATTTTCCAAAATCTAGGATCTTACAAACGGGCGGATTACTGTTGCCACTGACCTCCACCAGATCCAGACCCGCCTGACGGGCCGCATTCATCGCATCGTTGAAATTAACAACCCCCACTTTTTGACCCGCCGCGTCCACGAGGTACACCTCGCGCGCCCGGATCCGATGATTGGCACGTAGCTCCTGCATTAGGAAATAAAGACCGCTCGCATGGGTCGCAGCGACTTCAAAGGAGGGAGGAGGAGGAGGACATCAAAACAAGATCGGTCAGGCCGAGAGCATCATTAGGCTAAGCAAAGGCGAGGTCATCAATAGGTGAATCATCCCCACAATGCCCCTAGGTTGGCAAGGGAAATGTGCCCATACCCCAAGAGTTCCGCTGGCAGAAAACCCGCGCTGGCTTTAGGGTTTTTCTCGGATGAAAACCCTCCTCCTCTCCGCCCAGATTTTCACCTTGGCCTTCGCCCTTCTTTTCCCTGAAGCCCTCCGCTGCCAAGAGGCTGGCGATGCAACCAAAAAAATTCTCGAAGCCTACGAGGGAGGTCGCTTCGAAGAGACCATCAAACTGGCGAACACCTTCATCCAAGCCAGCCCCACCTCCCTCAACCTACCCAGTGCTTACCTCCTCCTCGCACGTTCCCAGTACAACCTCGGCAAATGGCCCGAAGCCATCGTCGCCTACCGCAAAGTAGAAACCACCACCAAAGAAAAAGATGTTAAAGAGGAAGCCGCCTATTTCGTTCTCCAAGCCGTCGCTGCCCAAGCGAATGCCGCTGCCGACAAGTCGGCCAACCAAAAAAAGAGTATCGAAGAAGCCATTCAACTCATCGCCGCCTTTGCTAAAGAATTTCCTGAGTCGAAATCCCTTGCCGAGAACCTTCTTCTCCGCGCCCGCCTCCATGTCCAGCAAAGTAAATATGCCGAGGCCAGCGCCGACCTCGACGCCGCCCGCCTCGCCGATAAGGAAAAATACTTCACCGAAGATCTCGACTACCTTCAAGGCTACGCCGAAGCCCAAAGAGCCAAGGAACTCCTCGCCGATTTCAAAAAAGCAGACGCCGATGCCGCTCTGGCAAAATCAGGCCAGATTTACTCCCGTATCGCTTCCGGATCCAGTCCCGCCCTCGCCGCCGAGGCCAATCTCCAACTCGCCATGCTCGATCTCGCCAGCAACCGCTTCAACGAGGCGGTCGCCCGCCTCCGCGCCATCCCTGGAAAAGATGAACTCATCGCCCAACTCCAAGCCAAACTTGCCCCGCTCAAGGCCGAGGTGGCCTCGGGATCCACTCCCTCCCCCGACAAAATTCGCCGCATCGCTCGAGCCAGCCAAAAGATCGAAGAGGTCCGCTCCCGCCCCGATCTCTCAGGCCAGGCCCTCCTTCAAGTGGGCCAGGCCTTCCTCCAGACTCGCCGCTATGACGAAGCCCGCCTCGTCTTTCGCCAAGTCGCCCAGTACGGAACTCCTGACCTCGCCGCCCCCGCCCAGCAGCAGATCATCCTTACCTTCGCCCTCCAAGGACGAACCGCAGATGCCGATCGCTTGGTCGAAAAATATCAAAAGGATTATCCCTCCCAGAAAGGCATCGCAGGGCTGGTCGATTACCTCGTGGGACGGGCACTCCTGGAGGATGGCGATTACGAATCGGCCATCAAGCGACTGAAATCGGCCCAAGAAAAAATTACCGACGAACGGTACGCCGACGAAATCCCCCGCTTCATCGCTACCGCCTATCAAAAGTCGGGCAAAGGCGCCGAAGCCCTCACCTACTACGAAAAGTTTCTTGCCGATATTAAATCAGGCAAAAGAAAAGTATCTGCCGAAAGCGCCGAACAAACTCAACTGCTTTACGCCTCAGCCTTGGTTGGGGAAAAGAAGTTTCCCGAAGGCATTGCCCAACTCACCGAGCTCAGCACTGATCCCCACACTCCCACGACCAAAGAGGATGCCACTCTGCGCCTAGCGTACGCCCTGCGCGCTTCAGGGAAGTTCCCCGAGGCTGCCACCGCCTTCGCCAAATTCATCACCGCCTACCCTCAATCAAGCAACCTCGGGGTGGCCCTCCTCGCCCAAGGAGATGCCTGGCTCGAGGCCAAGAAGCCCGAGCAGGCCCTTACCCTCTGGAAAGAAGCCACCACCAAACTTTCTGGCTCTCCCGCTGGGCTCGATGCCTACGAACGGATCTGGAGAAGTTATGCCCGAGACAAAAAGAAAGATCTCATGCTTTCCACACAAGAAGACCAGTTCCGCACTTACCCCAAAGACCCCCGCAATATCAGCGCTTACCTCTCTCGTGGCACCCTTTTCGCCGAAGAACGGGATGAGAGCCAAGCCCTTCAATCCTATCGTCGCGCTTTTGAACTTTTCAAAGAACTCTATCCCGATACCACCACCTCGCCACCTCCCGTCGCTATTTCTGACCTGGCCTACTCTGCCTTGGAAAAATCTGCGGATCTCGATCTAACCATCGCCAAGGCTATGGGCGGATATGCCCAACTGCCTCCTGAGGCCCAGACCCGTTGGAAAGAATCACTCCAGCGCGCCACCGACTCTATCGGCCAAGCCATTCTCGGTTACTCGGGCCCACGCGCTGCTCCCGCCCTCTCCAAGCTAGTCGGAATCTGTCTCTTCCGCTTTTCTAGTGGAGCCGCCCCCGTGGAAGAGTGCCTTCAACCCTTCCGCGATCTCGCTAGCAAAGCCAGCGCCCGACCCGGCCTCGTTGCCCAGATTCTTTTTTCTCAAGCCAGCGTACCTTTTGAAGCGGGCCAAACTACCCTCGCCCTCCGTCTTTACGAGGAAGCCTATAAACAGTCCCTCGAAAACAAAGCCACCCTAGACTGGCGCGATCTTCAGCGCTTTGCCAACGCCCTACTTTCCGCAGGCAAAGCCGAAGAAGCCCGCCCCGTTTTCGAGAGAATTCGAAAAGAATTTCCCGCCAAGGTCGGCTCGAAAGACCCACGCCAGTACGCTCAAGCTTCCGCACTCTTTGGGCTCGGCCAAATTGAATTTCAATCCAACCACAAAGCCGAAGCGGAAAAGCTTTTTGCAGAGTTGGCTCGCGACTACTCCTGGTCCGATAAGGTGCAAGAAGCCAACTTCCTGCGGGCTCAAGCTTTGGCCGAGGCTGGTAAGTACGACGGGGATAAAACCAATCCTGCTGCCTTCGAACTTTGGACGAGTGTTATCGAAAGTCCGACCTCCTCCAACGAGATGAAAGCCAAATCGATGCTCGCCTTTGGCCAAGCCTTGGAGGTGGTCGCCTCAAAAAATATTCCCACCCGCCAGGTCGAACAAGGAGTTGGCA
>CAJBOM010000046.1 GCA_903956835.1 uncultured Verrucomicrobiota bacterium
CGATTCTTCACCGTCCTGAGCCTCTGGCGCCTTCTGGTTTGTCACCGGCCTGGCGATCGGCGGCAGACTGCCCACCTTGCCGCTCTGTAGCGAACTGGTGCTGTGCTCTCGATATCCCATATAAACGAAAATAAATCTTGGCTGAAAATAGTAGAAAGCCGTGGTAATTCGAGGCCAACCTCCAACCCAGCCACTCAAAGCGAAATCAAAAGAAATCATAACCCTGAGACTTGGTATGCTGGTAAACTTAAGAAATACTGGAATAAAGAATATTTTAAACCAGGAAGAGATAAACTAGATAGTGCAATTCTTGTAACGATTTCCCGTCTCAGAAATAACAAAACCGATGAAGCTGAACGCCT
Source organism: uncultured Verrucomicrobiota bacterium (assembly GCA_903956835.1). GTDB lineage: Bacteria > Verrucomicrobiota > Verrucomicrobiia > Methylacidiphilales > Verrucolacustridaceae > Verrucolacustris. Next base: position 363 of record CAJBOM010000046.1, read on the forward strand.
TCGATTTCGCATTAAGCACCTTTGGCGTCTTCGTAATCATCGGAGAGGTATATGGAAGGAGCGAAGAACGCTTACGATCATGGAAAAAATGCATTTGTGGTTTGAAGAGAATGTGCGGGAGGTAACGTGGGGAAGTTATAAAAAAAGTATTATGAAGATGAAGGCCAAACAAAAAAACACGATCCTCGCCCCGCCCCCCTCCTGATGCTGATGACGATTTTCGATTATGCAATCGTGAGGCGTGCGGGTGTGCCGAGGGGAGCAGGCCTTGCCATTGTTCAGGGGTAGGGTGCGAATGAGGCGGCGGGGCAACTTAGAGGGCAAACTAAGTTACGAGCGTTTTTATAGTGGAGGTCGTTCCAACCGCAGGGTGCGTGCCCCTTCAAATAGATTCCTTGAGAATATACACCATGTACCGACCATGCACCTGACCATGCAGATTTGTAAGAAGCGAAAGGCAAGAAAGTTAGAGATGACCCTACATGGTCAGCATGGTTAAAGGCTTATATATATACATGTGAGTATCATCTTCTACTACGCAGTAGAGCATGACGGGTTGAATGAGGTAGAATGGCAACTAATCATGACACCATGACCGACCTTTAGTAATTACTTGTTGGGGAGCGGGGAAGAGTTCGACATGGTCAGGGACATGGTGCCCGCATGGTCATCCATTGCCTCCTGCGCCTCTGTGATCGCAAGGTGTATGGCATCATGCGCCTCATGCTCCAAATCTTGCCCATGAATTGCCTTCTCGAATAATTCGGGATCATGTGCGTCGAGACGATAAACCTCGTAATTATCGCCTTTATCCAAAGCAGAGCGGATTTCTTTCGTTAAATCAGCCACTTCACGCCATTCAAACTTACTTACTCTGAATTCTTCTGCTGGGGTCAGGACGCGATCTAAAGGCGGATCGAGAAGATGATAAAAGCGTTTGTCCGCCTCTCGCGCGTAGTCAGGAATAAAACTCAAAACTTCTAAAATACCGTGAGTTCGAAAATGACCCAGAACCGTTTTAATTGTTTTTGCAGGTGAGCCGCTTTCTTTTTCTAATTCACTAATGCTTGCAAGAAACGTATTTTTCTTATGCTGCCCTATTTGCTCGTAGTTTAGCGCCTCCAATCCAAAAAGAAGGGCAAGACTGATCGCAGGAGTGAACGGGGTTTTCATGTGCATAGCAACCTGACGCCTCGCAAAGCTGGCTGGTATTGAAAGGGCGTTTATCCTCTCCGCGTAAGGGGTGACGATCATTTTGCCTCAATCTCAAACATCCACGCATTATTTATCATGCACGCCCCAACTTTATCAGCCCAAGCAGTCGGCAGCTTAACAACCGCTGCCATAACCGTCTCGCGGTTGTATTCGCCCCAAACGGTTATGAATGTTCCTGGGTCGTATTCATCGAAGCTCGCCTGCATGATCGCTTGCCTACAACTGCCCACATCCGTTCTCCTCGCCAATCGTCGGGCATCCTCCGCTTGTTTTGCGGCCACCTTGTCGGCTTTTTCTTTTTCTGCCAGTAGTCGGATGCGGTCTGCCAACTGCTCGGCCTCCGCTGCCTGCTGCTTTCTAATTTCATTCGCCTCTACCAACTCCGCGGCCTCCTGTTTTTCCGCTTTATGTATTGCGGCTGCCGTCTGCTTTGGTTTCTTTGGCATGGCATCGAGGCCACGGAGCGCGAGCGGAGGCGGCATTGATGGCATGCCTAGTTGTTTATCTAGACTATCCATTGATCCATGGCCGCTGTGGTCTATGGGTTGCTTGGGATAGTGAAGGGTATAGAAGTTGCGTTCGTACTCTTTGCTCCCGACCTTTCTACGTCTCTTAATGCTTAGTAAGCCAAGTTCCTCAAAGTCTTTGCAGATTCGTTTAACTGTTGAGAAATGGATTCCGGCTCGATCGCCAAGTTTTATATGGTCAATTATAAAGGATTTACTGGGGTAAGTTCCTGCATTTTCAAAAGCCAAATCCTCCATAGCCATCCAGAGGGACATGGAATTCCCATTCCCGTACTCATGGACTTTTATTAACGAAAGTCTATCTACGCTGAGATAGAGGCGTGGTCGATTGTCTTTCATGTTATTCGCATCTCAGCAAGGGTGGGGGTTGCGTCCTTCACTGGTACCTTTTTGGAACCACTGATGGTTTCGCTGACTCTCTTATTTTTATGCGTTGTTTCCCCAAGCTGGCCAACTACAGAGCAGGGGGGTTCGTTGACAGTCTCTAAAAATTGTAAGTTCATGCGGTTTAATAAGGGCGTCAGGTTTACAGGCCTGCCGCCCTTTTTCTTTCTGGGTTAGGGTGGTGGTTTTATTTCTTTCGCCTCAGCATCAGCACCCCGCGCGCCTTACTAAGCGCAACTTCGGGGTCATAGCCTTTTGCTATAAAAATTCTTTTCTCCCTACGCACAAAAACACCCAGCATCCGCGCTTCTTGAGTAAGCTGATGCACCGCAGCCCCACGCCGTCCGATCTCGGACATGTAGGCTCTTATCTCTAGGCTGGCTTGTGTTTGCATCCCCGACCTTTCAGGTGGTAAGTTCTCCGCTGTGAATAAGGCACATAATATAAAGCAGGCGTTGTTAGTAGTGGGGACTCTCGTGGCACGTGGTATGGCAGGATCGGCAAACGGTGGTGCAGACCTAACCGAAGCTGATCTCGATTATGCGGAGCAGGTGGCAAAATCGCCTCAGCAATACGCCTTACTTAAAGATGAACTGGAGCAATTTAAGGCCAATATCGAAGCAGTTCACGCTGACGCTCAATTTCTTTTTAAGCGCGGAAAATATTCATTTCCAAAAGCTTTTGCAGCCGCGTTTCTAAAACACAACATGCCAACGTTGGGCAGGTTGTATGCTCATGCTCCTACGGTTCTTGAGTTTGAGCGCCAACTGCAAGGGGTAGAGGTTGCCGCCCATAAAAAAGGCAGCGAAAAAACGGAGCGCAGTTTATTAAAACCGAGATGGACGACTATTTCAGAGGCGGCAAGGGTGCTGGGGATTCGCCGCAATACAATCGCGGGGTGGTATAAGGAGAAAACAATTTACCTACCCTCAGGTGGAACAACCCGTGCTTACACCCTCGCGAGAAACGTCCTCGGACAAGTTAATCTGACCCTCCTGAATCACATTGTTGAGGAAAAACGAAAGCTGGCGACACCTGGGCGCAGCTTGGGGGGTTCCGGTGGTAGGGCGCTGGTGGAAGTTGCGTTAAAAGCAAAAACTAATCCCGCAGCCGCCCTAGACAATGCGAGGGTTTCAAAGGCTTTTTCTTTAATGGCACGGGTCGCCAGCGTCCCTCTGCTCAAGGCTCACCGCCGCCAGATCAATCGAATGATCGCAAAGCGTAAGCGCTCCTAGCGCGTCAGCTTTTCAATTCTCGAATCGTATGCCTGAAGGTGCTTGTAGTGTGCCTCTAGGGTGCGGACAGAATCGCCAACCCACGCGCTGATGGTGTCTAGGCTAACGTTGGCGCGGCATAGGTTGGTCACGTAGCTCCTGCGCATATCGTGAGCGCGAAAATTGCACCCTTGGGTTTTCAGATAATCCTCAAGCGGTTTTCTAAAATCCCAGCGGTAGCGATAGTCACCCCTTGTCTTGGACGGCATTAAAATGTAATCGGTACTGCTAGGCGGCCGCGGTAAGGCCGCCCGCATAAACTTCAGGTGCGCGATCATGCTGGCGGGCAGGGGAGGGGTAGCTGGCTTAGGGCGCTTGCGTTCTTCCATGGGAATTACGGCAACTTTCAAATCTTCCCGCATCCATTCCCACCGTGATTCAATAATTTCTTCTTTGCGCATGCCCAGATGAAAACCAGCGAGCAGGACAAACTTAATGCGGGGGTCGGTACAGTTCGCAATTAAGCGGTTGGCGGTTTCCTTGGATTCAACGTGAGTGCGTGCGTGGATCGCCTGATTGAACTTTGGCAGGGTAACGGTGGTCATGGGATTCTGCCCAAGGCGCCTACTTCTCACCATTCCACTAAAAAACCCGCTCAGGTGCCCCGCGTATGAGTTCCATGATGAAGCGGCCATGCCGCCCTTGCCCTTGGGTTGGGTAATGCGATTGAAGTAAGCCTGAAGAATCTGTGGGGTGATGTCGTCCAACCTTGCTACTGGGCAATTTCGCAACAAGGAAACCAGTGCCTGCTTGACCGCTTGCACGCTGCGCTCCTTGAGGTTGCCCAGCTTCAACTGCTCTTGCAGATAGAGTTCTGCGGTACGCATTACACCCTCGCTCTGAATAGTGGGGATCGTTTCTAGTTCCCGTTTTCTTGTTGCGATAGCTTCGGCGAGGTCAGTTGTGTTCAGGCTTTTTCGTTCCTGCTTTCCTGCCTTGCTATACCGCAGCCAATAAATTTGATTCCTCTGATAAAGTCCACGTGTTAAGGTTTTCGCATGCTTGCTAGTAAATGTTTCTGTGCTTTGGGAGTTGGGTTTCATTGTGCTAAAAGTTCCTTTCTATCTGAAGAACTATTAGCACAAGGCCGCCTTGTTGCAAGAAGCATTTCTGGCGTTTTTAGCAGGGAAAACCGATAGTTTCGGGGTCATAGCTCAGTTGGTAGAGCGCCTCAATGGCATTGAGGAGGTCTGGGGTTCGAATCCCCATGGCTCCATAAGCCATAAATACGATCTCGCCAGAGGCGAAAGAAGGATCGGTCTGGGGCAGGTTTTCA
>CAJBOM010000047.1 GCA_903956835.1 uncultured Verrucomicrobiota bacterium
TCTACAGGCGGCAACCCGAACCCCTCATACAACGACGGATACACCAGCATCGTCGCCTCCCCATACGCCTGCCGCAACTGCTCCTCCGTTTGCGCCCCCTCCCACACCACCCCTCCACCCCTCACCGCCTTCTTCAGCTGCCTCACCTCTTCCCCCGCCGACCATCCCGCCGGCCCCACCACCCTCAATCGCAGATCTGGGAATCGACCACTCCGCAACCTCTCCCACACCCGAAGCAACCGCCCCAAATTCTTTCGCGGATGAATCGCACTCACAAATAAAAGCGTCGGCGCTCCCGCCTGCTTTTTCTTTCCTGGCTTAAATACTTTTCTCGCGGCCTCGTACGTCGCCTCCACCTGATCCGCTGGCAAATCCCACCGCTCCATCATCTCCGTTCGGCAAAATTCGGAAACCGTGATCACTTTCTGCGCTCGCTTCGCCGCCGCACTCACCATCCTCGTGTAAAACGCTGCTTCCCCCAGCCGAAACCAATCTGGATGCACCGCAAAAGAAATGTCGTGAATGGTCAAAACAAAGGGCTCCTTTTCCCACGGCCTCATCCAGTACACCCCGTGAAAAAGATCCGCCTTCAGCTCCGACCTCGCCTTCGGCAATTCCACCGTGTGCCTCCTCAGAAATCCACACTTCGGTAAAATCCTCCCGTCCCCCCATCCCTTCGCCTCTTCTTTGCCCTCCTCACTGAAAATCGGACAAAGCTCAATCCCCTCAGGCTTCACCTTCTTCCACCCCTCCAACAAACCCCTCAGATACGTCTCATTCCCTGTCTTCCCACGGCCAATCGCCGTCGCATCCAACGCTACCCGAATCGTTCTCTCCCCACTCATCTCCTCACCCTGCCCACATCTACTTTTTTCCTCAATCAAACTTCCGCCCGCACTCCTTCACACCTTCACAAGATCAACAATTTGAATCTGCCTCACGGGATCATCGACGAAGTAAGTGATCACAAACTCCCCAAACTGTTTGATATTAAACACTCGGCCTTTTGAATCTTGGAAGCTCCCCGCCATCTCAGGATACGGATTCTTGGCCAAGGAATCCAAGGCCTGCAAGAGATGGGTCCTCTCCCTTTTTCTGAGTCCGACAAAAACTGCCGTGGACTGCTGATTAATGAGCCACGAGAAATCCATGGCGGGTCTGGAGGCTCAGGCCAGCTTTTCGTGCAAACGCAGGATCTCTTCTTTCGGCAAAACCGCCCCTTGCCTCATCTCGTCCAATCGCTCACTGACTAACCTTTGGTAACTCGGATCCTCAACCATACGTAAAACCATCAACTCCCCAGCCACCTGCAACCGATGGCTAGCGGTCATCTCCTTCACCGCATGTAGCACTTCCGCCAAACTCATAACTAAATTTACCTCCCTCTTCCTTCTCAGCAAGCCCCTCTTTTTCTGCCGTACCCCTTTCTCGCCACCAGCCCTTTCATCAGCCAATTTATTCTCATGGTCGTTACCCCATCCATCGTCGCCCTCGTCGCCACCCGCTTTCGTGCCGACCTTCTCCTCCGTCTTCTTAATTCTCTCGCCCACCAAACCCTGCCCCCCACCGCCGTCGTCATCTGCGACAACGGCCCCGATTCTCCCACTGCCGAAGCCATCAAAAAATCTCCGCTCCCTACACACCTCCTCTCTCCAGGAAAGAACCTCGGCTTCGGAGGAGGTCTAGCTCTCGCAGGCCAACATGCCCTGCAAAAGTTTCCCTCGCTTACCCACCTCCTCATCGTGGATGACGACGCCATTCTCGCTCCCACCGACCTCGCCACCCTCATCTCCTCCATGCAAAAGCACTCCGCCGGCTCGATCGCTCCTTTCCTCGTCGATTCAGAAGGAAAACTTCAAGAAGTTCCCGAACCCACCTCCTGGTCACTCGCCCGCGCCTTCCGCGCCGTTGGCCAAAACCTCGCCGCCGCCCGTGCCCTCGCCCCCACAGGCTATCCCATGGCCTGGTGCATCGGCCCCTGCCTCCTCGCCGATCGCTCCACTTGGCTCCGCGCTGGTCCACCCCGCTCCGACATGATCGCCTACGGGGACGACGTCGAATTTTCCCTCCGCCTCTCCGCCGCCTCCCCCGCTTGGGCCGAACCCTCCGTCGCCGTCACCCACGCCCCACCGACCGCTACGCGGTCGCCCTTCGACATGTCCTCCGAAGCCTTGGCGAAGGATGAAGCTCCTCCCGAGTCTGCGAGATTAGGGGCGAAGGAGGGCCACTACAAAAAATTTGGCATGCTCCTTCAAAACCTCGCCTTCACTTGCGTCAACTCCCCACGCCCACGACACCTCCCTCTTTATCTTCCTGGTAACGCCCGCCGCTTCCTCCAAACATTCGGCTTCACCCCAGCCAATATTCTTGAAGTCATCCGCCGCTACACCCTCGGCCTCCTCGGCTTCCCGCCTTCTTGATCTTCAGCGGGAACTACCCTTTGCGTTCCGCGTCTGCGCCCCGTACTCCTGTCGGGGCTTAGCGACCTTGGCGTGAGTTTTCTCACATTCGTACTTTCACACCTTAATACTTCCTTAACCCCCTAATCCCTTAACCCCTAATTTCCCGCCCGCCCGGGGCACCCTTCGAAGCTCCTCCGCGCAGCGGGCTAGGAGCGTAGTAGGGCCCCCTCATCTTAATCTTTCAACCCACCGCCAACCTTCCATACTCATCCCATGCTCGACGGCCTCAAAATTCTACCCCTCACCCAGCACTGCGACGATCGCGGGCGCGTTATGGAAATCCTCCGCAAAGACGATCCCCACTTCGTCGGCTTCGGCCAAGCCTACTTCAGCTCCATCTACCCGGGCGTGATCAAAGCCTGGCACGCCCACGAAAAGCAGACCGACTGCATGTCCATCATTCACGGTATGGCCAAAATCGCATTCTACGACTCCCGCCCCAAAAGCCCCACCCACGGCAAAACCCACAGCATCGTCGTCGGCGAACACCACCGAGTTCTCATCCATATCCCCCCAGGAATCTTCCACGGCTTCAAAGCCATCTCCCAAAACGAAGTCCTTCTCATCAATCTCCCATCCGAACCCTATAACCGCAAAACTCCCGACGAAATCCGCCGGCCCTGGAACGATCCCGCCATCGGCTTTAATTGGGACACCGAATTCCGCTAGTCCTCCGCGCGCGTCTGCTTCCCGCAACCGCGGGGCCAAGCCCAGGTAGGGCGGTCTCTCCGAGAACGCCTGCGCTCCCACCTCGACGCTGAAAACCACATTCAAACCCTGCCCCGTACCCGCCCCGACTCGGTCGGGGCTCCTGCCGGGGCTTAGCGGCCTTAGCGACCTTGGCGTGAGCAAAAATCCCCGCAAACGCTGGGCGCGGAATTTCCTACGGATGCGGCGTGATGGCCAGAATCGTCAGTGTGGCAACTCGCTTTTTTCCCACCCCCTCATCCGGCCCATAGTGAAAAAAGATTCGATACGCCCCAGGAGTTTGATTTTGAATATAAGCCTCCCAAACCCTCTCCCCGCCGATCCCTTGCAGAGACTGAAACTCATGCGTGCTCAAGCTCGGATGCCTAAGATTCACCTCCAAAAACCCCAACGTTTTTCTTACCTGCCCCAGTAACCCCTTCTTATCGACTCTACGCTCCAACTCCGCCAACTGCCGATCCGCCTCCGCCGTGAATCGCAGAGTGCGCCGCACCCCTCTACCCCTCGCGCGCGTAAGCCGCAAAAGAGCCACGCTTCTTCGTGCGACCCTTGGCCGAATCCACCAATCCCCGTTTCACCGATGCCAACGCCCCAGCATTCTCAAATAGCCATGTTTCAGAAAGAGAGACCGCCTTTACCGGGTCCAACACAATCTGACCCAACCGATTTCTGTAAACATTATAAGCCA
>CAJBOM010000048.1 GCA_903956835.1 uncultured Verrucomicrobiota bacterium
GGAGTCCAGCTTGTCCTGAGGCTGCGGGGGTGCCTTTTCCATTGAGAAAGAGGTCGTGGGCGAGTTGGACACGTTCCCAACGTTTATCCCGATCCATGGCGTAGTAGCGACCGATGACGGTGGCGAGGTGGCAACCGGGGATTAGGGCGATTTTGGCCTCCAAAGTTTGCATAAACTCACGCCCTGAAGTTGGTGAGCAGTCGCGCCCATCCGTGATGGCGTGAACGTATATCTCTTTTATTCCTGCCGTAGAAGCGATGGTAAGAAGAGCGAGAAGGTGTTCGATATGCGAGTGAACACCGCCATCAGAAACGAGTCCGATCAAGTGGAGGCGGTGGCCATGGGAGGCTTGGATAACTTCCTGGAGGACAGGATTACGGTTGAGAGTGCCATCTTGTATGGCGAGATTGATGCGGGTGAGCTCTTGATAGACGATGCGGCCTGCGCCGAGATTAAGATGTCCCACCTCGGAGTTTCCCATTTGGCCCTCGGGCAAGCCGACTTGGAGCCCGCTCGCCTGGAGTCGGGATTGGGGGTAGGTGGCGTAGAGTTGATCATGCACTGGGGTCGTGGCCAGGAGGGTAGCATCTCCTTGGAGGGCGGCGCCCTGCCTGCCTGCTGGGTTAATGCCCCAACCGTCACGAATAAGAAGTAAAACCGGTTTTTTCACTAAAATTAAGTCTACCAAGGCAATTGATAGAATCTAGTGTGGAAGTTGGGCGGAGCGGAAAACTTTGGACGAAAGTCATGAATCGGGCGAAGATAGAGAGGTGATCGAATCCTTTGTTTTTAGTGAGGGCCGCCTGGTTAGTCATAACCTTGAGCTGGAAGCTTTGCGTCTAGCGCGGGCGGATAAGGGGCTAATTCTTTGGATCGACCTGACCGCTCCCACCCCTGAGGAAACGAAGGGGGTTCTGGAGAGTTTGTTTGAGTTCCATCCTTTAGCGATTGAAGACTGTTTGACCCTAAGTGAGCTCCCCAAGATTGAGGATTATGAAGATTATCTTTATATGATTATGCACAGTGTAGGGCTGACTACAGAAAAGACTTTAAAAATCTCTGAACTCAATCTTTTTTTGGGAAAAGAGTTTTTGGTGACGTACCACCTTGAGAAGATCCCGGGGATTACTTTGCTTCAGGATCGCTTGAATAAGGGAACTGCTCCACAGGCCCGTGGGGCGGATCGATTGGCTCATCAGGTTCTGGATTACGTGGCGGATTCGTATTTGCCAGTGGTCGAGGCCCTGACGGGTGAGATGGAGGATGTGGAAGATAAAGCATTGGCTGGTGGACGGCGCGAAGATCTTTCCAATCGAATTCTCCGAGCGCGTCGCCGGCTTTCGATTCTGCGGCAAACATTGCGCCCGCAACGCGAAGTGATCTCACGGTTGTCGAGAGGAGAATCAAAGTTAGTGCGTGCCTTAATGCTGCCCTATTTCCGAGATGTGCAGGACGCCTTGACCCGTGTGGACGAGCGTCTGCAGGGCTGTAACGACCGAATGATGGTGGCATTTGATGTCTACACCAACCGCTCGGCCCACGAAGCGAATGAGGGAATTAAGGTGCTGACGGCTTTGACGGCGATCACCATTCCTCCTGTAGTCTTAGGTTCTTGGTATGGCATGAATATTCGCGCCATGCCGGAACTCGATCATCCGCACGCTTATTTTATTTTAATTGCAGTGACTCTGGCTTTGATGATTGGCACAGGGGTATGGCTGAAATCGAAGCGTTGGTTTTGAGTTAGGATAGGAGACTGGTATGAAGTCATCCTTCTTAGAAAAGGTGATTGAGCGGGCGAATCGGGTTGCGCCCGAGGCGATGCAAACCCAGCTGACTCGACTGGCGGAGGACAAGGGTTTTTTGGAGACAATTTTTAACACGTTGCAGGAGGGTGTTGCGGTGGTCGATGATGAGGGGAAGTTGACTTACTGGAATCGGGCGGCGGAACAACTCTTAGCGCTTCCAGAGAACGCAGAAGCGGGCGGTTGGAGTTTGCAGCGTAGTCTGCGTGGGGTGGACTGGATTGCACTTCTGAGAAATCACCAAGTTTCTTCAGGGACTCTTGAGGTGGACTATCCGGAAGCAAGAGTTTTGGACTATTATCTTGTGCCTGTGCAGATAGGAGGGAGGGATGGGGTTCTTCACGCGGTGATCTTCCATGATGTGACCAAGAGCCGGGCAGAAACCAAGCAGGCGTTGGAGACGGGGCAGTTGGAGGCATTAACTCTTTTGGCGGCAGGGGTGGCCCATGAAATCGGCAATCCTTTAAACAGCCTTCACCTTCATCTGCAGATTATGGAGAAAGATTTAAAATGTCTCGAGGAGTCTCCCGCAGGAAAAATAAAAGAATCACTTCATGTCTGCCAGCAGGAGATTCGAAGATTGGATGGCCTGATCACCCAATTCTTGCGCGCGATGAGACCACAACCTTTGCAGAAGACAGTGGAGGATCCTGCGAAGGTACTGGCAGAAGCATTGGAGCCTTTGCGGGTGGAATTAGAGGACCGGGCTATCTTTTTAGAAACGGTCGTAGCAAAAGATGTGGGAACGGTTCCCATGGATCGAGAGCAGATGAAGCAGGCTATTTATAATATATTACGCAACGCCATGCAGGCCTCGACGGAAAAGGGAATAATTTGTTTCACAGTGAAGAGAGAATCTGGGTTTTTAGTGTGGGCGTGCCAAGATTATGGACCAGGAATTCAGGCGGATGAATTGCCGCATTTGGGTAAACCGTTTTTCACGACACGCCACGGCGGTACGGGTTTAGGGTTGATGATTGTCCAGCGGATTGCACGAGAGCATGGCGGGAGCCTGCAGCTGGAGAGTTCGGTGGGAAAAGGTACGGTAGTTACCTTGCGCATTCCATTGCATGAGCGTCGTGTTCACTTGCTTGAGGAAGGAGTTCTTGAGGAAGGGGAGAAAGTTTTGTGACCGAAAAGAAGCCTAATTTATTGGTGGTAGATGACGAAAAGAATACGCGAGATGCCTTGCGTCGCGGGTTGGCGGATAGGTTTGAAGTCTACGTGGCAGCGGATCTGAGTTCGGCAAAAGCTCTTCTCTTAGCTGAGCCGATGGATGCGGTTTTGACCGATTTGCGTTTAGGACATGAAAGTGGGTTAGGAATCTTGGAGTTGTGCCGAGCGCAACGACCTCCGCCAGTCTGCGTCGTGATGACGGCGTATGGCTCGGTGGAAAGTGCCGTCGAGGCCATGAGGCAAGGGGCCTATGACTATGTGACCAAACCGTTGGATCTAGAGCGGGTGGAAGTTTTATTGCGGAGAGCGGTGCGGACGGTGCAGGTGGAAAAGGAAAATGTTCAGTTACGAGCGGAGCTGAAGCGGTCTTTTGGCCTAGAGCGGATTTTGGGTAGCTCGATTGGAATGAAGGATGTGCTGGAGCGGATTCGTCAAGTTGCAGGCTCAAAAGCGAGTGTTTTAATCGAAGGGGAGAGTGGAACGGGCAAGGAGTTGGTCGCACGGGCATTGCATGGACTGAGTTCGAGGAAGAACGCCCCCTTCGTGGCGGTGCATTGCGCGGCGCTTTCCCCACAACTTCTGGAGAGCGAGCTTTTTGGACATGAAAAAGGAGCATTTACAGGAGCTGTTGAGCGGCGAATTGGGCGTTTCGAACAAGCCCAAGGAGGAACGATCTTCTTGGATGAGATTGGCGAGATTGATGCCTCGACTCAGGTAAAACTTCTTCGTGTTCTCGGGGAGCGTGCGATGGAGCGGGTGGGGGGAAATAAGTTGATGGAGGTGGACGTTCGTCTGGTCGCGGCGACGAATCGTAATTTAGAGACGTTGGTAAAAAACGGGTCTTTTCGAGAGGATCTATTCTTTCGGATTCGAGTGGTGCAGATTTTATTGCCACCTCTACGAGACCGAGCGGAGGATATTCCAATTTTGGCTGAGCATTTTCGTAAGGAGTATGCACTTGAAAACGGAAAGCCGAGCCTCGTTTTTAGCCGGGAGAGTTTGGGGCTTCTTTGTGATTATCGCTGGCCTGGAAATGTGCGCGAGTTGCGGACGGCGGTGGAGCATGGAGTGGTTTTGGCTCAAGGGTTGCAGATTGAGGCGGGCGATCTGCCTGTATCGCTTAGGCAAGAGGGGCGGGGCTCGTCTCTTCGGATGCTTGCTTCTGGGGGCAAACTGGAAAAATTAGAACTCGAGGCAATCCAAGGAGCCTTAATTCAGACAGGGCAGAATGTGACGGCGGCGGCGGAACGGCTAGGAATTCACCGTCGCACACTTCATCGGAAGCTGGCAGAGTCGAAACCTCGCAAAGAGAAGAAAAATTGAGCAGCTTACAAGAATGGGTTTATAATGTGGAGGCGGGTCCAATCCGGCTTTGGCTGGTGAGGATAGCCTTATTTTTAATTTTAGCGGGGTTGGCGGGTTGGATAGGAATTCGGGAATTCAACGGATTGAGAACGGTTGAGGCAATGGATATTGCTCAACAGGCTCGCCAATTATCGACGGGAAAGGGTTTTACGACAAAATTCATCCGTCCTTTGTCGCTCTGGCAGATGCGGGCAAAGATGGGTAATGATGCACCTCCAGTAAGTGCATTTCCTGAAACTTTGCATCCCCCACTTTACCCACTTGTTCTAGGGGCTTTTTTTAAAATCGGGCAGGCAAGCTCTTTGATTAAATTTGATCTTTCGGCAGATGATGTGAAGGGTTTCCGGATTTATCCTGCCGACTATTTGGTGTTGGCCTTGAATGTGCTCTTCTTGCTGGGCGCTAGTTTTTCTATTTACGGTTGGGCGGCGCGTCAATTTGATATCGGCACAGGAGTCTTAGCGGTAGTTTTCTTCTTGGGGAGTGCATCGGTATGGGATCAGACGGTAGGAGGTGGGTTAACGTGTTTTGTCGTCTTTCTTTACGCACTCTCTGGATATCTTCTGTTCCGCGGTTGTCAGAAGGGGGAGGGCATTGAGGAGGGTGGTGCTGGATCAGGGGGAGGATTATGGATGGGATTGGCTGGTTTTGTTTTCGGCTTAACCCCTCTGGTTCAGATGATTCAAATTTGGCCTGTGCTGGCTTTTTCCTGTTTTGGTTTTTATTTCTTGAAGCAGGGTCGGTGGTTGTTTCTGCTAGGATTGGGAATCGGACTTGCCCTTTTTCTGGCCTGGATGGGAAGGTTATGGTTGATCACGGGGAATCCGTTGGGGTTGAACTGGGCTTACTTCCTTGCGGATTCAGGGAACTACCCTGGTAACTTGGTTTGGAGGACCTACACCTTCGACGTTGATAAAACGGATGTTTGGCGGCGAGTCGGGGGGTCAGTACTGCGCGGGCTTACTTCCCTTGTTTCGCAAGGACCCGCACTTTGCGGTAGTGCGGTAGCAGGAACGTTGGCCTTGATCGCAATGATGCATGGATTTCGAAAAAGTTCAGCTACACAGGGTAGAAATGTTTGGGGGGTAACTCTTCTAGCTCTGGTGTTGGCTACGGCGTTTATCTACAGGGGGAATGAGTCGAAGGAAAATCATTTGCTTTTGGTTTTGCTACCCGTGGCTTGTGTTTACGGTTCGGCTTATCTTTGGATTATTATCGACCGGTGGAAGTTGCAGATTGATCTATTGGGCAAGTTATTTGCCACCCTCGTCGCCATCTTGGCCTGCTGGCCTACGCTTTCTCGTTTGGCGTTACCTGAGCCTCCGCCTTTTAATTATCCTCCCACTTATCCGCCTATCTTTTTGTATATTCGCTCCTGGTTTGAGCCTGGGGAGTTACAGGCCTCTGATCTGCCTGCGGCCGAGGCGTGGTATACCGACCAGCCTACTTTGTGGATACCTTCTACACGCGAGGATTTTCTCAAGATTCATGATCGAGTGACCCCTGTTTTTAGTATACTTTTCACACCAGCAAGTTCGGATGTGAAGATGTACAGCCAAATGCTGGCAGAAAATTCCGAGTGGAGCGCATGGGCTGACTTGATTCGTCGTCAAAAACCACCCGACTTACCTCAGGCGTTTGCCACATCCTTACCTCCAAACAACGACTATTTACTTCTTTCAATTCAAAAAAGATGGAACTAGTTGGGGTGCATGGTATTAAGTTTTTTCTAATTTAATTGAGCACAAGTTATTGGATAGTGCCCAGCAATTTGGCACAACATATAGTGTGTTTGCATTGAAATATTTTTGGGAAGCACAAGACTTGGCAGATGGCAGAAGGCCAAGCTCCTCCACATCAGACACGGCTTAATTTTAAGCTACTCCTTATTGGCGTGGCTTTATTTTCGACTGGAAAATTATCAGCACAAATTCAAGGTTCCGCTGGGCAACAGGGGACCAAACCGTTTACGGCGACGGTTGCTTTGCGCGAGGGTTATGACAGCAATCCGCTGACCCAAACGTATCAATCGTCTACAAATGTGGTTTCCTCCACTTACACGAGTGTTCAACCGTCGCTTGGATATAATTATACAGGGCTTCAAGCGGACTTGGCCCTGAGATATGATTTCACTGGCACCTATTTCGCCAGTATCAACCAGTCATATGATATTCAATACAGTCAGGCTTTTATTGGGCGTTACACCTATGCTATTGATCCGCGAACCAGCCTGACGGTTTCGGATAATTTTATCTATAGTGAACAGCCCGTAGCGAGCTTGGTTACAGCAGGTTTAGCGCCTATCACGAGTACGCAGGGGTTTATCAATAATCTGGGAACGATCCAAGCTGATTATCGAGTGACGGACCGCCTGGCGATGATCACCCGCTGGAATAACTCGATTTTAAATACCGATGGAGCGGCTAGTTATAATAATACTGGTGGGATCGTCTCGGGGAGCGCCAGCGCAAGTAATTACATGAACAATGGGGCTTTCCAGCAGTTCCGTTTGGATGTTACACCCGAAACGGTGGCAACATTCACATTTGATTATCAGATCTACGATTATCAGAGTGATCAGAACTATCGTGATAATCAGCAGGTCTCGCTCTCTTTGGGGGCAGACCAGACGTTTACTCCGACGATAACCTTCAGTGGGCGTGCGGGTATTCAGTTGAACGACAATTATGGTTTGTCCGATAGTAGCTCGACAATTTCTTCGGGAGGCCTGGGGAGTGGCGAGGTAGAAATCGGGGCTTTCCCCTTTACCGCCATTAGTTCGACTTGGAACTATGATCAAAAAAGCTTTGTTTCGGGCGGACTTTCAATTGCAGTTCAGCAGTCCAATCTAGCCACATCCTCCGACTCTGAGGCCTACACGATTAACGCGAATTGGGATCACTACTTCACCGATAGGCTTTCGGTGATTCAGAGCATTTTTCTGAATGTTGCGGTCTTCACTCCTCAACTAACTCAGGCACAAAGTCTAGCCATCAGTAACTCGTACCAAGGAAGTGGTCAGCAAACGACTCTTACCTACCAGTGTAAGTTCGCTTATGAAATTTTCCCTTATTTATCGGCAGAATTGGGTTGGAGCTATACAAACTACGGATCGTACTTTGATGTAAATAATGGGAATGGAGGGAGTTATACTAGGAATCAAGTTTACTTGGGGGTTCGAGGAACCTACTGATTGCATAATCGCCTAACTACAAGTAATTTGGCTTAGTGAACGAGACGCCATCGACCCCGCCAGCCTACGGGTATGGG
This sequence comes from uncultured Verrucomicrobiota bacterium, assembly GCA_903956835.1. Lineage (GTDB taxonomy): Bacteria > Verrucomicrobiota > Verrucomicrobiia > Methylacidiphilales > Verrucolacustridaceae > Verrucolacustris. Next base: position 7,617 of record CAJBOM010000048.1, read on the forward strand.
GCAGGTGTAGCCAATGCAAGTGAGGCTTCGTTTCACGTTAATGATCTTTGGCGGGTAATTAAAAACCGATGGCCGACCTCGGTTACAATTATCGTTTTGGTAATGGGCACAGGTTTTGTGGTGACCAAGCTCCAGCCAAAGATTTACGAGTCCTCCGCCGTTCTTCGGGTGGAAAAAGAGAACAAGGATCTGCAAGTATTTTCGAGTAGTTTTGAGGGATTTGATCCGGTTTTCTTTCAGACGGAGTTTGAGATGATTCAGAGTAAAAAGGTTCTCTATCCAGTGATCACCAAGCTTGGGGTAGCCAATCGTCTTTCGAAAGCGATGGAGCTGCCGGATGGTTCAATTAACGACGATCAAGCGTTCATGATCTTTCGAAAAAGTTATCTTGAGGTGAGACCTTTTCGGAACACCAAGCTGATTGAGGTTGTATGCACCAGCGTGAAGCCTGAAGAGGCGGCTTTGTATGCCAATACGATTACTGATTCTTATGAAGAGTTTCGGCGAAGCGAAATCACAGGGCGTAGCGATTCGGGGCTTAAGGCGTTGGATGGGGAGGTGCAAAAGCAGAAGAAGCTCGTACAGGAGGCGGCGGCAAGAATTGAGACCCTACGGCGAGATTTAAAAATTGATGAGTTGCCTGGTGCTTCCTCTCAGGTTCAGTCAACCACCTTGTCGGATATGGAAATCCAGAGAAAGGAATCGATGCTAAGTGAGTTGCGGGCCGACATGATCTCGCGAAAGGTCCGACTGGAAAAAGTAGCCGACTTGAGTATTGAGCAGTTGGAATCCACTTTACCTGCCTTGCAGTTGGAGGACTCGACCACCGCCTCCACCAAGCAGCAGTATCTGCAAGCCCTGCAAAATGTCGCCTCGATGCAGAAGATGGGGTACGGCAAGAAGCACCCCGAGATGCAGGGAGCGATTCGAGTGGTGAGTGAGCGCCGAGACCAGTTGAACAAACTGGTCACAGGAATTCGACGCGCTCTGGCTATCGATTTGAGTGTGGCGCAGGCGAAAGTGGAGGGGTTGGAGAAAGAAGTTAATGAGTTGAGGACGCAACTGCGGGAGGATCGCACTGACCGGTTAGCACCGTATAATGAGGCGCGACGTGATTTCGAAACGCAAAGCCAGCTTTTGGAAGTCTTAACTTCCCGCTACCGCCAGCAGTCGGTGGAGTCCAGAATTGAGACTCGACCGGTGCAAATTATCAACCGAGCAGAGCCAGGGGTAAGGCCAATCCGGCCGAATATGAAGCTGAATCTTTCCCTAAGTCTAGTGGTAGGACTTGTCCTTGGATTGAGTTTGGCCTTTTTTATCGAGTATTTGGACACGAGTATTAAGACGATGGATGACGTCGAGCGTCATTTAGGCATCAGCGTCTTGGCAGTTATTCCTAAGGGGGCTAAATTCTTAACGAAAGACGACCCTAATTCTCGATTTACCGAGGGATATAGAATCCTTTGTGCGAAACTGAATCTTACGGGTTCGCGGGAAATTGCGCGCTCGATTACGGTGCTTAGTGGTGGGCCTGGAGAAGGAAAATCAACCACCTCCTTTAATTTAGGTTGGGTCTGTGCCCAGAGTGGGATGAAGGTGCTGATTATTGACGGTGACATTCGGCGGCCTTCAATGCATGGGGCAGTCGATTTGGAGAATACTCTAGGCTTAGGGGAATTTCTGGCGGGTCAGGCTTCTCTGGATGAGCTGATTCAAGCCACCTCGGTGCCGAACTTGGAGATGCTGACGGCGGGAAGTCTCGGTCCGGAAGACTTGGGGGGATTTAGTCGCGCCCGCTTTGCTTCCCTCTTGGAGATATGTCGGGTGAATTACGATGTCATCGTGGTTGATTCCCCTCCTGTGCTTGGAATTAGTGATGCCTCGGTCATTAGTCAGGAGGTTGATGTGACTCTTCTCCTGATTCAGCATCGGCGTTATCCTCGAAATGTGTCCCAGCGGGCCAAGCGGGTTATCGAAGAGGTGGGTGGAAAACTTTTTGGGGTTATCTTAAACAATGTAAATATCAAGACCGACGACAATTACTACTACTATGCGGGATACTCGACTCAGTATGGTTACAAGAAGCGTGCCCCGAGGGCTCGGAAAAAGGCGGGAGAAGAACCGAAAGTTGTCGCTGAAGTGGTTTCAGTCAATGGCGCCCATCTTGAAGTAGCGGAAGAGATTAGCGTAGCTGAATCTGGGGCCAATCCCTCTGAGGGAATCGAGGACGCTGTCGTGCCGGCTCCTCGAGTTTCTTACGTGCGTCCGCCAAAAGACGAGGATCTTTTTTAGTATTCGTATGAAATGGCTTTGTGGACTACTCCTTGCGGGGTTTGCGGTATGCAGTGTTGTCACTGGTCAGTCGCTTCATTTAGGGGGAGCCACGGGATCGACCTTTTCTACAAATGGTCCGATCGAGAATCCAGTGGCTCCAACCGAAGCTCCTGCGGTGGTTCTCCCTGATCCGATGTCGGGAATCGTTCCGCCCAGTGCAATCTCAGGTACTTCTTCGGATGATATTAGCGATCTCTTGCGAGGGGGGGACACTCTGATTATTCGCCTTACGGGAGTGCCGACAGCAGATCAGGGGATTTTCGAGGTGAAGATTGATGAAGCAGGCAAAATATCTATGCCTCACATAGGAAGTCTTGCCGCCGCCAACAACACCACGGTCACTTTGAAAAAGTTAATTGAATCAACCTATATTAAGGATGAGATATTTACTAATCCGAACGTCACTGTGGATCTAAAAGAGCAAAGGTTTGTCGACGTAACGGGCGAAGTCCGGTCTCCCATGCGTGTTCCCTACACTAAAGATCTGACCGCAATGGGCGCGGTGGCGGCTTGCGGAGGTTTTACTGATTTTGCCAATCGCAGAAGAGTGCGGTTAACACAAAATGGAGTTACGCAGGAGTTTAACGCTAAGGAGATTCAGAGTGATCAGGGGCGCGACATTCGGTTGCGCCCGAATGACAAAATTCATGTAGATCGGAGTATTTTCTGAGGCGAAAGACGGCCCTCTTCGGCGGAACTTTTGATCCGTTTCATGTTGGTCACTACCTGATCGCCCTTGCAGCTCGCGAGATATTTTCTCTGGATCAAGTCATCTTTCTGCCTTGTGCTCAATCTCCCTTGAAATCGGCTCGTCCGATTGCGTCTGATCGGTTGCGGCTTGGCTGGTTGCGTTCGGGGTTGAAGGGGGAGAGTTGGGCTAAGGTCTCTTCCTGGGAAGTCGACCGGGAGGGTCCGTCCTATTCAGTTGAGGCCGCTCGGCACTGGAGGACCCTGGAACCGCAAGGGGAGCTGTTCTGGATATTAGGTTCGGATCAATGGTCCACATTGCCGCGCTGGAAGAACTTTAAGGAGTTAGGTGATTTGGTGAAGTTTCTTGTGTTTCCCCGTCCCGAAATAGCCCAACCTATTGCTTGTATGAAAATGAAGTCGATTCCTCTTCGCCTTGATATCTCAGCTACCGATATCCGTGGGCGTCTGTATCGCGGACTTTCGGTGAGGGGTTTAGTTCTACCTTCGGTGGAGAAATCCTTGCGACGAAGTAGGGTTTACCGGTGAGCATAGGCGGGGTGGAGTTGGCCCGACTTTGTCGGGAGTCCTCGGCTGAGAAGAAGGCGAAGGACCCTGTGATCCTTGATTTACGTAAGGTGGGTGGTCCCGCCGATTTCTTTCTGGTTGTTTCTGGTGATAATGAGCCTCATCTCAAGGCAATTGCCGGGGAGATTGACCGCGGGGTGGAGGAAGCGGGTGGGCGCAAGCCATATCGAATTTCAGGGAACTCCGCCAGCCAGTGGATTATTTTGGACTACGGAGATGTTTTGGTTCATGTGATGCACTCGGCACGGCGCAATTTCTATCGTCTTGAGAATCTCTGGGGAGATGCGGACCGAATTGATAAGTAGGCAACTTTGCCGGTGTGGTAGTTTGACTTTGCAGGAGAGGCGGGGAGTTGGGTCTGAGGTCACATTTCCTCGAGAGTGGGAATACCAAGCAGACCCAGACCATCTTTAAGAATATCGCCGGTAAGCCCAGCTAGAGTTAGGCGTGAATTGCGCAGGCTAGGGGAGGAGGCCTTGAGGACAGGGCAGGCCTCATAAAACCGATGGTACATGCTAGCGGTTTCGAAGAGATAACCACAGAGATGGTGTGGGCGGCGATCACTGGCGGCCAGGGCAACGGCATCCCCGTAAAGTAGAAGTTGGCGAGCCAACTCTTCTTCGGCTTTTTCCTCGAGCTGGATGGGGTGGACTGGGGTGGAGGTAATTTCTGCTTTACGCAAAATTGCTCGGGTGCGCACGTAAGCATTCAGGATGTAGGGAGCGGTGTTTCCATCAAAGGCGAGGAGCTTTTCCCAAGTGAAAACATAGTCCAGGTTACGCCCTGGCATCTGGTCCGCGTATTTGAGGCTGGCGATGCCTAGGAGCTCAGCTTTGGATTCGAGAAGGTCGGGAGCAAGGTCGGGTCTCTTCTCTAAGAGAATCTTTTTGGCTCGTTCTTTTGCTTCAGCGAGGAGATCGACGAGTTTGAGGGGCGTGCCATCGCGGCTTTTAAGTGGTTTTCGGTCGGGGCCAAGAATGGTTCCGAACCAGACGTGTTCGAGGGCGACTTTTTGAGCCCAGCGCTGGGCCGTGTCGAATAGCCAGCGAAAGTGGAGTTGCTGTCGACCATCGGTCACATAGAGGATTCGGTCGGCATGAAGATCACGAAGGCGAGACCGCAGAGCGGCTAAATCGGTTGTGCCGTACAGAAAAGCCCCGTCCGACTTTCGGATAAGAAAGGGCTCTTCGGCCACGGAGGGGTTGGAAATAACCACAGCACCTTGGCTATTTTCGGCAATTTTGAGACCGAGGAGTTCCTTCACGATTCCAGGAAGTTCTGCGTGGTAGGAGCTTTCTCCTTTTTCGAGGTCGAAGGTTACGCCGAGGCGCTGGTAGACCTCGCGGAAGTGATCAGAAGAGCGTGCACAAAAGAGTTCCCAATCGCGCCGTCGTTCTGGATCTCCAGACTGCAGGGCGACCAGTTCGGCGCGGGCTTGATCCATTTTCGCGGGGTCCGATTCTGCTTCCTGGTGACCTTGCTTATAAAAATCTTCGAGCTGTTGGATGGCGTTGGTGGATGAGATTTCAGGGCGACCTGCAGCCCTGTAGGCAAGGAGGAGTTTGCCGAATTGAGTACCCCAATCCCCAAGGTGATTAATGCGGACGACCCGATGGCCGATTCGTTTGAGCAGACGGGCGAGAGTATCCCCCAGAAGGGTGGAGCGAATGTGGCCGACGTGCATGGATTTAGCGATATTAGGAGAGCTAAAATCGACCACGATGGTCTCGGGTTGAGGATCCAGTTCGACTCCAAGGTATGGATTCGCGCGAAGGTTTTGCGTGGCTTGGGCGACGGCTTTGGGGGTGGCCCGATAGTTTACAAAACCAGCTCCTGCGACGCTGGGTTTTTCCCAATCGGTAGGGGGTAAGCACTCTTCAGCGAGGCGGGCGGCGATTTCGCGTGGATTTCCACCCGTCTGCTTTGCCGCAACCATGGGGAGGTGGGTTTGAAAGTGGCCATGGCGTGCGTCGGCACACGTTCGGATCCAAGGTCCTTGACCGACGGTGGGAAAGTTCGTTGCGGCCCAGGACTGGACCCGCGTTTCGAGTTCGGCACGCAGGGACATTAGGGGAGTCGGAGGAGTTCGAGAATTTCTGCTGAACCTGGGGCTTGGAGGATCTTTGATTTAATTCCGCGCCGATTAAAAAATTTGGCCACAGTGGCGAGAGTTTGTAGGTGAGTCTGATTTTGATCGGGCGGTACGAGAATAAGAAAAAAAATGGTAACAAGCTTGCCGTCCATTGCTTCGCAGGGGACCCCTTTGGGGCTACGAGCGAGAAGAGTGCAGAGAGAAGGCAGTTTAGGAATTGTAGCGTGGGGCAGGGCAAACCCTCCGCCCATGGCGGTGGTCATTTTATCTTCACGAATCTGCAACGCCTGCAGACTGGAGGGAATGAGGTCCTTGGAGATAATTCCTTTATCTGTAAGATGTTGGAGCATAAGAGAATAAGCGCTTTTCTTGTCCTCTGCTTGGAGGTCGGGCATTAAATTGCCTTCAGTGATGAGATCGGAGACGAGCACGAGCAGATGAAATTAGGCGGGATGGGGTAGGTAGCGCAAGAGTAGCCCTGAGAGCGAATGAACGATTTGGGTATAGGTCCATGCCCATTCTGAGCCGAGCAGGATGAGGCTTTGGCCAGCGGGGCTGGGTCGAAAAGCGGCCCAAATGAGTAGAGTGGCTACGATTAAATTTCCTAGGGCAATGAGGGTGAAAGAAAAGATTCGGCCGTAGGCGAGAAAATCGGGTTGGCGGGTGGGGATGAGAGCCAAGGTAAAGGCATAGTGGTAACCCCAGATTAGCCCCCAAATTCCCAAAAAGGGGATGGGGTAGTGAGTGGCATCGGGCCAACAGCGGGTCCCTGCCAGCCAGAGAATTCCTGCTCCCAAAGGATAAAAGGGAAAAATGTAGGGGGCCAAACTGATCCAGGGGGAAACTCGGTCGGCGACGACTTTGCCTCCTTGGTCGCCCACATGGAGAGAGTGAACTCGGCCTCCGCTGCACCAGACGGCGAGGGCGTGGGTAAGTTCATGCCCGAGGACGTAAAGACCCCTTGGGCGCGGAAGAAAGAAAAATGCAGCCCAAGCCACAAGCAGACCGGACCCAAAAGCAGCTGAACCCATCCAAGGGAAGCTAGGATTTGCCCAAGCCCCAAGAATTAATCGGTGGAGGAAAAGCGCGGTGGCGAAAATCCCTGGCCAGAGCGTGAGGGAGAGGAAGAGGCGAAGTAAGTTCATGGATTGACGCCCCCCCCCAGCTTCGGGCAGGATTTTAGGTTATGGCCAATACTGCTTCTGCTGCAAAACAAGCCCGAGCTTCCCTTCGGCGTCGGGTGGTGAATCGTCGTCTTTTGGATAATGCCCGACTGGCGCAAAAGAAGCTTCTTTCGCTGATCACTGCAGGGAAGAAGGATGAAGCCCTGAAACTCTTCCCTGAACTGCAACGTTGCTTGGACCGAGCGGCAAAAGGGAAGGCCATCCATCGGAATCGTTCCGCGCGGATTAAATCCCGGATCTCGCTCAAGCTTCGCTAAATTCATTCGTGACCGCCTAGAAGGCGGGAGGCTTGAATCCACGTTTCTGTCCCAAAAAATTCACGGGCCTGTTTGGCAACATGTTTGGCCTCTTCCTCTGTGGAAAACAGACCAAAGACGGTTGATCCACTTCCACTCATCCGCGCGGCGAGGACCGCGGGCTGTTTTTCTAGCCACTCGCGAGCGCAGAATATCCAGAAGAACTTTCCTTCGACCGCAGGTTCGAGATCGTTCCTCGGACAAATTTCGTAATCTTGGCCGTCGAGCTTTTGTAAACGTAGGAGTGGACCTTCGGATCCAGCTTGAGGATTTTGAGCGTAGCGTGCGTAAGCAAGTGCGGTGGGGGAAGCGAAGCCAGGATGGAGCAGGACAGCCCAGGGGAGGTGGGTCAAGTGGACAGGTTGAAGGATTTCGCCCCGACCTGTAGCACGCGCTGCGTAGGGCTGCAAAAAAAAGGGAACATCACTCCCTAACTCCGCTCCGATCTTGCTCAGCTCGGCATCGCTTAGGGGAAGAGACCAAAGTTTTCGGAGAAGGAATAGGGCGGCGGCGGCGTCACTACTTCCGCCTCCTAGTCCTGCGCCTTGGGGGATGACTTTTTCGAGTCGGAGGTGGGCCCCGAGATTCGGAGCGTGGGATTGCAAGGCGCGGGCGGCACGTAAAACAAGGTTATCTGCTCCTGTTGAGAGATTGTTGTCAC
>CAJBOM010000049.1 GCA_903956835.1 uncultured Verrucomicrobiota bacterium
AGTTTCGGGGTCATAGCTCAGTTGGTAGAGCGCCTCAAAGGCATTGAGGAGGTCTGGGGATCGAATCCCCATGGCTCCATAAGCCATAAATACGATCACGCCAGAGGCGAAAGAAGGATCGGTCTGGGGCAGGTTTTCAAGGGGGCCAATCCCCATGGCTCCATAAGCCATAAGTTCAATCTTGCCGGAGGCGAAATAAGGATCGGTCTGGGGCGGGTCAGCAAGGGACCAATCCCCATGGCTCCATAAGCCCTCCTACGTCCCGCAGTTCCCAGAATTGCTCACGTCCCGCATTCCCGGGACGCGCTCACGCGCGCCAAACCCCGACGCGGGTCGGGGTAAAGTCGCAAAGGACGGAAAGGAGGTTTGGGGGAAGTTGAAAGGTGAGAATGTGGGAATGGGGGTTTGAGTTTTGATGTTTCCCTGCGGTTGTGGGAATTGCTCACGCTAAGGTCGCAAAGGACGCGGAAATTATGAGAGTGAGAATGTGGAAAGCCCCGACCGAGTCGGGCTAGGGATAGCCCGCCCTACCGTGCGAACAGGATTTAGGGTTTGGGACTTAGGTGGACCACTATTGGTCTGCGGCAGGATTCCAGTTATAAAGGGTTTATGACTGACTCTGCGTTAAGTATGAAAGGGAAAGTGGTCCTGATTACGGGGGCGTCGCGTGGCATTGGGCGTGCTGGTGCTCTGCATTTAGCGGACCTTGGTGCGGAGCTGATTTTGGTTGGACGGCATCGAGGTCGATTGGAGGAGGTGGCACGGTTAGCGAGGTTGGCAGGCTCTCCGCAGGTCCGGGTTTATGTTACGGATCTGAGTTTGCGGGAACAGGTGGCGGAGTTAGGTAGAAAGTTAAAACTGGCGGAACCAAGACTGGATGTGCTTTGGAATAATGCGGGGGGGTACTTCACGGAGAGGAAGGTGACGGAGGAGGGGTTAGAGCGAACGTGGGCGATGAATCATCTGGCGTATATGGATCTGACTCAAGCCCTCTTGCCGTTATTAGAAAAAGCGGAGGATCCGAGGGTGATCTGTACTGCCTCTGAGGCGCATCGGATGGGGGTGCTACAGTGGGATAATCTTCAGGGGGAAAAGAGGTGGGGTGGATGGAAATCATATTGCCTGACAAAATTGGCTAATATTCTCTACGTGGCGGAACAGGGCAGGCGATTGGGTGAATCGAAGATCAGGATCTGTGCGATGAAGCCCGGGCTAGTTAACTCAGCTTTTGGTGATGAAAATAAGGGGCTGGCTGGATTGACTTTTCGTATCTTCAAAAAACTCTTTGGGAAAACGAACGAGGAGGGAGCGGACACTGCGGTGTGGCTCGCTTCCCGAGAGGCCAGACCGACTCAAGGTGCCTATTATGGAGATCGCAAAGAGTTAGTTTCTTCTTTAGCTGGGCGAAGCCTGGAGGATGCCCAACGATTGTGGGAAATAAGCGAGGGGAAGGCGTGAAACTCAAAATTGGAGATTTGGAGTTAGCCACTCCGCTGTTTTTATCGCCTCTGGCGGGATACACTAACTTACCTTTCCGGCGGACTGTGCGAGAGATTGGCGGGTGTGGAATGGCGACGACGGATCTGGTCAACGCCCGATCTTTACTGGAAAATAATCGCAGAGCTTTGGAGTTGGTGGCGACATCCCCTGACGATCGACCATGGGCGGTACAACTTTTTGGGGCGGTGGCCTCGGAAATGCGGGATGCGGCGAAGAAGTGCGAGGATCTGGGGGCAAACTCGGTGGATATTAATATGGGTTGTCCTGTAAGGAAGGTGTGCAAGGTGGGGGGAGGGTCGGCGATGATGACGGAGTTGGGCAAGACGGCGGAGTTGGTCAGGGGAATGGTGGGAGCGGTAAAGATTCCGATCACGGCGAAGATGAGATTGGGTTGGGATGAGAAGAATCTGACGGCGCCCGATCTGGCCAAGGCTTTGGAAGAGTCGGGGGTAGCAGCGATTTTTGTTCACGGACGAACAAGAGAGCAGGGTTTTGCGGGTTTGGTTAATCTACAGGGTATCGCCTCAGTTGTGGCCATGGTGAAAAGTATTCCTGTAATTGGCAATGGGGATGTGACGACTCCCGAGGGAGCGAAGCGAATGATGACGGAAACGGGTTGCGCAGGGGTGAGTGTGGGACGGGGGGCGTTTTACAATCCATGGATTTTTCGAGCCACGGCTCACTATTTAGAGACTGGAGAGTTGATGGAGGACCCTGATTTCGAAGAGCGGGTAAAGGTGATGAGTCGGCATTTGGAGCGGAACATTGATTTCTTTGGGGAAGAGAGAGGGTGTGTGCTTTTTCGCAAGGTGATTCCCTGGTATGCGAAAAGGTTCGGTCCTGCGAGTGAGTTTAAGAAAGTGGCGGTGAGAATCAGCACAAAAGCAGATTACGATAAGGCACTGAATGAATATCGCGAGTGGCGGAAGCAGTTTTTGGATGAGAAAGGAAATTTACAGGACAAGTTTGCCCCATCGAAGTTGGAAGCGGTTTTCGCTGGGGATGGGCCATTAGAGAGGTCGGAACTTCCTGTGCCGAAAGGGCCAGTGGAGAATTGGTAAATATAAAGCATTCGTTATTAGTAAGATATAAAGTAATACATTTTAATTTTATTTCCACTTGAAAAAATATAAACAACAGCTTAATTGAATATATGATCTACAAATTTTGTATTAAGTGTGTTAAACCGCTTGCTCTTCTGGCGGCTTTAATCGCATTGCCGAGTTCTCACGCGCAGGTTTTGGTGAATGATTATAGCGGTGGAGTGACTGGCTATGGCTTTACTGAAACCTTCAATAATGCTTATGCCTCCTCAGGTCCAGCAGCTGACCCCACTGCTAACGGCAATTTGGGACAAGTTGAAGTGGGTTACTATACGGTAGATTATACAAACATTTCTCCTTGGCAGGTCTCCGGAAATAGCTTCGTTAACGCATACAAGGACGACATGGGAAGTTGGAGTGGAACCGGCGGATTTTACACTGGGGGTACTTACTTTGATTTGGCCGGGGTCACGGGTTTTCTGGTCTCCTTAAGGAAAGAGGCATCTAATACGGCTTCGACGATTAACTTTTACATTTTGACCAATCAAGACTTAGAAGTTTCCATCCCTATTTCTACTGCCGGGCTTTCCTCAACGAGTTTCACGGATGTGGTGATTAACCTTAATACCTTTTCTGGATACACTTATATTCCGGGCCTCCAAGCCAGCCAAATTGCCATTAAAGGGGACGGATATTCCTTGGTCGAAGGGGAGAGGTACAATTTTTCAATCGATAGTCTGCGAGCTGTTCCTGAGCCATCAGCGGCTTGTCTTCTAGGGTTAGGTTTGGGCGCACTAGCTCTTGTTCGTCGCAGGTCTCGCGCTTAAGCGATTTCTTTGCTCCCGAGTGTGAGAAAATGGGGCAGGTCCCCGTCTTCGGTGTTGATCGATTTGTCCACAGCATCGTGAGGCTGGCTGGATTTGAAGATGGGTGAGTGCTTTTTCTAGAGGCGTTGACATAAAGGGGGGATCGCGGGAGTCTTAAAACATGAGCCGATCGACCTCTTCCTCCGCGTGGAGTGACCGCCCTCTAGCGATGTTGAGTAAGCAGATTTCGCTTTCGAAAACGCAACTGCAGGCGCGGCGATAGGGGGCGATCTGTGGGAATGACAGTTTTCCATCAGGCGCCTTTAGCGCTCTTTGCCCTGTCTTTGCCAATGATCTTTGGGTTGGGGGTTTTAATGTATTTTTTCTTGGAGTTTGGCTCTTGGATGGGGAGGAAACATCTGCGTTCAGGACGAAGTTCAATTCAAGAAACTCTCGGGATGATTGATGGACCGATCTTTGCTCTGTTTGGGCTGCTCATTGCTTTTACCTTTTCGTCGGCGTTGAACCGGTTTGATGATCGGCGAAAGTTGATTGTGGAGGAGGCCAATGATATTGGGACGGCGTATTTGCGGCTCGATCTCTTGCCCGTGGCAGATCGAGAAGCAGTGCAGGGGCTTTTTCGGCGTTATCTGGATTCGCGGATCAAGACCTATGAACTGATTCCTGATATGACGGCGGCGGTGGCGGAGTACAATCGTTCGCAAGATTTGCAGGCTCAGATATGGAAAGAGTGCGTCAGTGGGGCTAACAAGACGCCAAATACGCTGGCGGGAATGCAGTTACTGCCTGCGATTAATGCAATGATCGACATTACAAGTACGCGGACGGCGGCGATGCAGTTTCATCCCCCTTTGATTATTTTTGGAATGTTAATGGTGATGGCCTTAGTGACCGCCTTACTGGTGGGCTATCAGATGGCGGGGTTAGAGAAGCGCAGTTGGCTGCATGTGGTTCTTTTCATCATTACGATCTCGCTGACTTGCTATGTAATTTTGGATATCGAGTACCCAAGGATTGGTCTGATTCGGATGGATGCGACCGATGTGATTTTGAAGGATCTACGTGAGGGAATGGGTTCGAAGTGAGTGACGGGTGCCTGAAACCTGTTTGGAACTAGGAGAGTTTACCAACCGCGGTTGGCGATGGAGGTAACCAGGGCCTGAGCAGCGCTGACGGCAGCCACAGGGAAAGCTTGGCGTTGGGATTCGGTTTGATCGCCACCGACGAAGAATGTGGTAGTGCCAGTCGCCTTGGTTTTCCCAATGGCGTCCTTCTTTTCCTTCATATTATAAAGGCGGTATTCCAGCACGAGAACAAGTTGGTACTGGAGGGTGGTGAGGAACTGTTGGGTGGATTGACGAATCGGCACGCGCTCGATTTTCTTGACGGTGACCTCAAGAATAGCGTCGCTCTCGTCCTTCCGCCCATGCCGGAAGGTGCCATCGCGATCGATTTCTTGAAGGATGGCATTGCTGACAATCCCAGGAATATCAGTTTCATCGGTCTCGTTTTGCACGGTCGGCAAATAGATGACTTTAATATCGGTCATGCTAGGGGCTTTTGGGGTGCTGCCCATCTGGTAGTTCGCACAAGAGCAGAGAGCTAGGCTAAGCAGGGCAGGGAAGAGATGTTTCATTGAGTAGGTAGACTACGGGGTTGAGGTTGGGCATTCGATCTTAAACTTATTTTGCTTTTATCGGCCGGGCTGGCCTGCTGTTTGGCCTCGGAGATCATGTCTTCAAGAACTCTCTTCCGCTGGCGGGCTTCTTGGCCTTGGGCAGAGTCGGGAGATTGGGTAAGGACTTCATTGTAGTAAACCAGAGCTGCGGGATAGTTTCCCGTTTTGTCGTAAAAGCGGGCAACGGAAAGAGAGCCCCCACTGAGACGCTGGGAGAGCATCGCGATATTTTCTGTGGCTTGCTCTGTTTTATCGCTGCGTTTGTAGCGGGCTAAGTAATCCTGAAAAGCCTCGATGCCTTTTTGGGCGGCGGTCTGGTCGTACTCGGGTTGACGGGCAGCTTTCATCCAAACGAAGCCGATCTGATACTGGGCGTCATCGATTAGGTCATTCTTGGGATACTTATCCAAAACATCTTCATAGAACCGGACGGCGTCAGGCCACTTCTTTTGCTTCTCCCGTGCTAGGCCGCAGGAAAAGGTGGCGAGGGGTGCGTAGCTTCCGAAAGGGGCAGATTTAATGATCGTCTGGTAGATTTCGACCACCTTGTTCATGTCGGCGGGCATGGGGATTTTCCACATCATTTGGTGCTGTCCTGCAAGGTAGACGTTGCCGATGGCGAACATTCTCTCAATGGCAAGATCCCAGTACTGGTTGGCGGCTGATTCTTCGATCAACTTTTTGTAGGCTTTGTAAGCATCCCAGTACTTTGCCAAGTGCTCATACATTTCACCGACTTTGTAGAGAGCTTCGGTTTTACGGAGATCGTCGGGATTCTCTTTGGCAAAAACCTGGTAAATCTTTAGGGCCTGGTCGAAATATTTAATCGAGTTGGCGTTGGCCTCACCGCCGCGCTTATCGGTTTCGTCCCGCAGTTGCCTTGCTTCCTGCTGTTTCTCCTTGCCCAGCTTGCGAGCAGCTTGGGCCACTTCCTTATCTCCTAGCTCGTCGGCTCGGTCCGCGGCGGCAATCTGTTCGTCGGCATCTCGTTCGAGCTGTTCGACCTGTTCATAGGCTTTGCCGATGGTCTCGGCATTTTTGGCGGTTTGCAGTATGTCGGCTGAGGTGCCGCGATTGCCGATGATGTCCGATTCAAAGGTAAAACCTTCCCCTGGGGTATGGTTGGTAAAGTTGAGGGGGATAGTGGTGCTCCCCTCAGCGAGCCAGTTTCCTTTACTATCGATGTAGCCCCACGAAGGGCCTTGGGAATCTCCATTGAGTAGGCGAGAGCCGATGCGAACATGGGCTTTGGCTCCACGAAAACCATTTTCGACCGCTTCGATGGTGGCGGTGGTGTCTTGTCGTCCATCGGTTCCGACACGGGAGGGAGCCCCTTTCTCCACCATGGCGGAGGAGATATGGGCTTCAGCAATCTTTACTGTCCCTTGCGGATCGATGAAGAACCATTTCCCGCCTGTGAATTCGTTGCCATCCAAAGTTCCGCCTTCGTTGACTGCGGCCAGCCCCTCGGAAAAGAGAAGGACTTCCTGATATTTCGGGATGACGACAAAAACTCCTGCACGATCGATATAACCCCACTTCCCACCGGCCATCGCGCCGCAACGGTCTTCAGAAAAAAAGTAGACCTGTTCGTATTTAGGGGGGATGGCCATATCTCCGCCTTTTGTGACAAAGCCCCACTTTCCTTCCCAGCGTACGGCGGCGAATCCTTGGCGAAAAATTCCCGCGCTTTCGTACTTGGGTTCGATAAGGAATTTACCGGTTCGAGTGATAAAGCCCCACTTGCCATCCTGTTTGACGGCGGCGGCTTGATCGCTGAAAAGAAAGGCTTCCTCGTAGCGCGGTTCGATGACGAACTTGCCTTCGCCATTAATAAAGCCCCACTTGCCATCTTTTTTGACGGCGGCAAGAAAATCGGAGAACTGCAGGGCTTCTTCGTAGTTTGGCTCGATAACGAACTTACCCGCCCCGTTGACGTAGCCGTAGCGACCCCAGAAAGCTTTTTTAGGTCGCAGATCTACCCCCGTGTCGGATTGGGTGAAGCCAAATTCAGCGAAAAAGAGAGAAAGGGAAAGAAAAGCCATCCAGATAGTTGGGAGCCAACGAATTGCTTTTCGCTTAAAAGTCACAAGTTTGTCATTTTATCGGCAGGGTTCCTGCCGTCAAGAAAGGTGCAGATTGAGAGTGAGCGTGGATTGGAGTTAGGATAGGATCCAAGGATGAGTTCCAAATGGGTATTGCGGCTTGGTGTGGCGGTAAGTTGGTCTTTTTCGGGATTGGGCGTGGCGGAAGAGAAGGTTCCGGGCGTGGCCGAGCAGGATTTTACGGTGATGGCGTACAATGTGGAGAATCTAGCCGATGTGGACCGAGTGGCGCCTTACGACGACTATTTGGAGTCGCCCGACGATCCGAATAGCTACAGTCCAAGTAAATTGGCCCGCAAACTTAAGGCGATCGCAACTGTGCTAAAAAGCGTTTCGAATGGGAAGGGGCCCGATGTGGTGATTTTGAATGAGTTGGAGGTAGATCATACCCCTGATTCAAAGGTGGGGGACTGGAAGGAGTTTTTGGAGAAATACGCAGGAACGACTTATGAGAAAATGCTTTCGTCGGATTTAACCGATGAGTTGCGAGGTCTTCCGAGCGAGGCTTGGTTGCTTAAGGCGCTCGAGGATGAGGGATTGAAGGGGTACAACATTTTGGTGGGGGCGTTGCCGCAAGGGGCCACCCAGCATCAGGATGCAATTACGACAGGCTTACTGACTCGCTTCCCGGTGATTTCTACCCAGACCCTAGACACCCCATCGGCCCGAGGAATTCTGGAAACTAAGCTTAAGGTGGGGGAAGCAACTTTTACGGTGATGGGAAATCACTGGAAAAGCGGTGCGGGAAATCCGGCGATGGAGAACACGCGCCTAGGGAATGCTAAGACGGTGCGGGACCGACTGGATCAGATTTTGCAGGAGGATCCCAATGCAGATGTGATTATCGGGGGTGATTTTAATTCCCAGTACAATCAAGGCCAACGGTTTAGTTTTATGACGAAAACGGCTTTGCAAGATGTTTTGGGATCGCAAGGGGATCGAAAAGTGCTGGGAGGAACGGGCAAGCCCGATCTCTACAACCTCTGGTTCGACGTGGCCCCAGAGAAAAGGTATTCGGACGCGTTTGCTGGCGAATGGGGCACTTTAATGCAGCTGCTAGTGACGCGGGGATTAGGGGACGGCACAGGCGTGGAGTATGTGGAGGGAAGTTTTCATCAGGTAATGGTTCCTGGGGTAAATTCTCGGGAACCGCTGGGAACACCTTGGCGTTGGACAAATTACGGACCGGGATGGGGTGCGAGCGATCATTTCCCGGTGATGGCCACCTTTCGAGTGGGAGGAGCTTCGAAAATCCGAAGTTCATCAGCAACCCAGAGTTCTGTGCCTCAAGCCCAAGCGCTCAAGGTTGGCTATGACAAGATCGACCGTTCGAAGCTGCGCAACGCTTCGGTCCTGAAGGATGCAACTGCGGAGGAGATGGCCAAAGCGATGGGGGAGATCTTTTTAGTGCAAGGAACGCTTTCCAAGGTGCGGCCTCTAGAGATTGAGGTTGATGGTAAGCCCTACCTACTGCATTCGTTTGATAAGAATCTGAATACTTCGATCCGTCTTTTTGCCAAGGGGAGTCAGGTCAAAATGTTGGGGGAGTTAGGACTTTTTAAGGGCAAGTTGCAGTTTGTCGTGCAGGACCCGAGTTGGATTAAGTAGCGAGCGGATCTTTTTGGTTGATGGGAGGGGAAGGGGGTTTAGGCCCGATGGGATTCTTGGGTGAATTGGTTAAGGTGTTGTTCTAGTTCGGCAGTCAACTGAGCCCAATCGAATCGCCAAGCCCAATTTCCCTGTTCGCGACCAGGCACATTCATTCGCGCCTCTGATCCTAGGCCAAGAATATCCTGCAAGGGGTAAATGGCGGTTTGGGCGGGGGAGCGCAGGGCAAGGGCGATCAGATCCCACTGGATTTGCGATCCGTCGGATTGGAGATAGGTACGGACGTTGTGCTGTTCTCGCGCAATCTGATCGAGAGAGCGTGTGGAATCTTGGCCAGCCTCGCTCCGATACCAGCCTACGGTGGTATCATTGTCATGGGTCCCTGTATAGACGACGCAGTTTGCCGGGTAGCTCTCGGGTCTAAAGGACGCGGCCTTGGCATCGTCGCCGAAGGCAAACTGTAGGATTCGCATTCCTGGATAGCCAAGGGCGTCCCGCAGGGCATCGACATCAGGTGTAATCACGCCGAGATCCTCGGCAATGATGGGAAGGGTACCGAGGGCTTTCTCTGCTGCATGAAAAAGTTTCTGACCTGGTCCAGGAGACCAGTGTCCATGGACAGCGGTGGCTTCTTCCGCGGGAATTTCCCAGTTGGCGGCAAAGCCGCGGAAGTGGTCGATTCGCACAATATCGTAGAGTTGAAAAGTGCTGCGGAGTCGTTCGATCCACCAGGAGAAGCCACTCTTCTCATGAACATCCCAACGATAAAGAGGATTGCCCCAGCGTTGGCCTGTGGTGCTGAAGTAGTCGGGGGGAACACCAGCGATTGCGGTGGGATGGCCGTCTTCTTTTAGGAAGAAAAGCTCGGGATGGCACCAGACATCGGCACTGTCGTGTGCGACGAAAATGGGGATATCGCCAATGATGGAGATGCCTCGTTGTTTGGCGGCACGGCGCAGGGAGGTCCATTGATGATGGAAAAGAAATTGGAGGATTTTGGTGTGACGGATTTCGGTGGCGTGGGTTTTTCGGGCTTCGGCCAAAGCCGCTGGATCGCGATGGACGAGGGGAGATGGCCAATTTACCCAAGGGCCATGCCCGTGTGCTTTTTTTAGAGCAGAAAAAAGGGAGAAGTCTTCTAACCATGCGTTGTGATCCTCTTCGAACTGCATCAACCCAGCTTTGAGGCTAGGGGAGGCTCGACGGGCGAAGGATTGGGCGGTTTTTTTGAGGACGGCGGCACGAGCAAGAAGAACAGGTCCGTACTCGATCTGTGATTTCGAAAAGAGAGGAAAATTTTCGACATCTTCTGGGCGGAGGAGGCCCTCCTCTCGTAAGGCGTCGAAGGAGATTAGCATGGTGTTCCCAGCAAAGGTGGAAAGTGTTTGATAAGGAGAATCCCCATATCCTGTTGGTCCGAGGGGAAGGACCTGCCAAAGTTTCTGGCCCATCGTGTTGAGGTGGGCCAACCAGCGATGAGCTTCGGGGCCAATTTCGCCCATCCCATAGCGACCCGGAAGGGATGTGGGGTGAAGTAGAATTCCGGCTTGGCGAGGAAAAGGCATGGGAAACTCTAGCGGGAAAGAATCCAGCCCGCCAAGAAGAGGATGGGAATGAGAATTGGGATGCTATACTTCAAAATATAGCCAAAAAAGGTGGGCATTTTAATTTTTGACGAGTCTGCAATGGATTTCACGAGAAGATTGGGGCCGTTCCCAATGTAGGTGACTGCACCAAAGAAAACTGCTCCAAGAGAGATCGCGGCCAACGTTTTTGGGCATTGGTTTGCAAACAGGGCTACATCGGCGGGGTCGAGGAGGTGCAGTTGGGGTTCGTGAAGAGTGAGGGCAAGGGTCAAGAAAGTGAGGTAGGTAGGGGCATTGTCCAGCACGGCGGATAAAGAGCCCGTGAGCAGATAGAGTTGAAGATCGGTGGGATGCAGAAAACTTTTTGAGTGGGCTGTCAGAGAGTGAATGATCGGCACGAGTGTTGCAAAAATTCCAAGGAAGAGCCATGCGACCTCCTTGAGGGGTTCAAACGAAAAATCGTTTTGCTGCCGAATGACGGGGTCAGTAAGGCGATGTGAGAACCACGCAGCTCCGGCCATAATGATTTCGGGTAGGCCCCAAGGTGCGCCGGCACCCCTGAGAAGAACGGCACCCAGAATGATGGTCACAAACCAGGAGTTACGAAGTCCATGTATCCGAAAGGTCTCTTGTGCTGTCTCTTTTTGGCGAACAGGTTCCGGTGCGCGGCGGAAGTTCAAAAAATCAAAAATGTAAAAGGCCGTAAGTAGCAGCCCTGTGACGATCAACCAGTCAGGCCAGAGATGAGTCAGGGTCCAGAAAAAAGGGATACCGTGAAGATAGCCCAGGAAAAGCGGGGGATCCCCGATTGGGGTAAGGCAACCGCCTACATTCGCGACAATGAAGATAAAAAAAACGATATGAAATCCGGTTACCCGATA
Organism: uncultured Verrucomicrobiota bacterium; assembly: GCA_903956835.1. Lineage (GTDB taxonomy): Bacteria > Verrucomicrobiota > Verrucomicrobiia > Methylacidiphilales > Verrucolacustridaceae > Verrucolacustris. The sequence goes on from CAJBOM010000049.1 coordinate 11,229, forward strand.
CTTGTTCATTCGAATCCAAGGGCGGATCAAGAGCATGGCTGCCCCTGTGGTCCCAAGAAAATTTGCCAGAATGGAGCCTAACGCCAGAAAGGCAACGTTGCGACTTGGGGTAGCCTCACCCGAAACTCCGAGACGAATCCCTCCCGTGACCACATAAAGAGATCCGATCAAAGCCATAAAGCTGATGAACTCCTGTAGGGCGTGGATGAGGGGGTCAGCCTGCCTTCTTCCAATGAGGTAGTAGACGACCACCACAGAAGCCAATCCGACTGCAAATATGTGGTATCTATCATGCCAGATCTTGGGTGCTAGCAGGGGCCCAATGGCTATCCCCCCTAATAAAAGAATAAAAGGGGCTAGAATCCAAAGGGGAGGGGGGACTCCCATGTCCAAAACAGCAAGGATCATCCTTCTTGGATGCAGAGAGTTAATAGCAGGGTCAAGCTTGGCTGATGGTTGCGAGAGAGCCTTGCTCTAGTCCAAACGATCTCTAGGATTTTCGCATGTCGAAGAGCACTAGTGAACTGGCCTACAACTCTAAGGTGGAGGGGAATGTTGTCCTAACTACCCTGGATGCAGCGGTGAACTGGATGCGAAAGAACTCCCTTTGGCCGATGCCGATGGGTTTAGCTTGCTGTGCGATCGAGCTGATGGCGGCGGCTTCGGCCCGCTTTGATATTGCGCGGTTTGGCGCGGAGGTGATGCGTTTCTCTCCTCGTCAATCGGATCTGATGATTGTGGCGGGCACGGTGACCTACAAGATGGCTTTGGCCACGAAACGGATCTGGGATCAGATGGCGGAGCCGAAGTGGTGTATTGCGATGGGCGCATGTGCAAGCACGGGCGGGATGTACCGAAGTTACGCGGTTCTGCAGGGAATCGACCAGTTGATTCCGGTGGATGTCTATATTTCGGGTTGCCCTCCACGGCCTGAGGCGGTTTTGGAGGGATTGATGAAGTTGCAAGAAAAGATCGCCCAAAGCCGCGGGGTTGTGCTGGGGCAGAAGCAGCTGTCGTGAGTGAATCTGCCTTGATCATGGATGGGATCGTGATGCTTCCTGAGTTTCGTGGAGAGTCTTCTGGGATAGTGGCTCTGGAGAAAATTCCCGAGGTGATGGCTGCCTTGAAGAGCGAGGGATTTACTTACCTGGTGGATATCACAGGGGTGGACAATCAAGGAGAGGATCCCCGATTTGAAGTGGTCTACGAGCTTTGTGACCTATCGAAGAAAAAACACCTTCGGATTAAGACGATGGTTGCGGAAGGTGATCCAGTTCCGAGCGTGTCAGCGATCTGGCGGACGGCCGATTGGCACGAACGAGAAATCTGGGACATGCTCGGTATTCGCTTCTCGGGTCACCCTGATCTGCGCCGCATCCTCATGTGGGAGGGGTATCCGCACCATCCTTTGCGCAAAGATTTTCCCTTGGCTGGTTTGCCGACAGAGATGCCTGACATCGCCTTTACCGCTAAAGCTCCGCTGGAAGGTGGGCCCTTCGTGACGAGTTCGGCTACCCTAGCCCAAGATCGGGAACCTAGAGCTCACCCCGCTGAGGAGAGGAACTTATGAGTTCGACCGTCGTGCCTATTTCTTTTGGAGATGCTTTGACAAGGACAGCGGAGGCGGCGCCAAATCTTTCCGCGGAAGATGTGGGTGAGAAGCTGGTTTTAAACATCGGACCCTCCCATCCGAGTACCCACGGGGTGTTGCGCTTGGTGCTGGAGTTAGACGGTGAGGTGATCACTAAGACGGACACAGAAATTGGCTATCTCCATCGCGGCGACGAGAAAATTGCGGAGAATATGACCTGGAATCAGTTTGTCCCCTATACGGACCGACTGGATTACATGGCGCCGCTCGCCAATAACGTGGCCTACGCCTGTGCAGTGGAGAAGTTGATGGGCTTTGAGTTACCGCCTCGGGCCAAGGTCACTCGAGTCATCTGTTGCGAGTTAGCGCGGATCTCGGCTCACTTGCTCGGGCTGGGTGCCTTTGCCATGGATGTGGGTGCGATGACGATGTTTCTTTACACGTTCACCGAGCGGGAAAAAATATATAACTTAATTGAGTTCCTTACGGGGGCACGCTTCACCACAAGTTTCACGCGGGTGGGGGGTCAGATTCGTGATATCCCCCCTGGGTTCCTTGAGGGAGTCTCTGAGTTTTGCGCCCAATTTCCAGCGCAGCTGGATGATTTTGGGTCAATGTTGAATCGCAATCGAATCTTTGTCGATCGAACGAAAGATATTGGAATTATTCCTGCGGATGTTGCTCTCGACTTTGGATTGACCGGCCCAAATCTCCGCGGATCGGGTAATGACTATGATGTGCGTAAAGTATTTCCTTATCTTGATTATGAGTCTTACGATTTCGAAGTGCCTGTGGGTCAGACGGGGGATTGTTATGATCGTTTTGCCGTACGGATGGAGGAGATGAGGCAGAGTATAAATATTCTGCGGCAAGCGATTGCTAAGATGCCCGGTGGGGCTTGGCAGGTTGATGATCCGAAGAATGTGCTTCCAAAGAAGGACAAGGTGTTGACGAAGATGGAGGAGTTGATTCACCAGTTTATTGTCGTGACCCAAGGGCCTGACGCGCCTGTGGGTGAAATCTATTTCGGAGCAGAAAATCCTAAAGGAGAGCTGGGTTTTTATATTCATAGTCACGGGGGCGGAGTGCCCCATCGGCTGAAAATTCGAGCGCCTTCTTTTTGTAATCTAAGCATTCTCAGTCATCTCTTGCCTGGTCATACGGTCAGTGATGTTCCTGCGATTCTGGGGAGCTTTGATTTTGTCATGGGGGAGTGTGACCGATGAGCACAGCTTTAGAGGTGGGCACAGAAAACTGCGCTGGTCCTGAGACTGGGGAGATTACCCCCGCGCTTGAGAAACAGGCGGCAGAGCTGATTGCGCGTTACCCCGTTTCGGCACGTAGTGCGGTTATGCCTTTACTCCATCTTTGGCAGGAAACCTTTGGTTATATTGGCCCACGCGGGGTGGAGTGGATCGCAAAGAAGCTTTCCCTTCAGGAGATTCAAGTTCTTGAGTTAGTTACATTCTACCCCTGGTTTAGACAAAGGCCTTATGGGAAATTTCATTTCCGGGTTTGCCGGACTTTGCCTTGCGCCTTGGGGGGAGCGGGAAAGACCTTCGCGGCCTTGCAAAAGTTAATGGGACTAAAGCCTGGAACGCACGAAGGGGCGATGGTTAGCGCAGACGGCAGATTCTCTTTGGAATACTCAGAATGTCTGGCTTCTTGCGGTACGGCTCCGGTGGTTCTCTGTAACGATAATTTCCACGAAAAGGTAGATGAGAAAAAAGCCACCGAACTGGTTGGAGGATGCTCCTAATGGCCTGTCGTGAGCATCGGTTAGTCTTTAAGAATATCGATGTCCGGGGCTATACCCGCGACATCGCTTGCTACCAGAAACATGGTGGGTACGAGATTCTGAAAAAAGGATTGGCCATGGGGGGTGGAGCGATTCGAGATGAGGTGAAAAAGAGCCAGCTCCGTGGCCGGGGTGGGGCAGGGTTTCCAACAGGAACGAAGTGGAGTTTTATCGATCCAGCCAAAACGACCAAGCCGATCTATCTTATCTGCAATGCGGACGAGTCAGAGCCAGGCACGTTTAAGGATCGTCAAATCATTCACAAAGATCCGCATCAGCTTTTGGAAGGCATGATCCTGAGCTGTTTTGCCAATGGAGTGAAGCTGGCCTATCTTTACATCCGCTGCGAGTTCACCGAGGGCTGGAAGATTATGGAGAAGGCCTTAGAGGAGGCGAGGGCGGCGGGTTTTCTCGGGCAAAATATATTAAAGACGGGATATGATTTAGAGATTTACGTCCACCGTGGTGCGGGGGCTTACATTTGCGGTGAAGAGACGGGATTGATTGAGTCGCTCGAAGGGAAGCGGGCCTATCCCAGGATTAAGCCACCTTATTTTCCTGCAGTTCTGGGGCTCTATATGTGTCCGACGATCGTGAACAACGTAGAGACCCTCTGTAACGTAAAACATATCGTGGATATGGGGGGTGAAGCCTACGCCAAAATTGGACGCTCGAATAACACAGGAACCCGCCTGCTTTGTGTCAGCGGTGATGTGGTCAGACCAGGATACTACGAATTTCCTGTGGGGGCCCTGACTTTGGGGCAATTAATTAACGATGTTTGTGGGGGAATCCGTAATGGCAATCGACTGAAGGCGGTTATCCCTGGTGGCTCATCTGCCAAGGTTTTGAAGGCGGGGGAAGTTTATAAGATAAAAGAAAAAGGTTTGGACGGAAAGATGCTTGATAAAGAGGTTGGCTTAGAGGACTTGCGACTCGATTTCGACACGTTGGCGGCTGCTGGAAGTATGGCGGGATCGGGCGGTGTCATTGTGATGGATCACACTCGAGATATGGTGGAATGCTTGGCCAATATCTCCGCTTTTTATGCTCACGAATCCTGCGGTCAGTGTACCCCATGTCGGGAAGGTGTCCTGTGGCTTAAGAAAATTCTGGGTCGGATAGCAGAGGGGCATGGGCGAGAGGACGACCCCGCGCTTCTGAAAGAGGTGGCTGATCGAATCGCGGGCAGGACCATTTGTGCTTTCGGGGAAGCGGCCGCATGGCCGGTGCAGAGTTTTATTGCGAAGTTTAAAGCGGAGTTTTCCGCGCGAATTTCCAGAAACGGATCTGCGTCTAGGCGCGATACGATTTCTTTACTCCATTGAGAAAAATATGAGCTGTTGCCAAACCCATTCGATGAATCCCTGGAATCATGATGTGGCCAAGGATGAGCTGGATTTGGTCGACGTGCAGGTCGATGGGGTGTGGTTGAAGATGCCGAGGGGTTTGAATGTGGTGGAGGTGGCCCATCGATCCAAAAAGTTTATTCCGCACTACTGCTACCATCCGAAGTTGTCCGTTGTGGGTAATTGCCGGATGTGTCTCTTTGAAATGGGCACCCCGAAGATGAACGCGGATCGTTCGCCCGTCTTGGCTCTAGACGGAAAGCCGGAGATCGCTTGGATGCCGAGACCACAAATTGGTTGTGCTACTGGGGTTACGCAGGGAATGGGCATTCGGACTGATTCCCCCCTAGTCAAAGATTGTCGCAATGGGGTGATGGAGTTTCTTTTGATCAATCATCCACTGGATTGTCCAATCTGCGATCAGGCTGGGGAGTGTAAGTTGCAGGAGTACTCGGTGGAGTACGGTACGGGCGCGAGTCGGTTCGTGGAGGACAAGGTGAAGAAGCCTAAGAATGTGGATTTGGGTAAGCGCATCGTACTGGATGATGAGCGGTGTATTCTTTGTTCCCGATGTGTTCGTTTCTCTAGTGAAGTGATGAAGGACGATGTTTTGGGATTTGTGAATCGAGGAAGCCACAGCACATTAACCGCTTATCCAGGGAAGAGTTTCGATAACGATTATTCACTGAACACCGTTGACCTTTGTCCGGTGGGCGCGCTCACCAGTAAGGATTTTCGGTTTCAGATGAGAGTATGGTTCCTGAAAGAAACAAAAAGTATTTGCACGAGTTGTGGAACTGGTTGCAGTACGACTATCGGATCGAGGGAAGGTAAAGTTCATCGATTGACTCCTCGTGAAAATGAGGCAGTGAACTCTGCCTGGATGTGTGATTACGGGCGGCTGAACATCCATTATCTCGACTCGAAAGACAGGCTCCATCGCCCTCTGCTTAAGGCGGTAGGGGAGCAGTTCCCTGGAACTTGGGCAGATGCGATTCTTCGGGCATCGGAGGGACTGGGAAAGGTCAAGCCTGAGGAGATTGCGGTGGTCGCTTCAGGCCGTCTGACGAACGAGGAGCTTTTTGTCTTAAAAAGATTGCTGGGCGAAATTGGGGTGACTCGTGTGGATATAGTGAAACATACTGGGCATGCGGATAACTTTCTCAGAAGTGGTGATGGAAATCCTAATGGGCGGGGAGCGGAGCTTCTCGGGCTTTCTTCGGGTGGGAGAAAGTTTAGTTCATGGGGGGCGGAGATTGTTTCAGGCAAGATTCGCGCCCTTCTAGTTTTGGGTGGCGAGGATGTAGTAGCGGCGGGGATCCCTGCAAGTGCCCTACAAAAACTAGATATGCTTCTGTTCTCCGGAATTCTTGGGAATGAAACCTCTCGATTGGCCCATGTGGTTCTGCCTTCGGCTGCGACGGCAGAGAAGACCGGCTCGATGGTCAATGTGCATGGAAGACTTCAGCGTATGGCGAGGGCGATTGCGGCTCCTGGGGAAGCGAGAGAAGATTGGTTGATTTTGCGAGATTTGCGGGAGGCCTGCACGGGTGGGAACTCACTGCACTCGGTGGAGGATGTCTGGAAGGCGAT
>CAJBOM010000050.1 GCA_903956835.1 uncultured Verrucomicrobiota bacterium
AACTAGATATGCTTCTGTTCTCCGGAATTCTTGGGAATGAAACCTCTCGATTGGCCCATGTGGTTCTGCCTTCGGCTGCGACGGCAGAGAAGACTGGCTCGATGGTCAATGTGCACGGAAGACTTCAGCGTATGACGAGGGCGATTGCGGCTCCTGGGGAAGCGAGAGAAGATTGGTTGATTTTGCGAGATTTGCGGGAGGCCTGCACGGGTGGGAACTCACTGCACTCGGTGGAGGATGTCTGGAAGGCGATGGCAACGGAGGTTCCCCAGTTTGCTGGTTTGAGTTGGGCTAAGATTGGAGATTTAGGGGTGCAACTGGAAACAAGAAGCAGTTTGTCTGAAGGGACTCTGGTCAAGGCTTAGCCTGTGCGGGTTCTTTTCTTCATCCTGCTCGGCTGGTTGGCGGTTTCTTGGGCGGACGAGATTAGCCCAACTGAAATGAAGAAAAACGAATCTCCCAAGCCCCTACGTGAGTTCTTTGGGGAGGCGGGAGCAGGAGTAGAGAAAGGGCCAACGCGGGGATTGATTATGGATGGGGTGGAGTATGTGAAGATTTGGCGGGAGCTAGGATTGATTGAAGAACCTGGAACTGTCGATTTTGCAAAAGAGGTTGTGGTTTTATCAACCACGCGAGGCAGTCGTATCACTTTTCGGCTTCGGGATGAAGGGGAGGGAAGACTGCAGGTGATGTCGATTGCGACTCGAGATATCCGTCCTGGGTTGCGCTTCGCATTTTGTGTTCTTTCAAGGCCAGCCTGGAAACAGATTAATGACAGCAAATTGTAAGAGCCCTGCTTGTGCGACTGAAAAAAAATAGTAAGATCCTTTTATGTCTCTAGTCCTATCTACGCCGCGCAACTTCACCCCTGGTGAGACCAAGGAGGAGCAGATCAAGTTGGCCAAAGATGGTCTGGATGTAATCAAGGATCTCCCGCGTTACGTGAAGGAGGGGTATCAGGCGATTGAATCTGACGATTTCATGCGATTTAAGTGGTATGGTGTGTACCAGCAGAAACCGAAGGAGGACGGCTATTTCATGCTGCGAACCCGAATTCCCGGGGGTCAGCTGAATCCCTCGCAACTTCGAGAAATTGCGGCGCTGACCGATCAGTTTGCCCATGGTTTTGGGGATGTGACGACCCGACAGACAATTCAGCTCCACTGGTTAAGAATTGAGCAGTTTCCTGAGATCTTTAAGCGGCTCCATTCCGTAGGAATTACTTCGAGCGGAGCTTGTGGTGATATTGCGAGGAATGTGGTGGGTTGTCCGGTGGCGGGGATGGATCCTGATGCGATTTCGGACGCTACGGCCGAACTTCACGCGGTGGACGCGCACCTGACGAATAATAGCGAATTTTCGAATTTGCCACGGAAGTATAAGATATCCATTTCGGGTTGTCGGATCATGTGCACCCAACCTGATATTAACTGTGTGGGGGTCTTTGGCTTGGAGCGGGGGAAAGAGAAGGGGTATGGGATCAAGGTCGGGGGAGGACTTTCATCCGCGCCTCACTTGGCGCAAACCCTGCCAGTATTTTTAAAGCCTGAGGATATTTTTCCTATGGTGCACTACACCTCAGTGATTTATCGGGACCACGGGTTTCGCGATAAGCGAGCGCGGGCTCGACTGAAGTTTCTCATGGCGGATTGGGGTCCAGAGAAGTTTATCACGGAGGTGGAGCGGGTGGCGGGACGGACTTTTGAACGGCATTCTGATTTTGTTTTCCCGGAGAACCCTGAATCCGACCATATGGGAGTCCACGCCCAGATTCAGAAAGGACTATATTGGATAGGTGTTTGCTTGGCAGGAGGACGACTGACTGGAACTCAGATGAGGATCATCGCGGATCTTTCGGAAAAGCACGGAGAAAAGGGGAAGGTGGGCATTCGCGGGACGAACAAACAGAATCTAGTCATCGTCAATATTCCAGAAAAGAACGTGGAGGCACTGAAGAAAGAGTTAGAGGCTTCTGGGCTGGTGGTGGATCCAAGTAATTTCCGTAAGGGTTGCGTTTCCTGCACCGGAATCGAGTTCTGTAATCTGGCGGTAGGGGAAACAAAGAACCGAATGATTCGGATGGTGGGGGAGTTGGAGCAGCTTTGTTCCTATTACAAAGATCAGGTTCGGATTCATTTTAGTGGATGTCCCAGCTCCTGCGGTCAGCATCAGATTGCGGATATTGGCTTCCGTGGTGCGACACGAACGATTGATGGGGTGAAGAAGGAGTGCTTTGATATGTTTCTTGGCGGAAAGACTGGCGCGGATGCGCGATTTAATGTCCTGATCCAACCCAAGGTGCCTTATGAGGAGGTTCACCACTATATCGATAAGGTTCTTCAAGCGTACCAAGCCAAAAAGAGTGGCACCGAAACACTGACGCGATGGCTCGGGCGGAGTTCTAAAGACGATTTGAAGTCGATCTTCGCTGAGGCGAACGGCACGACAACGGTTTGACCAAACCCGCGTTTGGCGGGAATATACTCCTTCCCTTGAAAAGGGGTCTATGAGTTCCTCTTTAACCGTATCCACGAATCTGAATTTACAGGCACACCCTGTCGATGAGGTCGGAATTCGCGAACGAGTAGCGCGATTGGCCACGCGGAGTATTAAAAAGGCATCGAAAGTGGAGGGGTTAAAATTAGCCTTATCGATGGTCGATCTGACCACTCTGGAAGGGGCGGATACCCCAGGCAAAGTCCGGCAACTTTGCACAAAGGCGATTCACCTGCACTCAGGTCGCAAGGATTTGCCCATGGTTGCTGCGGTCTGTGTTTATCCGACAATGGTTCGGATTGCGCGGGAGGCTTTACAGGGCACCCCGATCCAAGTGGCTGCGGTAGCGACTGCCTTTCCCAGTGGAATGAACCCTTTAGCCGTGAAGTTGGAAGATACGCGGTATGCGGTGGCGGAGGGAGCGCATGAGATCGATATGGTCATTTCCCGCGGTGATTTTCTTCGTGGAGATTATGCTCGGGTAGCCAATGAGATTGAGCAGGTGAAAGAGGCGTGCGGTAAAGCCCATTTAAAGGTTATTTTAGAGACGGGAGAGCTTGGGACTTTGGATCGAGTTCGATTGGCAAGCGACATTGCGATGCAGTCGGGGGCTGACTTTATTAAAACCAGTACGGGTAAGATTCAGCCTGCGGCTACTCCTGAGGTGGTTCTGGTGATGTTACAGGCGATTAGCGACTTTTACCGCAAGACAGGGAAAAGGATTGGGATGAAGCCTGCGGGAGGTATCGCCAATGCGAAAGCCGCCCTCAACTTGCTCATTATGGTCCGAGAGGTTCTTGGGCCTGCTTGGCTAACTCCTTCCTTGTTTCGAATTGGGGCGAGTAAGCTTCCCAACGACATGTTGATGCAACTGGAAAAAGAACGAACAGGGGTGTATCAAGGATTGGACTATTTTTCTAATGACTGAAACCAATATCTCCACAAAAGGATCCGATTGGGGTTATGCCCCTGCTCCAGAGAGCGCGGACCACTTTAAGCTGAAAGAGCAGTATGGTCTTTTCATAGGTGGGAAGTTTGTTCCTGCTGGATCGGGAAGGCGATTTGCCACGATCAATCCAGCGAACGAGAAAACGTTGGCCCAAATCGCGGATGCAGGAGAAAAGGATGTCGATAAGGCGGTCAAGGCGGCGCGAACCGCCTACGAAAAAGTCTGGCGCAAGATGCCAGGTCGGGAGCGGGGGAAGTATCTCTATCGGATAGCGCGGATTATTCAGGAGAGGGCGAGGGAGTTGGCGGTTGTCGAATCGATGGACGGGGGAAAGCCGATTCGTGAGTCTCGGGACGTGGATATCCCTTTGGCAGCAGCTCACTTTTTTTATCATGCGGGCTGGGCGGATAAGTTGGGCTATGCCTTCCCTGGAAAATCGGCAGGCCCGATTGGGGTGGCGGGTCAGATCATACCATGGAACTTTCCTCTTTTGATGGTGGCTTGGAAAGTGGCCCCTGCTTTGGCCTGTGGAAACACCGTGGTACTCAAGCCTGCAGAGACAACTCCACTGACGGCGCTGCTTTTTGCGGAAATCTGCCAAGAGGCAGGCCTTCCCGATGGAGTGTTTAACTGCATTACGGGGGCAGGTTCGACGGGTGCGGCGTTGGTTAAGCATCCCGGTTTGGATAAGGTGGCGTTTACGGGATCCACCGATGTGGGGAAGGCGATTCAGAAATCTCTTGCAGGGCGCTCGACCAAGCTGACCCTCGAGCTTGGTGGGAAAGCGGCCAATATTATTTTCGAGGACGCAGCAATTGATCAGGCGGTCGAGGGTATTATTAACGGGATATTCTTCAATCAAGGACACGTTTGCTGTGCAGGGTCGAGGCTACTGGTGCAGGAAAGCGTGGAGCAAGAGGTGGTGGAAAAGCTGAAGGCGCGGATGGAGCATCTGATTGTGGGCGATCCTCTAGATAAAAATACCGACATTGGGGCGATCAACTCGAAAGCGCAGTGCGAGCGGATTCAGGATTATCTTAAGGTAGGGCAAGATGAGGGGGCAGAGCTTTTCCAAACGAAATGCCCAGTTCCAGAGAAGGGCTACTGGGTTCGGCCTAGTTTTTTTACCAAAGTGGCTCAATCCCACCGAATCGTGCAGGAGGAAATATTTGGACCTGTGCTAGCGATTCAGAGTTTCCGGACGTTGGATGAAGCCTTGGAGAAGGCGAATAACACTCCCTATGGTCTTTCGGGTGGAGTGTGGACTGATAAGGGTGCGAAAATCTTTAAGGTTACCCGTGGAATTAAGGCAGGGGTGATCTGGGCGAACACATTCAATAAGTTTGATCCGAGTTCACCCTTTGGAGGCTACAAAGAGAGTGGGTATGGACGTGAGGGCGGACGGCATGGATTGAGACCCTACGTGGAGTTATCATGAGTGGTAGCGGAGAGAATATGAAGAGCGGCAGGCTGGATGTGCGGAAGACGTATAAGATGCTGATTGGTGGTGCTTTTGTTCGATCGGAATCTGGTCGAGCGCTGGATGTGAATGCTCCAGGAGGAAAGTGGCTGGGGCATGTCTGCCGGGCCTCGCGAAAAGATTTTCGAAATGCGGTGGTGGCAGCAAGAAAAGCTGCATCGGGATGGGCGAACACCACGCCCTACCTAAAGGGGCAGATCCTTTATCGCGCGGCGGAGATGCTGGAGGGAAGGGCTACTACTTTTCGGGAGGTTCTGCAGTCGATTGGGCTCTCGCCTGTAGCCGCTAAGACAGAAGTGACGCAAGCGATCGATCTGCTGGTGTACTATGCTGGATGGACAGACAAGTATCTGCAGGTTTTTGGATCAGTGAATCCGGTCTCATCTCCTTATTTTAACTTCTCCGTAACCGAACCGATGGGAGTAGTTGCTTATGTCTCTGGGGAGAAGCGCCCTCTGCTTGATTTGGTTACTGGAATCGCTCCGATCGTTGCTGGAGGTAACACCGTGATTACGCTTTCGACGGGTCGGGCGGCTGTGCCGGCAATGGAATTAGGAGAAGTTTTAGCGACTTCGGATTTTCCGCACGGAGTGATTAATCTGCTGTGCGGGGTGAGGGAGGAGTTGGTGGGACAGATGGCGACGCATATGGATGTGAATGCCTTGGTCACCCAAGGAGCTGATGCGAAGGAGAGTGCGGCGAGTCGTGAGGCATGTGCGCTGAACTTAAAACGATTCTTCCCTCGGGAGGCGAATGGCAAAGGGGATGAGGACCCTTATCGAATTTTGGATACTGTTGAGATTAAGACCACGTGGCATCCCGTAGGGGGTTGAGGCGGCTAGGCCCCGAGGTTTGTTTTAACCGCGGTTGGAGCGTTTTTTGTAGTCGTTGATTAGTTGGTTGGTTGAAGAGTCATGGGTGGTGATCGGGCCAGGTGAGCAGAGTTCTGGCTCAATCTTTTTCGCAAGCTGTTTTCCAAGTTCGACTCCCATCTGGTCGTAGGAGTTGATATTCCAGATTGCGCCCTGAACAAAGATCTTATGTTCATAGAGCGCGATCAGACTTCCAAGAGTTTTAGGGTCAAATCGTTGAACCAGCAGTGAGTTCGTCGGGCGATTGCCAGAAAAAACCTTGTGAGGGATTAACTTTTCTAGGGCATCACCTTTGAGGCCGTCTCGCGTGAGTTCAGCACGGGCTTCTGATTCGGTCTTTCCCTTCATCAGAGCTTCGGTTTGGGCAAAGAAGTTCGCTAAGAGGATATCGTGATGTGACCCCATCGGATTGAATGTTTCAACCGAGGCAAGAAAATCGCAGGGTATGAGCTTAGTTCCTTGGTGGATGAGTTGATAGAAAGCGTGCTGACCGTTGGTGCCAGGTTCGCCCCAGATGACAGGACCCGTGCTCCAGGTGACAGGTTTGCCTTCTCGGTCGACCCCTTTGCCGTTGCTCTCCATATCCCCCTGTTGGAAGTAGGCGGGGAAGCGGTGAAGGTACTGGTCGTAGGGAAGGATGGCGTGGGTCTGAGCGTCGTGGAAGTTGTTGTACCAGATGCCGAGGAGGGCAAGGGTCATGGGCAGGTTTTGCTCGATGGGTGTTTTTAGAAAGTGCTCATCCATTTCGTGAGCTCCCGCGAGTAGCTCGGCAAAGCGTTCGTATCCGATGGAGAGAGCAATGCTTAGGCCAATGGCAGACCAGAGGGAGTAGCGGCCGCCGACCCAGTCCCAAAAGGGGAACATATTTGCGGGATCGATTCCAAATTTCTTTACCTCAGCTGTATTCGTGGAAAGCGCTACGAAATGTTTAGCGATGTGCTTTTCGTCGATCGCTTCCTTAAGAAACCAGGAGCGAGCAGAGTGGGCGTTGGTCAGAGTTTCCTGAGTGGTAAAGGTTTTGGAGGCGACGAGAAAGAGAGTGCTGGAGGGGCGGCATAGCCGGAGAACCTCAACCATCTGAGTCGAATCGATATTAGAAACGAAGTGCATCTTTAGATCGCGTCGAGCGAAGGGCTTGAGGGCTTCAGTGACCATGACGGGACCGAGGTCGGATCCGCCGATGCCGATATTCACGACGTCGGAGATTGGTTGACCCGTGTAGCCCTTCCAGGCACCCGAACGAATCTGCTCGGAAAAGGTCTTCATATGTTTCCGGGTAGATTCAACCTCTGGCATAACGTCTTGACCGTCGACAAGGAGAGGTTGGTTGGCGGGACGACGAAGGGCGATGTGGAGGACAGATCGATTTTCGGTGAGATTGATCTTTTCGCCTTGGAACATCCTGTCGCGGAGCTCTTCGACCTTAGCTTCTTTCAGGAGTTGGCGGAGAAGGTTAAGGGTCTCTGAGGTGACTCGATTCTTTGAGTAGTCGAGAAAGAGATCATTCCAGCGATGGGATAGGGTGGTAGCGCGGTTGGGATCTTTGGCAAAAAGGTCACGCATGTGGGTATCTCGAGAGTCGAGGGAATGCTTGGCGAGGGCTTTCCAGGCGGGAAGGTTGACCGGGGCGGGCATTAGAAAAGAATGAACCAAAGAAATGCTGAGGTGAAGGTGTTTTCGTTGGTTTTTTCGAGGGTGCTTGAACTGAGTAGCGAAAGTAGGGATGATACTTAGATGGCATGTGATATTGCAGTCCGCTATTTGGGGCACTCCTGTTTTCTGATTACCACGCCCAAAGCGAAGATATTAATCGATCCCTTTTTGACTGGGAATCCGATGGCAGCGGTGAAGGCGGAGGACGTGGAGTGTGACTTTATTTTGGTGAGTCACGCTCATATCGATCACTATGGAGATGCGGTTGCGATTGCGAAGCGGACGGGGGCGACGATTGTAGCGTCCTACGAAGTGGCTCTCCACGCAGGCGCGCAGGGGGCAAAGGTTCATCCGATGGGATGTGGGGGTGGAGGGGATTTTTCGTTTGGACGAGTGCAACTTACCATTGCCCACCATACATCCTCGGTCGATGGGCCAAGTGGGGTGGTTTCGGTGGGTTCCCCTGTAGGGTTCCTCATTCAGGCAGAAGGAAAGACGATCTATTTTGCGGGGGACACGGCGTTGACGATGGAGATGGAGCTGCTGGGAAGGCGGAATCAGATCGATTTAGCTCTACTGCCGATTGGGGACAATTTTACGATGGGGCCGATCGATGCGGCGGAAGCGTCGAGGATGTTGAAGGCGAAACTTACGGTGCCGATGCACTATAATACCTTTGAGATGATTCAGGTGGATCCGCAGGTTTTTGTCAAAGAGGCGGTTAAGCACGGCTGTAATGTAAAGGTGATGCCGGTCGGTTCAACACTTGAGATCAAGTAATAGGTGAAGCCGTGCTGCGAGCATGCTGCGAGCATGAGGGGTTGAGTGGAGATTCCTGCTTAGATGATGGGTAGCTTAGGCACCGGATTTATAAAGTATTGTGGATGAGATGTTTCGAATTGAAGTTGGGTTAGAGTAGCGCCATAGCAAAGTAACAAAACGCCTAACTTTTGTGACACTGTGCTGCGAGCATGCTGCGAGCATGAGGGATTGTGTCGGGGTTTGATGAGGGATTAGAGTCGGGGGATGGCTACAATGCTTAAGGTACATAATCCTTTTAATGGGAAGCAGGTGGGTGGGGTGACGATGCATGACCGGAAGCAAGTGCAAGAGGCGCTGGATCGGGCGGCGGAGGTCTTTGCTGATCGCTCCAAATGGTTGTCGGTTCCAGAACGGATCGCGATTTTAGAGAAGTTTAAAAAGCTGGTGGAAGCCAATCAGGATAAGTTACTCCAACAAGCGATTGCCGAAGGTGGAAAACCGCTTGTGGATACGAAAGTTGAGGTCGCCCGGGCGATCGGAGGCATTCAGATAGCGATCGAGACGATTTCTCATCTTCTGGGGCGGGAAGTTCCGATGAGACAAAATGCGGCTTCGATGAATCGAATGGCCTACACCTATCGAGAGGCTGGAGGGCTGGTTTCTGCGATCAGCGCGTTTAATCACCCGATCAACCTGATCATTCATCAGGTGATCCCTGCCATTGCTGTGGGTTGCCCGGTGGTGGTCAAGCCAGCGAGTCGAACTCCGCTTTCCTGCCTAAGCCTAGTTGAACTCCTGCATCAGTCGGGGCTACCCAAGGAGTGGTGCCAGGCGGTGGTTTGCTCGAATGAAGACGCTGAGTTGCTCGTGACTGATCGGCGTTTGAGTTTTCTAACATTTATTGGCTCGGCAAAAGTGGGTTGGGCCCTTCGAAGTAAGCTGGCACCTGGGGCGAACTGTGCTTTGGAGCATGGTGGGGTCGCCCCTGTGATTGTGGAGGCGGATGCCAATATTGAGGAGGCAGTTCCTCTGTTGGTGAAGGCGGGATTCTATCACGCGGGGCAGGTATGCGTCTCGGTTCAACGGGTCTATGCTCACGAGTCCTTAGCCCTAAAATTGGCAGAACAGATGGCGGAAAAAGCGGCCAAGCTGGTGGTAGGCGACCCAGCAGACCCGAAGACTGAGGTTGGGCCGTTGATTAGCCATGGGGAGTGCCAGCGGTTGGCCGATTGGGTAGAAGAAGCGGTAAAAGGAGGTGCCAAGCTACTTTGCGGGGGAAAGAAGATTTCTGAATGTTGCTATACCCCTACGGTACTTTGGAATCCGCCCGAGGATGCAAGGGTATCGAGGGAGGAGGTATTTGGGCCAGTTGTCTGTATTTACAGTTATAAGAATCGGGAGGAGGCGGTGAAAAGGGCGAATGGGTTACCGTTCTGTTTTCAAGCGGCAGTTTTCACTAAGAACATCGACCAAGCTTTTTATTATGTGAGGAATTTGCAGGCGACTGCGGTGATGGTCAACGATCACACCGCATTTCGGGTGGATTGGATGCCATTCGGAGGAAGGATGCAGTCCGGTTTGGGGACGGGTGGAATTCCTAGGAGCATGGAGGACATGACCGTTGAAAAGATGTTCGTCGTGAAGACGAATAGTTAATTAGCGCGATTTGCCGAATGTGGCGGAGACTTTGAGAGCGACACCGCCCCGTGCTGCAAATTCGCCCGTAACCACGGCATGGGCTGGGGAGATTGCACGCACAAGATCGTCCAGAATTCTATTAGTGACCGCTTCTGCAAAGGATCCTGTATTCCTGAAGGAGTGGAGATAAAGTTTAAGGGACTTGCTTTCGACGCACTTCTTTTTCGGGGTGTAGCGAATGGTGATGACGGCGAAGTCGGGTTGACCTGTGACAGGGCAGAGCGAGGTGAATTCTGGGGTGGAAAAGGTGATCTCGTAAGGGCGGTTAGGCTTGGGATTGGGAAAGGTTTCCAGTCGTGCCAAAGAAGGGTTGGCAGGGACTGCTGTTTTGCGGCCGAGAAGACTGAGTCGGGACATGTTTAATCTATAGGGTAAAAGCCTTAGGTGATAAAGGATCGAAGCAGGTAGGGTAAATTGCTAAAGTTGTGCCCATGGAACTATGGATTCTCCCGCTGGGGATTTTGTTGATCGCTTTCCTTTACTCCTCGGTTGGTCATGCGGGGGCTTCCGGATATATCGCAATCATGGCCTTATGTTCGATCCCGACGCAGGAAATCAGGCCCGTCACACTAAGTCTGAATATCGCAGTAGCCATTCTTGGAGGTTGGAATTTCATACGGGCGGGTCACTTTTCTGCGAAGTTGCTCTGGCCCTTGGCAGCGACTTCCATTCCTTTGGCATTTTTGGGTGGATACCTGAAGCTGCCGAACCACTTATTGCACCTGCTGTTGGGTTTGGTTCTTTGGGGGTCGGCCCTCCGTTTTCTTATTCGCCCTAAGGAGGAGACGGCCTTTCATGAACCAAAACGGTCTTCTCTTTTGGCAACTGGCGGTATTCTCGGCCTCTTGGCGGGTCTGACAGGAACGGGTGGAGGAATCTTTCTCACTCCATGGATGCTATGGAGGAAGTGGGCTCCCACGAAGACGGTAGCGGCGGTCTCGGTAATTTTTATTCTAGTGAATTCGATATCCGGTTTAGCTGGTTATGTTTCGTCGGCTCGGTCTTTTCCTCAAGTTGGATGGAATCTTTTGGCGGTCGCAACTGTCGGAGGTTGGGTCGGTTCGCGCTGGGGAAGTCGGCACTACTCCCCACTGTGGATTCAGAGACTGCTCGCGGTGGTTCTATTGATTGCGGGTGGGAAGCTGATATTTATTCCCTGAGATGTTTGAGACATTCGCGGATGGCGGGTAAGAGTGGGGGAAGGCATTCGGCAATCGCCTTGGGATTGCCGGGAAAGTTTATGATGAGCGTCTGGCCTGCTACCCCTGCCACGGCGCGGGAAAGAATTGCGGTTGGGGCTAAGGGAAAACTGGTCATTCGTTGAGCTTCACATAGGCCCGGAAGCTCCTTTTCGAGAACAGCCCGAGTGGCTTCGGGCGTGACATCGCGGGGGGTGGGACCCGTTCCTCCCGTGGTCAGAATCAGAGGAATCCTCTGTTCTATCCAACTTCGCAAAGTGGAAGTGATCTTATCTTTTTCGTCGGGGACGGTGAGGGATGTCCAGAGGCAAGGGGAAGCCCACTCCAAGGAAAATACTCGTTCCAGTTCAGGTCCGCCTTTGTCCTGGTAAACGCCAGCGTGGGCACGGTCGCTCACGGTTAGGCGTGCGACGTTGAGCGGACTCAAAACTTTTCCTTCGATTGAAGGTGAATATTTTGGATGACCATCTTGCGGTCGACGGCTTTCAGCATGTCATAGAGGGTGAGGGCGGCAACGGAGACGGCGGTCAGCGCCTCCATCTCCACCCCAGTGCGGGCGTGCACGCGAACTTCGGCGCATATCTGGATGCGATCGGATCGTGGTACAAGATCGAGATGAATGGAATCAATGGGTAAGGGGTGACAAAGGGGGATTAAGTTAGCGGTCTGTTTGGCAGCTTGGATTCCAGCGACGCGGGCGACGGCCAGCACGTCGCCTTTGGGGGCTTTGCCTTGGCGGAGGAGCTTGATGGTTGCGGGTGCGCAACGGATTTCACCCTTAGCTACGGCACGACGGTACTGGGGTAATTTAGGGCTAATATCCACCATGGTGGCGCGGCCTTTTCTATCGAGATGGGAGAGGCGTTTCACCAAGAGATGGTGGGCAGAACTTCGCTCGGCGAGCGAGCTTCGCATCCTGGGTGAACACGGAGGAGTGCGTTGGTGCGGGCGAGGCAGGAAAGATCGGAGGAGTCGCGCCAAGGGAGGGGCTGAGCGGTGAGCAGACCTTGGGAGGAGTGCAGATGGCAGGGCCACCAGGTTTCCCGCGGGTCAGGTTTTATGGGAGCGCCAGCCAGCAGAGTGGCGGAAAGGAAGGGGTTGGGGGCAAGGCCAAGCAGGCGGAGGATGGCTCGGCGGACAAAGAGGTGAAAGCAGACGAAGTGGGATAGAGGATTTCCAGGAAGACCGAAGGCGAGAGTGCTGCCTTTTTGAGCAAGAATGAGAGGCTTTCCTGGACGGATGGAAACAGTGCGAAAGAGAATATTGAATCCCAGCTCCTGTAAGACTGAGAAGGCGTGATCATGATCGCCAACACTGGAGGCTCCGCTGAGAAGAAGAATATCAGGAGAGAGGTTGAGGCACTGCTCTATAGACTGAGTGAAGAGTTCTCGGGTATCACCGACGCGTTTTTGCCAAACGAGATCGGCTGAGTAGGAGGCAAGGAGAGAGCGGATTAAGGTTGAGTTACTGTCGCGGATTTGACCTAAAGCAGGTTCTTTGTCGGGGTCGACCAACTCCGCGCCAGTGGCCAGATGGGCCACGCGGGGAAGTCGGGACACTTTGGGTTGAGTAATTCCGATTGAGGCGAGGAGGCTGATAGAGCCAGGTTGAAGAATGTGGGGTGGAGAAAGAAGGGTATCCCCTTTTTTGCTCTGGGATCCTCTTGAGCGGACGAGGCTTGAGGTTGGTGTTTTTAGAAGTTCAATGAAACCAGGTTCGGTAAGCAGAGCATCCTCCTGCATGATCAGGACGGCGTGAGTGGGTAGGGAGGAGCCGGTCAAGATACGAACGGCCGAGCCTAAAGGAGGAAGAGGGGGAGTGGCTTGACCTGGCGGATGGGCGGAAAGGAGTCTGACCCTTCCTTTGTTTTGATCTGGGTGAACGAGGTAGCCATCGATACTGGAGCGATCGATGGGAGGTTGGTCTTCGGGGGATATGGCAGGTTCGCGTAGAACCCGGTGCAGGGCATTTTCGAGTGGAATCGACTCTTCATCGATTGGAGTGGGGAGGAGAGAATCGATTTGAGCTAAAGCTTGGTCGACGGTGATCATGGGGAGGGTTTGGTTTTCCAGATAGGGACATCTTGTTTTAGGCGATCGAGAAAGTGAGTGAGGAGAGAGAAGGCCTCTGCGCGGTGCGGGGCGAGTACGCGGATCCAAAGAGACGTTTCTCCGACGTGGATATGACCGAGGCGGTGGAGGACTTCAACAGAGGAGCAGGGATGTGAAAGAGAAAGGTGGCGCAGAATGTCGCGGATAAGAGTTTCAGCCATGGGATGGTAGGCTTCGTAAAAGAGGGAGGTGATGGGTTGGTTCTGCTCCACATTCCGAACGACCCCAGAAAAAGTTACGACGGCACCCGAGGTGGAATCGGTAATATCGGGCAAGGGTGTGATCGGATCGGGAGAGAGTCGGACAAAGACCTTCATTCAACCTCCAGAGACGGGTGGAAGAAGGGCGACTTCGTCGTCGGGATGAAAGGTTTCTCCAAGTTGAAGGAAGTGGCTATTTTTGCTGAGTCGGCAGGCGGATTGCAAAGGAAGGAGGGCAGGGTGTCGATGGATGAGGAGGTGCCAGAGCTTTTCTGCTGAAAGAGATTCGGTGGTATGAAAGGATTCTTCGGAGATTCCGGCGGCGAGACGGGCTTGAGCAAAATACAGGATGCGCATCGCTCAGCCTCCCAGAGCGGTCATGGGGCGAGAGGGTTCGTATCCAGTAGAGAACTCATGATCCTTTGGTTTATTGGCGATCGCTTCACGGAGAAGTTCTTCTGGGGTGTGGGAGCCTTGGCGGAGAGCGTTACGCAGGTCGATCTCTCCATGGCGACCTAGACAGGGGCGGAGTTTGCCGTCGGCAGTTAGGCGGATTTTATTGCAGGAGGCGCAGAAGTCAGGAGTGGTCAGGGCACCGATGAAGCCAACGATCGCCCCAGAAACTTTGTCCTCAAAGTAACGGGCTGGACCTTGACCTCCTGAGTAGTCGGGCTTGGGAATCAGAGTTTCAGACCCACCAAGAAACTCTTGCGCATCTTGGATGGAGAGGAAGAGGTCTTGGCCGTTCTGAGGTGAAAGAGTTAGAGGCATGAGTTCGATAAAGCGGATGGGGACATGGTGTTCTGCGGCGAAGTGGACAAGGGGACGAAGTTCTTGCTGATTCATTCCACGCAGGAGCACACAATTGATTTTGATCTGGGTGAAGCCAGCATCGAGAGCAGCGCGGAAACCTGCAAAGAAGTCGTCGAAGGAGCCGCCGGTAATTTTTCGATAGAGCTCGGGTTGAAGAGCATCGAGGCTGAGGTTGATGGATTGAATCCCAGCTTGCTGAAGTTGACGGGCGATGGGGGCGAGGCGAGTTCCGTTGGTCGATAAGGAAAGTGATGTGAGATGGGGAAGGGTGCGAAGGCTACGAGTTATTTCAAGAAGGTCTGGGCGGAGGAGGGGCTCTCCACCCGTCAGGCGAATATGTTCGAATCCAAGGCGAGTGGCGGCAGTGATAACTTGGATTAATTCGGGGGTAGAGAGGTGATCGGGTTGTGGTGACCAACCGTGGTAGGCGGCGGGGCGGCAGTAGAGGCAGCGTTCGTTACACTGATCGGTGAGAGAAACACGCAGGTAGTTTATTTTCCTACCGAGGGGATCAAGAAGAGCGGGAAGCATGGGATTAGATCGGGTTGCGGGTGGTGAAAAACTCGTAATCTTCGTTAAAGCCTCCTTCGCCTTGGCCTAGATGGTCAAAGCTTTCAACAAACTCTACGCTCTGTACCCATTTGACTGATTTAAAGCCGAGCTCGAGTTCATTGCGAAGTCGTAGCGGGGCGCCATGACGTTCGGGCAGATCTTTGCCGTTCATTTCGTAGGCCAAGATGGTTTGGTCGTATTGCATGTGTTCAATCTTATGTACGTCGTAGTAGAGACCATGCCCCTTTCCCGAGCCATGGGCAAAGGAGTAGAAGACAACGTAGCGCGCGGTGGGGTGGGGATGGACCAGGGCCATAATGTCCTTCATCCGGACGCCGCCCCATTTTGCGATTCCGGTCCATCCTTGGATGCAGTAGTTGGAGGTGATCTGTTCGAAGTGGGGCATGGCGCGTAGTTCGGCCATCGATATCTGCATCGGTTTTTCGACAAGGCCTCCGACATTGAGTTGATAGTTCTTAAATCCCCCGGCCAGAAGTTTTTTGTACTCATCAGAAACAGGGGCAGTGCCATTCACCCAGAAGTAGGTGGAGATATCTTTTTCCTGGTAGTTTGCCACCGGACGAAGCTTTTCAAGCCCATCCAGGAGCCATCCGATGACCCAGCGTCCGATGTGTTGAATTTTTCTTGGATACTTGAGCGTGAGGGGAGTCGCCGCCATCCAGGCAACCGCGGTGAATCCCATGATCAAGGCAAAGACAAAAAAACCAGTCCATGAGCTATCGTCGGTTCCTCGAGTCATGTGATTGAGGTTATTTAGAGCGTCGGTAGC
>CAJBOM010000051.1 GCA_903956835.1 uncultured Verrucomicrobiota bacterium
GTCTGGACCGATCCTATCGAATTTCGTCGAGCCCTCGAAATGTCCATCCCAGGTAACCTTCGTATCGTTCTTGAACCCTCCGCTGGCCAGACCACCGCCCCAATCGAGATTCCAGATTTTCCCGAAGGACTCTGCCTCGTCGGTCACCCAGCTCCCCAAGTTTTGTGCGTGCTCAAAGAGAGTCGTGCCGCCATCGCCGGTTTTCGCGGTGGGGACACTCTTCTCGAAATCGCAGGCCAACCCGCAGGGGAAGACCTCAAGGAGTTTGCCGCCCGCTACCTCACCGCCCACGAAAATGCCGCAAAAAAACGCGAACTCCTCCGCTTCAAAGTCCGCCGCTCTACTGGCGAAACCGAATCGCTCGCCCTTCGCATCCCACCCACTTGGAACAGCGCCTTCGAAGAGTAAACTTTAGCTTTTTTTTCTAGGCCCCTTCCCTCCATCCCGCGGTTGTTCTCCTTCTCCCTTCGCCTCACCGCCAGCCTGCCCCTCCTCCCCCTCCTCACCAGTCTCGAACTTCTTTTTCAACTCCTGCAAAAATGGAGTCATGTCCGAAACTTTATCCCAGACCGCCTTGGCCACATGAATAGGCTTCTGCGTTTCTAGCGCCACCGCCACACAATCACTCGGTCTCGCATCAATCTCGGTGATCGAGGTTCCTCCCGGACCCACCTGCCGCAAAGTCAACCGTGCGAAATAGGTGTCGTTACGTAAATCATTAATCAAAACCCGATCCACCGTAATCCCGAACCCCTGCAAAATAAGATGAATCAAATCATGGGTCAAAGGCCTCTCTCTCTTCTCCCCCTTCAATAAAAGCGCGATCGAGGTCCCCACCCCATGATCCACATGAATACTAAAAGTCTTTGTTTCATTCCCCAAAAAGACCGCCATCCCATTGGCAGCGGGCATTAAACCGAGAATTTGAACTAAGGTGGAACCATCACTCATTCCTTTAGCTTATCTTTCTCCCCTTTATCCGCAAGATTGCTCAACTCTTCACGAATCGTTGCATTGGGATGCCTAAGCAGTATATTCGGGATCCCGTGGCTGTGCCTTCAACGAAATGGACCATCGACGAAGCAATTCGTACCTACGGAATTGCCCGTTGGGGAAGCGGTTATTTCGGCGTCAATCCCGCAGGACACATGACCGTTCATCCCCAAACCACAGAGGGTGCTGGAATTGATCTAGTTAAAGTTGCCACTCGTGCCCGTGAAAAAGGCCTACACTACCCCCTTCTCATTCGTTTCCACGATCTCCTCCGCCACCGCGTTCGTGCCATCAACGAAGCCTTTGCCGATGCCATCAAGTCCGCCCGCTATAAAGGTTCCTACCGCGGGGTGTTCCCAATCAAGGTCAATCAGATGCGCGAAGTCGTGGAGGAAATTCTCGATGCGGGCGAACCGTACCACTTCGGCCTAGAAGTCGGAAGTAAACCAGAACTCTTCGCTGGCCTCGCTCATCATCGCGACCCCGAAAGTCTCCTCGTCTGCAACGGCTACAAAGACGCCGAGTTCATCCGTACTGCCCTTCTTGGCCGTAAACTCGGCAAAAAAGTTATTCTCGTGATCGAAAAGCCTGAGGAACTTCGTCTGGCCGTTGAAACTGCTCGCTCCATGCAAGTCGACCTTCTGGTTGGCGTTCGGGTTCGTCTCTCGGCGCGCGGCGTAGGGAAATGGGCCCTCTCAGGTGGCGATAGTGCTAAATTCGGACTCTCCACCAGTGAACTCCTTGAGGCGGTCGAATACCTACGCAAAGAAGGATGTCCCGAGGCCTTGCAGATGCTTCATTTTCACGTCGGTTCGCAAGTCCCCGACATTCTTGCCCTCCGCCGGGCCGTTCGCGAAGCCACCCGCTTCTACGCGCAACTCCATCATCTCGGACTAAAACCCACCTATCTCGATGTCGGCGGCGGACTCGCCATCGACTATGACGGATCCCGCTCCGATTCGGAAAGTTCGATGAACTACACCCTCGCCGAGTACGCTCGCGATGTCGTTCGATCCGTAGCCGAGGTTTGTCGTCAGGAAAAAGTCCCCCACCCCACTCTGGTCAGTGAAAGCGGGCGGGCCACCGTTGCCCATCACTCCGTCCTCCTTGTGGAAGTTTTCGGCACAATTGACAAAACCCCGCGCGCCTTTGTCCCCGCCAAGGAACAAGATCCAGAGTTTGTTCGGCAACTTTCCGATCTCGTCGTCAACTTGACCCGCAAGAATCGGCGGGAATCCCTCCATGACGGTATGGCGGTCAAAGAGGAGGCCGCCGCCCGTTTCGACCTTGGCTTGCTCGATCTTCCAACCAAAGCCCGCGTGGAAGACTCATTCTGGCACCTGGCTGTGCGCATCACCTCCCTTTACACCAACGGCCGCCCGCCCCCCGAGGAAATCCGCAGTCTGGTCGAACAGCTCGGCAAACAGTACCTCTGCAATTTCAGCGTTTTCCAATCTCTCATCGATCACTGGGCTCTCAAGCAACTCTTTCCTATCGTCCCGATCCAACGTCTCAACGAAGCCCCCATCCACCAAGGCCGCTTGGTCGATATTACCTGCGACTCGGACGGTAAAATCGACCACTTCGTCGACGGTACTGGAACCCGATCGAGCCTCCCTTTACACGATTTAGGAAAAGATCCCTACCTCCTCGGCTTTTTCCTGCTCGGCGCCTACCAGGATGTCATGGGTGATCTCCACAATCTCTTTGGTTCAGTCAATGAGGCCCATATTTACCTCGATGCGGATGAGCCGGACGGCTTCTATATTGAAGAAACCATTCCTGGGTTCTCTATTGGTCGGGTTCTTGGCAATGTTCAGTACGAACCCTCTCAGCTCTCTCGCTTAATCAAAGCCCAAGTCGACGAAGCCATTAAACTCGATAAAATGAAGGCTACCGAGGGGATGACCTTACTCGAATCGTACGAGCAAGGCCTTTCCCACCCCACCTACCTCAATCTCGAAACTCCCTAAACCCGTCCCTTTTGCGGTTGGCAAGCCCTTGCCATTACGCTAGGTTTGAAATTTCATGGCATCAAAGTCTAAATCAAAAAAAGCCTCTAAATCCTCTTCGAAGAAGTCCTCCAAGCCTTCTCACAAGAAGGCTCCTAAGCGTCCCTCTTCAAAGGGCAAGAGCAAGAAACCCGCCACCCCTCCCCCTGCGGTGAAAAGGCCCTCCGGCCCTCCTTTCCCCATTAAAGTTCCCGCTAAGTTCCTCCGCCCTTTAGAAGAGAATCTCAAGCCCATCCGTCCGCCCAAGTTCTCCTCCTCCTTTTTAGAGCGGCAGACCATCAAACTGGCCGAGTTGCGTGACCATATTCTCGATCAAGTCCAAGGTGTAACCAAAGACAGCCTCCGCGAACGTGGCGAAGGCGGTGGTTCTGCTTTCGGCATGCACCAAGCCGATGCGGGTAGCGATGCCTACGAAAAGGATTTTGCCCTCAGCCTTCTCAGCCAAGAACAAGATGCCCTCTACGAGATCGAACAAGCGATGAAGCGCATCCAAGCCCACGTCTACGGGGTCTGCGAAATGTCGGGTCAAGCCATTCCAGTTTCTCGTTTGGAAGCCATTCCCTTTGCCCGCTTCACCGTCGATTGCCAAACCCGCTTTGAGCAGGAAAACAAGGGCAAGAACCGTTGGGAACCTGCCGTGCCTTTCATGGATAGCGTCGAATCATCCGAAGAGGAAAGCGGTGAAGAATCCGACGAAGAAGAGAAAACGAAAGCGAAGGAATAAATCAATATGATCATTAAAAAAGGCCGCAAACCCCGTCGGATGAATCGATCCACTTCTCGGAAGCGGATTGATATCAATGGCGAGGCAATCGATTTCCGTAATGTGGAGCTTCTTCGCAAATTTATCACCGAGACAGGCAAGATTCTTCCCCGTAAGATCACTGGCATGCCCGCCAGCCTGCATCGGCAACTCAATACCGCCATCAAGAGGGCCCGCAATGCCCTTCTCCTCAAATGAGCCGCCGCTGCGAAATCACCGGTGCCGTGCCCTCCCTCGGGCGTAAAATCATTCGGAGTGGTAAATCCAAGAAATCAGGCGGTATCGGAACCCACGTTACCGCTAATACTCCTCGGCGCTTCCGTCCTAATCTGCGCCGTAAGAGCATTTTCGTCCCTGAACTCGGGCGCCATATCCAAGTGCGTCTCACCGCCCGTGCCCTCAAGACGATCGATAAGAATGGTGCCTACGCCACTCTCAAACGCGCGGGCTTGGTTTAATACAGCCTGGCATTGGGCGGTTTTTGCCAAGAGGCGATCTTTCGCCATGATGGAATCTAGGGTTACCGCCCTGTCCCCTGCTGTCCTTTCATCGTTCGATTACCGATGAGCCACCTCCATCTTCTTGCCTCGCCACCGGATCATCCCGCCACCGCCGTTTTCTTGAAACAGACAAAGGCCTTGCTCGAGTCCCATGAAAAAGTTTCCGCCTACTTTTTGCACGAAGGCGCCACCTCCCTCCTCCACCCCGAACTCCCCGACCTCGTAGCCCGCGGTCTCCGCCTCTTTGCTTGCCCCCGTGCCGTCGAACAATTTGCCTCAGGCTATCAACTCGACGTTGTTTTAGGTGGACCTGGCCTCCTCGCTGAACTCATCGAACGCTGCTCTCCCACCCGATCTTTCGATCCCGTATGAAGAAAGTTGCCATCCTCTGTCAAACCGCACCCGGCGGAAAACGTCGTTTGGCCGAAGAAGCCCTCCGCCTCGCCACTGGCCTCACCGCCACCGGTCGACTTCAAATCGACCTTATTCTGACCCAAGGCGGCACCGCTCTCCTCCACCCAGAAATGGGCGGACCCCTTGGTACTTGGGAATCCCTCCTTGCACCTCACACCCGAATCCTTGTTCCTTCGGAGGCGCAAATCCCTCCTTCCGCTCCCCCGGTTACTCGGTTGGCCAACATCAATCCAGAAAAAGCCTCCGCTGGAGCGGATATCATCTTTCGCTTCTAGGGTTTTTCCTCGACTCCTCTCCTTCTCTCCGCCATCCGATGTGTCTGCCCTATGTTAGACCGAGCCCACCTTAAACATCTCCACTTCCTTGGAATCGCAGGAAGTGGCATGGGCACAGTCGCCGCAATGTTCCGTGAATTGGGACTTCAAGTCACCGGATCCGATCAAGCTGTCTATCCGCCCATGTCCGATTTTCTCCGGGATCGAGGCATCGTCTTTCACGAAGGCTACGCCGAAAAGAATCTTTCCCCTAAACCTGACCTCGCGATCGTCGGCAACGCCCTCTCCCGTGGAAACCCCGAACTCGAAGCCGTCCTCTCCCACCGCATTCCCTTTGTCTCCCTCCCCGAACTCCTCCGCGGTTGGTTCCTCTATCACTCACGCAACCTTGTCGTTTCGGGCACTCACGGCAAAACCACCACCTCCACCATGCTCGCTTTCCTTCTTGAAAAAGCAGGTCTTCATCCCAGCTGGTTCATTGGCGGAGTTCCCCTGGACCTCCCCGGCGGATGCCATCACGGCACCGGCTCCTTCTGGGTTCTCGAAGGAGACGAGTACGACACCTCCTTCGCCGATAAACGAAGCAAGTTCCTCCACTACCTTCCCGAACTCGTCATTCTAAATAATGTTGAATTCGACCACGCCGATATTTACCCCGACCTCGCCGCCATTCAGAAATCCTTTCGCCAACTTCTCCAGCAAGTACCAGCAAACGGGCTCGCCTTAATCAATGCGGACGATCCCAACGCCCTCGCCGTCGCCCAAGACGCCCCCTGCGAAATTCTGGAAGTCGGTTCAGGCCCACAGGCCGCCGCCCGCTATCAAGTCCTCAAGGCGGATGCCAGTGGAAGTCGCTTCACCCTCCACGGCCACGAGTTTCATCTCCAGCTCGCAGGTCGGCACAATGTCCACAATGCCTCCATGGCCCTCTGTGCCGCTCACACCCTTGGACTCCCTCTCGATAAGCTAGCTGCCATTCTTCCCACATTTCGTGGAGTCCGCCGCCGACTTGAAGTCCGCGCAGAAGCTAACGGAATCACCCTCGTAGATGATTTCGGCCACCATCCCTCTGCCTTGCGAGAATCGATCGCAGCCCTCAGGGCTAAATATCCAGGTCGTCGCCTCTGGGCCCTCTTCGAACCACGCTCCAACACCACCCGTCGCGGTATTTTCCAAAACGAACTCGCCCAATCTCTCTCCGCCGCCGACGGCGTCTACATCACCGAAATCGCCCGCAAAGAACAGATCGATCCCCAGATGCGCCTCGATCCAAAGAAAATTGCCGACGACATCCGAAAAGCAGGTCGCGAATCCTTTTACCTTCCTGGCCCAGAAGAAATCCTTAAAGACATCCTTCCCCGCCTGAAATCAGGCGATGTCGTCGCCGTCTTTACCAATGGGAGTTTTGGTGGGCTGGTCGGAAAACTTGCCGCCGCCTTGGAAAAAAGGAATTAAGCGGTAGTTTCTGGGATCAGCGACTTTACGTCCACCCCACGAAACTGAAACAACTTCGCAATTGTCTCCTCAATGACGTTGTTTGGGCAAGAAGCCCCAGCCGTTACCCCAATCTTCACCTTCCCCTTCGGCAACCAATTCATCGTTCTCTTCTCTTTTTGAGCGTGCTGGTCGTAGTGCTCAATCTCATCGGTCGATATCATTCGTGAACTATTGCGAATGAAGTAAGTAGGCAGCTTCGCCTCCCCCATCTCCGCCAAATGAGTGGTGTTACTACTATTGTATCCACCCACCACCAGCAAGAGATCGGGTGGCACCACCAGCAAATCCCGCAAGGCGTCCTGCCTCTCTTGAGTCGCCCCACAAATCGTATCGAAAAACCTGAAATGTTCGCCCGTCTTTTTCTCCCCATATCGGTCCTCAATCGCTTTCTTCAGCCTTCTTTGCACTTCCTCAGTCTCTCCGCGCATCATCGTTGTCTGATTGGCCACTCCTACCGCCTGCAGATGCTTTTCTGGATCAAATCCTGGAGAGTGCGCACCCTCAAACTTCTTCAAAAACTCCGCCCGATCGCCACCTTTCCGAATATATTCACAGACATAATCAGTCTCTTCTAAATTATAGACCACCAGGTAGTGACCCATCCCGTCCGTGCTCAGGGCTCTCGAACTCGTCGCCATCGTCTCCTCGTGGGATGATTTTCCGTGAATAATCGAAGTCACCCGCTCCTTGTTGTACTGGCGAACCCGCTTCCACACGCTCATCACGTCCCCGCAAGTTGTGTCCACCGTCTGACATCCAATTGCTTTTAACCGATCCATCACCGCCACTTCCGCCCCAAAGGCAGGAACGATCACCACATCCTCCGACGTCAATCCTGTCAGGTCATACCCCGCAGGATGACGCTTCAGAGACTGAATCTTCATCTCCCTTAACTGCTCGTTCACCTCGGGGTTATGAATAATCTCGCCCAACAAAAAAATCCGTTTGTCTTTAAAGACTTTTGCCGCCGCATAGGCCAGATCAATTGCCCGCTCCACCCCATAGCAAAAACCAAACGCCTTCGCCAAAACCACCGTCATATCCCCCGCCACCAAATCCCGCCCCGTCGCTCGAACATATTCCACTGCCAAACTGCGATAATGCTTTTCCACTTCCGCCTGCACCGCCTGCATCACCTCAGGAGTCCGTAAGTTTACCTTTTTAGGAACGGGGGCGGTGGAAGTTGTGCTCATACCCAGAATCCTACATCGATTATTTCGAGGGTCGAGCCTCGATGAGGCTGTAGTTAAGTTACTAGCAGGGAATTATTTAGAGACGATCCACTCTAAGATACCCTTCTGGGTGTGTAGCCGATTTTCTGCCTGATCGAAAATATCCTGCGACCGCTCCTCCAAAATTTGCGCGCTAATTTCTTTGCCCCGATAGGCGGGCAGACAATGCAACACCAAAGCATCTTTCTTGGCCTTGGCCACCAACTTCTGATTGATCTGATACGGAGCGAAAACCTTTTCCCGCATTTCCGCCTCCGCCTCTTTGCCCATCGAAACCCACACATCTGTGTAGAGCACATCTGCTCCCGAAGCAGCTTCTTCAGGATCCTCTGTCCACGATACCCCATCGCCCGTTTTTGCAGGCCGGAACTCCTTCGGAGCTCCACAAGCTAAGGAAAACCCAAAGATCTTCGCCGCTTCAACCAGAGACCGCGGAACATTGCAGGCCGCATCGCCGATGAAAGCAATTTTTTTACCCCGAATCGCACCCCGCTTCTCTTCAATCGTAAAGATATCACTTAGAATCTGGCACGGATGCTCATCATCCGTCAGCGCATTGATCGTTGGAATCTTGGCAAACTCCGCAAACTCCGCCACGTCTGCCTGGGCAAAGGTCCGAATCACCGCGCCATGCACCATCCGACCCATTACCCGGGCGGTATCCCGCACCAACTCTCCCCGCCCCAACTGAATCTCCGCCGCACTCAGAAAAGTCGGCACTCCGCCCATCTCACGAATGGCCACTTCAAAAGATACCCGCGTCCGCGTCGACGCCTTAGTAAAAATCAACGCCCAGATTTGCCCGGCTAAAGCCTCACTCGCAGAGCACTTCCTTCCCCTGTTTTTCTTCGCAGCCTGTGCAAAGCCCAAAATAATTCGCGCTTCCGCCTCTTTCATTCCTTCCAGCTTCAAAAGATGTTTCATAGGGTCTCCTCCACTTTTTTTAGCGCCTCTTGCACCTCTTCTTTTGTCACAGAATAGGGCGCAAGGAACCGCAAAACATCCGAACCCGCAGGCACCACCAATAACCCTTTTTCAGCTAACGCCTCCGTGACCTCGCCATGGGCCCTTCCCTTCACCGTCACTCCCACCATTCCACCAAATCCCCGAACCTCTCCCACCCAACCTTTTCCAGAAAGTTTTCCTAAACCCGTTTTCAGCTCCTCCCCCCTCTCTTTAATGTTTTTATCCAACTTTTCCTCGTCAATAATGTCCAAAATCTCCAGCGCTACCGCACAAGCCAAGGCGCCTCCCCCATAAGTTGTCGCGTGCGTTCCTGGGGTGAGCACCTCCGCCAGTCGAGTACCAAACCAAACCGCCCCGATAGGAAAACCACCCCCAAGGCTTTTCGCCATGGAAACAGCATCGGGCAGAAAAGCCACCTTAACCCCAGCATCTTCCAAAATCCGCTGATAACTCTGGAACCGACCCGTCCGATAGTGACCGCACTGCACCGAATCCATCAAAAGATAGATACCCTTCTCCTTTGTCAGCTTCTGCAACCCCAACAAATACTCCGCCTGCGCAGGAATAATCCCACCCTCCCCCTGAATTCCTTCGATCATCACCGCCACCGTTTTTACTCCAATCGCTCTCTCCACCGCCGCCAAGTCATTGTACGGCACATAAACAAAACCAGGTAGGACAGGCCCAAAACCTTCCCTCAACCGTTCTTGGCCGGAAGCCGCAATCATCCCCAAGGTCCGTCCGTGAAAAGAGTTTATCGTGGTGATCACCTCATATCTACCGTCCTTCGCCCCAGCTTTCCGTACCGCCTTGATCATTGCCTCATTCGCCTCCGCCCCACTATTACAGAAAAAGATTTTTCCAGGACCTGTCCTCTGAACTAACGCCTCGGCCAACTCTGCCTGCTTCGGGTGAAAGAAAAGATTCGAAACATGCACCAACTCCTCCCCCTGCTTTTTCATCACCGCCGCTAACCGCGGATGAGCGTGGCCTAAGCAGTTCACCGCAATCCCACTACCGAAATCCAAATATTCCTTCCCATCCGCATCCCACACCCTCGCACCCTTCCCCTTTACCAGAACGGGCGCCGTGGCCGACCGTTTATACGAAGACACCACGTGCTGGGCGTAACCTGCCCGCACCGAATCTGACAGTTTCTGAGGACTCGTCTTCAAGGCCAGATTTTAAACGTAAATTGCCTCTCGGCCAATCCCAACCCGCACCCTTACTTTGCCGCCCAACGCAATAAGGACTCAGTCTGCTTCCAACCCATGCAAGCGTCCGTCACCGAAACTCCGTACTGCAAGCCTGCCAAACCATTAGCAGGAATGTTCTGCCGTCCTTCCTGAAGATGGCTCTCCAGCATCAACCCCAAAATCCCTGGCGTGCCCGACTTCTTTTGCTCGATCACACTTTTCCAAGCCGTCTCCTGCTGGGTCGGCTCCTTCCCAGAATTGGCATGACTACAATCCACCATCACCCGCTCAGGCAGCCCATGCTTCCTCAAGGAGTCTCGTGCCGAAGTTAAACTCGCAGGATCAAAATTGGTCCGATCCCTCCCCCCACGCAAAACAAGATGGGTCGAATGATTCCCTGTTGTCCGAATCACGCTGGTCGCCCCCTGTGCATCGATCCCCACAAAAGCATGGGCTGCCTTTGCCGAGAGCATCGCATCCACCGCCACTTGCAGACTCCCATCCGTCCCGTTTTTAAAACCTACAGGCATGGAAAGTCCACTGGCCATTTCCCGATGAGTCTGACTCTCCGTTGTCCTCGCCCCAATTGCGGCCCAACTCACCAGATCCGCCAGATACTGCGGCACGATCGGATCCAGAAACTCAGTTCCCGCAGGCACTCCCATCTCGTTAATCTCCGCCAACAGCTTGCGACCCGCCTTCAGGCCTCCCTCCAAATCTAAACTGCCATCCAAGTGCGGGTCATTGATCAGACCCTTCCAACCCACCGTCGTCCTCGGCTTCTCGAAATAGACCCGCATGACCAGCAAAAGCTTATCCTCCAGTTCCTGCCGCATCCGCGCAATCTGCCCCGCATATTCCAAAGCCGCATCCCTCTCATGGATGGAGCACGGGCCTAAAATAATCAAAACCCGCGAATCTTTTCCCTCCAGCACCGCCTCCACCTCTTCCCTCGATTGGCGGACGGTTTTCTCCGCTTGCACTCCTAAGGGAATCTCTTGCCGAAGCCTTGCAGGGGAAATGAGAGGTCGCACCTCCCGCACCCGAAGGTTGGTTAAAGGGATTGCAGCTTGCGCCGTGGGTACAATGGCCATCCTCAAACCCTACCCGTTTCCCTTGGGTTTTGAAAACTCCGTTCCTTCAACCCTCCCGACAGGAATCTAACCTCGCTTTTTCTTACCATTTCGTCACGATCCACCCGTTATGCTAAAGCGCATTGGCATCATCACCTCTGGAGGCGATTCCCCTGGAATGAATCCAGCGATTCGCTCCGTCACTCGTACCGCCATTAATCTTGGTATAGAAGTTGTCGGCATTCAAAACGGCTACCAAGGTATATTCGACCGTGAATTTATGCCTCTTGGCGTGATCGAAGTAAGTGGCCGGATCAGGGATGCTGGCACCATTCTTTCCACCAGCCGTTGCCTCAAGTTTCTAGAAAAATCCGCCCAACTCGAAGCTATCGAGATTCTTAAGAAAGAAAATATTCAAGCCCTTCTCATATTGGGCGGGGACGGCTCCTTGGCAGGGGCCGCGGCTCTTTCTAAACACGGCTTTCGGGTTCTCGGGATCCCCTGCTCAATCGATAACGACCTCTCGGGAACCGAAATGTCCATCGGCGTCGACTCATGTCTCAACACCATCGTCCATCTCATCGACATGATTAAAGCCACCGCCGCCTCTCATAACCGCTGCTTTGTCGTCGAGGTCATGGGTCGCAAACAAGGCTACCTTGCCCTGATGAGCGCCATCGCCTCAGGCTCCCAAATCGCCGTCATCCCTGAATTCCGCTACGATATGGATTTAATCATCGAGAACCTCACCCGCCGTCGCCTCCGCCGCCATAACAATAGTGTTGTCGTGGTTGCCGAAGGCGCCTGCACAGGGCAGAATTTTATGGAACGCCTCCTCGTCGCAGGAAAAGATAAATTACAACAAGAAGTCCGTCTAACCGTTCTCGGCCATTTACAAAGGGGATCACCTCCAACTTTTTCCGATCGTTTTCTCGCCACCCGCATGGGCGAATTTGCCGTCCTCGCCCTGAATCAAGGTGAGCATGGATCCATGGTCGGCCTCCTACGCAATCGAATGAACTTGACCGATCTGCAGGAGATTAAGGGCCATCGTCCCCACCTACCCGCCGACGCTATCCGCCTTGCTCGCAATCTTGGCATGGAGGTCGGCATCCCCACCGAAGCCTAAAAAGGGATCCGCTTTTTTTAGCGAAGTTTCGCCACCACCGCCGCCCAATCAGGGTCGGGGGTCAGATGACACCACGAAAAGCGCATCGCTCCAATAATTTCATCCTTAGCTAATCTCATCGCTTTCAGCACATGACTCGGTTGGTAACTGGAGGAAGTGCACGCCGAACCATTCGAAACTGCCACCAGATCCCGGATCTTCACCATGCCCTCCTCCGCACTTATTCCTGGAAAGGAAAGATTCACCGTATGCGCGAGGACCTGCCCCTCCTCTCCGTGAATCTTGGGATGTAGGGGCTCGATCGCACGGAGAAATCTTTCCCGAAAGGCACGGCACTTCGCCTCACGCGCCTCATGATCCTTGGCCCCTATTTCCGCCGCGAGACCAAGCCCTGCAATTAAGGGTACCGGCAGGGTTCCTGGGCGCAGCCCATGCTCTTGGCCACCCCCGTACACCAGAGGTGCCAACGGAACTTTCTGCTTTCCGCGATGTCGCACCAGCAGCACCCCGACCCCTTTCGGTCCGTAAATCTTATGCCCACTGGCGCTCAGTAGATCGATCCGATGATTTCGCAAGGGCTCGATCAGTTTTCCGAAGGTCTGGGCCGCATCGACATGAAAATAAGCAGGATGATGCGCCAAGGCTTTAGCTACCTCGTCAATCGGCTGGATCACCCCCGTCTCATTATTGGCATGCATCAATGAAACCAGCAGAGTGGTGGGACGGAGTAATGCGACAATCTTAGCCGCCTCCACCCGACCATTCTTTTCAGGGGCGACCAGATCCACCTCAAACCCATCCTTGGCTAAGACATCGATCGGCTCCAGCACCGCCTTGTGCTCGAGGTGAGTACTGATGATATGGGTTTTACCATGACGCCTACCCCAATTGGCCAATCCGAGAATCGCTAGGTTATTACTTTCCGTCGCCCCACTGGTGAAGATCACCTCGTCCGGCTTTGCCGCCAACAGCTCCGCGATCTGCTCTCGTGCCTTTTCCACTGCTTCTTTCGCCCGCGCTCCGTAGCCATGGGTCCGACTCCCTTCATTACCGTACTCCTCTTCAAAGTAGCGACGAATCAACGCCCCCACCGCTGGCTCCAGCGGAGTGGTCGCATTACAATCCAGATAGACAGGGTGCCCGATGTGCATAAGGGATGGAGTATGCCCGAAAAGCTCCCCTTTTCCAACTCTCTCCATCCGTCACTTTACTAACCGCTCCCATCGTGCCACACCTCGGATTTTTCTCCGTATCCAACCAACTTTCCTGAGTTTGTCACCTAACCCATTTTCAGCCTAAGCTACCTCTTTTGCCGGAGTAGCTCAGTGGTAGAGCATCTGTTTCGTAAACAGAGGGTCACGGGTTCAACCCCCGTCTCCGGCTCGCTGCCCCAGTTGGCAACTTCACCCCTTCTGCCTTAAGATTGCCTCGTGCCCAAAACCACCCCCTCCCTCGAAACCCGCCTCCTCATTGGCGGAAAACTAGTCTCGGGCGAGGGCGAACCTCATCCCGTCTTCAATCCACGCACTGGTGAACTCCTAGCCGAAATTCCAGAAGCTACGCCTAAGCAGATCGATCAGGCTGTCCACGCTGCCGAAAAAGCATTCCTCACATGGGGCCGTACCACCCCAGGGGAACGCGCCAACTTACTTCTCAAGATTGCCGACAAAATCGACTCCGACGCAGAGCACTACTCCGATCTTGAATGCCGCAACTGCGGCAAACCTCGCCACCTTTTCCTCGCCGATGAAATTCCAGCCGCCAGCGACTGCTTTCGATTCTTTGCTGGAGCCGCCCGATGCACCACCGGCCCCTCCGCCGGAGAATACATGGCTGGGTACACTTCGATGCTCCGTCGTGATCCAGTTGGAGTCGTCGGCTCGATTGTTCCATGG
Source organism: uncultured Verrucomicrobiota bacterium (assembly GCA_903956835.1). Lineage (GTDB taxonomy): Bacteria > Verrucomicrobiota > Verrucomicrobiia > Methylacidiphilales > Verrucolacustridaceae > Verrucolacustris. The sequence goes on from CAJBOM010000051.1 coordinate 13,946, forward strand.
AACTACCCACTGATGATGGCCGCCTGGAAACTCGCTCCTGCCCTCGCTGCGGGAAATACCATTGTCCTCAAAGCCTCGGAAATCACTCCTCTCACCGCCCTCTATCTCGGTCGCTTCTTAGCCGAAATCCTCCCTTCCGGCGTAGCAAACATCGTCACGGGACGCGGCCCCACCACGGGCCAAGCCCTCATCACTCATCCCCTCGTCCGAATGGTTTCTCTCACCGGTAGCATCTCGACCGGCACTCATGTCCTCGCGGCTGCTGCCACCAATATTAAGCGAACTCACCTCGAACTTGGAGGCAAAGCTCCCGTAATTGTTTTCGACGATGCCGATCTTACCGAACTCGTTGCCGCTGTCCGCAAGTTCGGCTTTTACAATGCAGGCCAAGACTGCACCGCCGCCTGTCGCATCTACGCAGGCCCCAAGATTCACGATGACCTTGTTAGCGAACTCGGTAAAGCGGTCGCTTCCCTTCGCTACAACAATCCTAAGGATGAGAACAATGACCTCGGTCCCTTAATCTCCGCCACCCACCGCGATCGTGTTCTTGGCTATGTCTCCCGCGCCACAGGCACCCAACACATCAAGAAAGTGACCGGAGGATCCTCAGTCACTGGTAAAGGATTCTATTTTGAGCCCACAGTTCTTTCTGGAGCTCATCAAGAAGACGAAATTGTTCAACAGGAGGTCTTCGGTCCCGTCGTATCCGTGACCAAGTTTAAAACACCCGATGAAGCAATCCGCTGGGCCAACGACTCAGAGTACGGTCTCTCCTCCTCGGTCTGGACCTCTGATCTAGCCAAGGGCATGAAAGTCGCATCCGCCCTCCGCTACGGATGCACCTGGATCAACACCCACTTCATGCTGGTCAACGAAATGCCGCACGGCGGACTCAAACGTTCTGGCTACGGCAAAGATCTCTCCGTCCTCGCCCTCGACGACTACACCGTTCCTCGTCACGTCATGATCAAGCTTTAGATCCGAGTATCTTTTCTGCTGTTTCCTTGCCACTGCGCCAGACCGACTCCAATCGAGAGTCCACTTGGGAATCTCCACACAGATAAACTCCCTTAGGCAAGTCCACAGGATAACCCGTACTTTTCTCGCGCCTCGCGTATCGCCAGCGGTGGCTCATCACCCGACCCCGCTTCGTGGCATCCACCCCGTAAGCCTTTTCGAAACGCGACTGCAGATCTGCCACCCACTCTTCAGGTTTTTTCTCAAGATTCTCTCGGCTGTACTTTACTGAAGCCTGAACCACATAAACCGTGCTCCCATCCGCCACTCGGCCCACCTTGGCATTTTCACACGCTACCCAGCTCAATGGATCCTCACCGCTCGGATCGATCTGAGCGTAGACCGCGCCACTCCACCCGCCACTATACTCCAGCAGCGCCGTTAAATTAGGCTCATACCCAACACCCTCTTGAGACCCACCCAGTATCTTTGCGCTTTGTGGCCAAGGGGCGGAACATACTATCACATCATACCTATCCCCCGCCACCTCCCACTCCTTGCCAACAGGGGTCACGACCCCAACTTCCACCTCCTTTCGTATCTCCAATCCATCGGACAGCATCGCGCCTAAGCGATTATTGCCGTTACCGATATAAAATCTTTCTTCACTCTCCCGATAGACCTCTCCCATTTTCCCAGAGATCAGAATAGGAAGGGAAATTGTTTTTAACTGAGCACCCGCCACTGAACCTATCTCTTTTCGAAGAACGGGGTCTCGCAAGGTAAAATACTGTGCGCCCGTATCCACGATATGCTCTCCGAATTTTCGGGTGGCACAACGCCCCCCAAGACTACGCGACTTTTCCAATACGGTGACCTCTTGCCCACCTGCCACAAGGTGCTTGGCACATACCAGCCCACTAATCCCTGCTCCGATTACCGCTATCTTCATTCACTCTTTTGCCAGATCACACACATTTTCTCCAGCCATGAAATAATCTCTTTGCCTGGATAACATTCCTACATTCTTGGGAATGTGGGAACGTCAAAGCCCACCTTTTCCAATTGAGCTTTTTTGGCTAGATTTGAGTAACTTGAAAGCCACTCTCGATGCCGTTCGCGCCATCTACGCCGACCTCGCCCAACGTCCCGTTCAGCGCGACTGCCTGCGCCGCACCGAATGCTGCCAATTTAAACTTACTGGACGGACCCCCCACCTTACCCGCGGCGAGGCCCTCCTCGCCGCTCATGGTTTTCGTGCCTCAGGTCGAAAAACTCTGCCAGAACCCACCGACGGTTCCTGCCCCTTTCTCCAACCCAAGACCCAAAAGTGCCTCATCTATGAGTCGCGTCCCTTCGGCTGCCGCACCCACTTCTGCCAAGCCGCTGGCGGTCCCATGGATCGCAAAGATGTTCTCGATCTCATTCGCCGACTCGAGACCATTGATACCAATCTCGGTGGAGATGGATCCCACTCCCTGCCTCAGGCCGTGGATTGGGCCCTCGAAAACCCATGAACGCACCGCGCATTCTCATCGCGGGTGGAGGCGCCTCAGGATTTTTTGCCGCCATTACCGCCGCCGAGGCCAATCCCAATGCCCAAGTCGTCCTTCTCGAAAAAGGAACCCATCTTCTTGCCAAAGTCGGGATCTCAGGCGGCGGACGTTGCAACGTAACCCACGCCTGCTTCGATCCAAGGGAACTCGCCACCCGCTACCCCCGTGGCGGCCGCACTCTCATCGGACCCCTCACCCGCTTTGGTCCCACCGAAACCATCGACTGGTTCCAATCACGCAATGTTTTCCTTAAAACCGAATACGACGGACGAGTATTCCCCATCACCGATTCCTCCCAAACCATCATCGACTGTCTAACCAGCGCTGCTCGTCAAGCTGGAGTCAAAATTCTTACTGGAACAGGGGTTGCCTCCATCAAAAATACCCCCGCTGGTGGCTTCATCTTGCATCTCACGAACGGCTCACTCATGGAGTGCGATCGCTTTCTTTGGGCCGCTGGTGGATGCCGGCCCGAGTCTCATCCCCCCTCAAACCTCGGCCATACACTCACTCCTCCCGTGCCCTCCCTCTTCACCTTCCACATCGACGCACCCTGGCTCCGAGAATTAGCAGGCGTTTCCATTGAATCGGTCGAAGTTTCAGTCCCTCACACCGATCTCAAAGAATGTGGCCCACTTCTCTTTACTCACTCAGGACTAAGTGGCCCAGCCATCCTTCGCCTCTCCTCTTGGGGAGCCCGCCCCCTTCATGAATTGAATTACCATTTCCCTCTCTTCCTCAACTGGCTACCCGCATCTTCTTCTGCCGATATCCTGCGCGAAATCCAAGTTCGTCGCGAAACTATCGGAGCCCAAATGGTCCTGCGCTCCCGCTGGAGCCCGCTCCCCCTTCGACTATGGGAGCAACTCCTCCTCCGCGCTGGCATTACCGAAGAACACCGCTGGTCCAAATTAAACCGCGAAACCGCCCTTCAGATCGCGCAGATCCTCACCTGCACCCAACTCCTCGTCACCGGGAAAAGCATGAATAAGGAGGAGTTCGTCACCAGCGGAGGAATTCCCCTCAACGAAGTTGATTTCAAAACAATGGAAAGTCGCCTTGTTCCTGGCCTTTATTTCGCAGGAGAAGCCCTCGATATCGATGGCCTCACGGGTGGCTTTAACTTCCAATCCGCTTGGACCACCGGCTGGATCGCAGGAAACGCCATGGCTAGCTCCTCCCCTTCCCCCACAAAATAAAATACAACCATCCCAAACTGCTTCTATTTTAGCCCAATTGTTTTTAGGCTTTCACATCTTGAAAGGTAAGAACCCACTCGTCGCCATCCTTATGGGCAGTCGCTCCGACTGGCCCACTCTCCGACCCGCCCAAAATCTTCTCCGCCGAGCCGGCATCCCCACCGAAGTCCGCGTGGTCAGCGCCCATCGAACTCCCCAGCGTCTTTTCACCTACGCACGGTCCGCTGAAAAACGTGGCCTACGAATGATTCTCGCAGGCGCCGGTGGCGCTGCCCATCTCCCTGGTATGGTCGCAGCTCTTACCCCTCTCCCCGTCCTCGGAATTCCCGTTGCTGGCAAAGCCCTCCGCGGACTCGACTCCCTCCTTTCCATCGCCCAAATGCCAGCAGGAATTCCCGTCGCTACTTTCCCCATCGGAAAAAAAGGGGCCATCGCCGCCGCTCGCTTCGCCATCGCACTTCTTCAACACTTCCCGTGATTCCCCCAGGCAAAACCATCGGCATCATCGGCGGGGGTCAACTCGGGCGCATGCTTGCCCTCACCGCTCGCCGTCTAGGTTACCGAATCGCCGTTCTCGACCCCGAACTCGCTTGCCCAGCTGCTCCCGTTGCCGATGTCGCCCTGACCGCTCCATTCGATGATTCTAAAGCGCTCCGCCGCCTGGCCGAGGCCAGTGATGTCGTAACCTACGAATTCGAAAATATCCCCGTCGAATCACTTCGCCAAATCGCTTCGATCCGACCCGTCTTTCCTGACCCCAAAGTCCTTCACCTATGCCAACACCGCGAACGGGAACGCGAATTCCTTAAGAAGTATAATTTCCCCAGCCCTCGCTTCGAAATTGTCGCCTCCGCCAGCGAACTTGCTTCCGCCCTCGCCAGATTTCCTGGCAAAACCCGTCTCAAATCCTCCGCATTTGGCTACGATGGCAAAGGGCAACTTCCCCTCGACCCCTCCGCCAACCCCCAACAAGCCTGGTCCCAAATCAATGTTCCCCGAGCTGTTCTTGAAGAGCACGTTCCTTTTGTCCGTGAACTATCGGTCCTCATCGCCCGCCAAGCCCCCGGTCTTTCTGTGCCTTTCCCGCCTTTCGAGAACCGCCACCAGGGAGGTGTTTTAGAACGCACCGTCTTCCCCGCTCGCACTTCCGCCACAACCGCTGCCGCCGCACTCTCTCTCGCCTCCGCTATTGCCGACCAACTCCAACTGGTCGGCTTGCTTGGCGTTGAACTCTTCGAACTTTCCGACGGCAAACTTCTCGTTAACGAACTCGCTCCCCGCGTCCACAACTCAGGCCATCTTACCGCCGAGGCCTGCCATACCAGCCAGTTCGAACAGCAGATCCGAGCCGTCTGTGGCTTGCCCCTCGGACTCGTCACCCCCCTCTGTCCCGCGGTCATGTTCAATCTGCTCGGGGATCTTTGGGTCCAAGGAGAGCCTGACTGGTCTCCCCTCTTCGCCCTTCCTGGGACTGTCCTTCATCTCTACGGGAAATCAGTCGCCCGACCTGGCCGTAAAATGGGTCACTTAACCATTCGCGCCGCCACGACTGAGGAAGCCATCCGCCTCGGTAACCTCGCCCTCAATCCGATCCGCACTAAAGCCGGCTTGCCCGCTCTGACTGCTTAATCTTCCCACACTCTCGCGATCACTCCCTGTTTTTAGATTCCTCTGCCCTCGCTTGATCTCGGCACACGACTCGGCAGAACTATCTCCATCCAAATGTCTGCTCGAATTATTTTTAAAGATCGACTACTCTTTCTCTGTTTGCCGGCTGGTGCAATGGTAGCACACCAGACTTTGGATCTGGCTGTTCCTGGTTCGAATCCAGGGCCGGCAGCGACTATTTCCTTGGGTCCTCTGACCAAGGAATCTTTCCCTCCGCCAGCCCTCGCACCACTTGAGGAAGACACCGATGCTCCGCCTCTTGAATTCGCCCGTGCAACGACTCCGCACTATCACCCGCCAAGACTGGTACCGTCTCCTGTCGCAAAATCTCTCCTCCATCCACCTGCGAATTGACCCAGTGCACCGTGCACCCCGCCTCTTTCACACCCGCCATCCGCGCCTGCTCCCAAGCCCGTAGTCCAGGAAAAGCAGGAAGAAGGGAGGGATGGATGTTAATCATCCTCCCTTCAAATTTGCGCAAAAGCGGATCTTTAACCACCCGCATGTACCCCGCCAAAACCAGCAGATCCACCCTCGCCTTCTCCAACGCCAAGGCCAACTCCTCCTCAATTTCTGGCTCTAACTTCGTGCGAAAGTTACTCTTTCGACAAACTACCCTCGGCAGATTCAGCTTCTTCGCATGCTCGAGTATTTTCGCCTCCGCCCGATCGCTCCCCACCCAAACAATTTCAGCCGGAATCCTATCCCGCTCGATCGCCTTAGCCAACGCGACAAAGTTACTCCCTTGCCCTGACCCCAAAACCCCCAACCGCAACCCTCTCACTTCTTCAGCTTCTGCAGCACGGCAGTGGTCGATCGCCCAGGAGTCAATGGCAGCACCTTCACTATGCCCCCCCCTTTTTTTACCGCCGCCAGTTCATCTTGATCCAACTGTTCCGCTTGGTAATCGCCACCTTTCACATAAATATCGGGCCTCACAACATCCAAGAAACGAGTCGCTCGCTTTTCCGAAAAAACCACCACCACATCCACCGCCGCCAGTCCTGCCACTACCTCCGCTCGGTCACCCTCAGGGTTGACTGGCCTGCCCTCTCCCTTCAACTCTCGCACACTGCCGTCCCCATTGACCCCCACCACCAGGACATCCCCCTGCGCTCGCGCTTCCTGCAAAAAACGGACATGCCCCACGTGCAAAAGGTCAAAGCATCCATTCGTGGCCACGACCTTGACCCCGCGCTTCTTTGCCTCCTCCCGCCAAGCCGGAAGTTTCTCCCAAGAAAGTTGTATGCCCATCACTGAGAATCTTGACCCGCCCCTCCGCACTCGCAACATCAAATCAGAAAGGTAATCGAGCCATTTTATGGATTTTGACTGGTCCCTCTACTCCACTCCTGAAGTTCCCCAAACGGAAGTTCATGAAAGCTTTGAAGACCCCTTCTGCCTGCGGATCCTTCCAGGCGGCGGGCCACTAGCTGAGCACTCTCGCTTCCTCTGCCTCGGCAAGAGCCTAGCTGGAAAATCCCTCTTCTCCCTCTACAGCGCAGATGGTCGGCGCATGCGACCCATCGCCACTCGACCCATGACCGACGCCGAAGACCATTTTTACGAACGAAAAGCCAAGGAATCCCTTTGACCCCAGCCCTCACCACCATTCGAAAATGGGAAGACATTCCCTTTTTCCCCAATCCCAAAGAAGAGGCAACCTACTGGGCCACCCACCACTTGGATCCCGCCCTAATGGCCGGCTCTCTTTCTCTGACCGAGGGACAAGATTCCACTTCGATTACCTTACGGATGGATCCCCGTATGCTCAGTCGCCTCAAGCGCCTCGCCGCACGGCGCTACCTCAACTATCAGTCCATGATGAAACAGTGGATAGCCGAGCGCTTAGAAAAAGAGCTCCCAGGAGCTTAACTCGAGCTTTGCCTCTACGAGGCTAGTAACCCTGAAAACTCATCCGCATTAAGCTCGAAAAGCAGTTCGTAGACCTCCGCCACCCCGATCGCCGCCGAACTCGCCATCTGCCGAACCGCCGCAAAGCCCTCCACCGCTCCCGTCGGATCTCGCAAAGGAATGAAGTCGATTCGTAAACAAAACTCTTTGCCCCGCAATTTTCCTTGGGTCTGCCGATACTCCGCACTGCATCCGTTGCCACACGCAAGATTTTGCACCACCTTGCTCATCTCCTTTCGCGCCGTCACCGCACCCTTCCATAATACCTGCACAGGTGCTCCCACCAACGACCTCTGAATCCCTGTCGCCCACCGAATTCGTAATTTTCGATCCACTAAAGCCACCGTATGCCCCGAACTCTTCAACGCATCTACGATCATGTTTTGAAAAGTTTGCATAAGGACTCGCAAGTAATATAATTCGCTTGCCAACGCTTATTAGCAACATTTAATTTGATTTTATTAACATTTTTAATTAATTGCAGAGTAATGCTTTACGTTTTTTATCTATCAAGATAAGAAACACTTTACGTCCTCGTCTTCTTTTTTTTCCATTATAAGGCTAAGAAAGGTGGTGGCCGCTACCTCCGCAACTTCTACTCCTATATGGAAACTGCCCTTCGCGCGCAGGACGAAACTCATCGCCACCCTCGGACCGCAACATACCGATCCCTCCGCCCTCTCTCAACTCCTCGACGGTGGGGCCGATGTCTTCCGCCTAAATATGTCCCATGCCAGCCACAACTTTGTCCGGCAGGTCGCACCTTCCCTTCGCACTCTCGCCGCCAGTCGCGGTAAGGAAATCTCCATCCTTCTCGATACCCAAGGACCTGCCATCCGTACAGGAACCATCGGCACCCCGCGTCACCTCAAAGTCGGCGACACTCTCATCCTCAGTGTCGATCCACACGCCCCCGCGCCCGCCATTCCCGTAAACTACCCCGATCTCCTCCATGATCTCGAACCTGGACAAAAACTCCTCGTCGATAACGGCGTCCTCCATCTTCAAGTCCTCAGCAAAGATGCCACCTCCCTCCACTGCCGCGTCTTAACCGCAGGAGTCCTGGGAGATCGTCGACACATCAACCTGCCCGGAGTCCGCGTCAATCTTCCCGCCATTACCGAAAAAGATGCCGCCGATTTAAAAGTAGGCCTCGAAATCGGTATCGATTGGGTCGCCTTATCTTTCGTTCGTGATCCCGCCGATGTTCTCGCCCTACGCGATTTCCTTTCCCAGCACAACGCCAAGGAGGTCGGCATCATTGCCAAGATTGAAGATCAGTCCGCCGTTAAAAATATCCTCGGCATTGTCTCCGCCGCCGACGCCATCATGGTCGCGCGCGGCGATCTCGGAGTGGAGTGCCCCTACGAAGAACTCCCCATCATTCAACGTAAAATTCTCAAACAGTGCATTGCCTCGATGAAGCCGGTCATCGTCGCCACCCACATGCTCGAAAGTATGATCTCCAATCCCCTGCCCACCCGCGCAGAAATTACTGACGTCGCCAATGCCGTCTTCGAAGGTGCCGATGCCATCATGCTCTCAGGCGAAACCGCCACCGGAAAGTATCCACGAGCCTGTCTCGAAGTCCTCGACCGAGTTGCCCGCCGTATCGAACGCTCTGGCTCCATTGGCTACGAAAAAGGCATTCACACTGAGGGTGAGGCCGATGGAGTCGTTTCTGCAGGTGTCCATCTCGCCAATCAACTCGAAGCCCAAGGCATTCTTCTTTTCACCCGCACGGGACGAATGGCCCGAGTCGCCGCCGCCCTGCGCCCAAAAGTTACCCCCATCTATGCCTTCACCCCCACCGTTGCCCTCGCTCGCCAACTGGCACTGCACTATGGCGTCCGCGCCCGCTGCCTTCCCTTTGAACGCCAAGAAAGGGAAGTTCTTATCCGCGATGTCATCGGCGATCTCCTCGCCAAAGGACTGATCCTTCCTCATGCCCCTCTCGTCATCATCAATACCTCCATTGTCGGCGATAAAACCTACCGCACAGTCCAAGCTCGCACCGCCCAAGTCTAACTCCTCCCCCCTAACCTCGCTTAATAATTCCCTTTTGACTCAACTCCTCTGGAGGCAAATTAGAAGTATGCCCAAACCCTCTCGTCTCGATCACGTGGCCTTGGCCGTCACTGATGTACCCGCCGCGGTGCGCTGGTGGACCGAACACTTTGGCTGTCGCGTTAAATATGCGGACGCCACCTGGGCACAACTCGATTTCGAGAATACCTCCCTCGCCCTCGTCACCGAAGGCCAACACCCTCTACACCTCGGATTTCTCGTGCCCGACGCCTCCGCCTACGGCAAGGCTCAAACCCACCGCGACGGAACCAAATCGGTTTATGCTCAAGCCCCGGGCGGAGCCATCGAGTACGTCGAACGCCCCACCCCACCATCCCCATGACCCCTTTTGCCCTCTTTCAAAAAAAGCCGGTTTTACTTGGCGTCGTCCACCTCCCGGCCCTACCTGGCGCCCCTCACTACTCCGGAAATCTCTCCCAGGCCCGTACCGCCCTCCGCCGCGATCTTCAGGCTCTTCATCGTGGCGGCGCCCACGCCATCATCATCGAAAATTTCGGCGATACCCCCTTTCCTCAAGGCTCCGCCAGTCCCGCCACCGTCGCCGCCCTCACCTCCCTAGCCACTGAAGCCCGTGACCTTTTCCCTGGCCCCCTCGGGATCAACCTTCTACGTAATGACGGCGTCGGGGCGATGGCCATCGCCCATGCAGTCGGAGCTCAGTTCATCCGCGTCAATGTCCTCGTAGGAGCCCGCGTTGCCGATCAAGGACTCATCTCAGGAATCGCCGAAAACCTTCTTCGGTTCCGTCGTGAAATTGGCGCAGAGAAAATTCGCATCTTTGCCGATGTCGACGTGAAACACTCCGCCCCCCTCGCCGCAGGCTACACCTTGGAAGATGAGTCTCGCGATGCCTGGGAACGCGGCGGTGCCGATGCCCTCATTGTCACTGGCGGCGGGACCGGTTGGTCTGCCGATCCTGAACATCTTCGCCGCGTCCACTCCATCGTCCCGCGTGCCCCTCTCCTCATCGGTAGTGGCACCACCCTAGAAACCCTTCCTACCTTTCTCCCAGAAGCCTCAGGTTTCATTGTCGGTACGGCCCTCAAGAAGAATGGTAAGATCGATCCCGCCCGCGTCCGCGCTTTCGTCGCCGCCCTAACCAAAGCTCGCAACTAGCTACCCCATGTTTTCCCCCGTCCATATCCCCGTGGGAATGGCTCTGGCCCACTGGATTCCTGGCGGCCCCATCCCCGCCTTCTGCGCAGGAGTAATCAGTCACCTCCTTCTCGATGCCATCCCCCATGGCGATGCGGGCATCGGGCACTGGGTCCACTCTTCTCCAAATCACGTCACCAAACTACAACGCCTCCTGCCGATGGTTTTTATCGACCAAATCCTCGGTGCAGGAGTTTTCTTCCTGCTTCTCTCATCACCCTTGTTCGCATCCACCGAATTCTGGACTCTTTTTGCAGGAGCCTTCGGCTCGATTCTGCCCGACTACCTAACAGGAATCCGCGATCTACTCCCGAAACCGCCAAGCTGGCTTGAATCGATCCATCGCCTCCACGAAAAGTGCCACTACCATGGCAAAGAACTTTTCAACATCGTCACGGGACTCATTTTGCAAGCTGGGCTCGTTGGCCTCGGCGTCTTTTTCGCATTCCGATAAGCGGAACGTCTCAACCCTTTTTATCTTCCCAAACCAGGCAACCGAGTCCACTTCTCCACCTGCCTCGCCATCAGGACAAGAATCGAGACCAAGCCCAGATACACGCCCGCCGCTAACAGATAAGCTTTAAAGAACTGAAAGTTAGTCGCCGCCAACTCCTGAATCCGAGCAAAGAACTCGGTGTACTGAATCAGGAATGCCACGGAACTATCCTTAAGATTCCCGATACACTGATTCGTTAAAGCCGGTACAGATAAACGCAGAACTTGGGGAAGCGTGATCCATCGAAAGATCTGCCCACGCCCGAATCCTTGTGCCCGAGCCGATTCAATCTCGGTCGGATCCAACCCATTCCTAGCAGTCGTCAGATACGCCGCATTGTAAGCCGCCACATTCATCGTGAAACCAATCACCGCCACGAGAAATGGGGATAACTTCAGGCCCCACTGGGGTAATCCGTAGTACATCAGGAAAAGAAGAACAATCAGCGGAGTACCGATAAAAAAGGAGATATAACCCTGAATCAAGGAACGCACCCATCGATAAGGGCTATTAGAAAAGTAGAAAACCACTAAGCCAAAAAGAAAACCAGTTACGCTGATGATCACTGTAAGTTGTAAAGTCTGACGCAGACCAGCCAAGATCAGGGGCATCTGCTCAACTAAGTCCCGCTGAAATCCACTCCACCCGTTCACGATCGACCCTCCTTTTCCCCAAAGAATGCCCTCACCTGATCATTGGGGTGATGCTTCGCTAGGTTTTCCAAGGTGTCATCAGCTCGGATTACCCCTTGATCCAAGAAAAGGACCCGATTGGCAATTTGACTCGCCAATGCCAGATCGTGGGTCACGCAGAGTAAAGTGACCCCTTCCCGATTTAGGCGGTTAAAGAGGTCTGCTACTTCTCGCACCATCACAGGATCCAGTGCCGAAGTCGGTTCATCAAATACCACCACGGCAGGATCCATCGCCAAAGCCCGTGCAATCGCTACCCGCTGCTTCTGACCTCCAGAAATTTGTGAGGGATATTTATCTCGATGGTCAGCCATCTCAAGATGGTTAAGTTGAAAGAGCGCTTGGGCTTCCGCTTCTGCACGACTCATTCCCCGTAGTTTTCTTAGGCCCAGCATAACATTACCCAAAACGGTTAAATGGCGGTACAACGCGAACTGCTGAAAAACAAATCCGATGCTTTGTCGCAGAGCACGAACGTCCACCTCAGCTCCCATAATATCTTGATCGCGAACAAGAATCGTCCCAGACGTCGGTTCAACCAGACGATTGATGCAACGCAGCAAAGTCGATTTGCCACAACCCGAAGGCCCCATCACCACCTTCATCTCCCCCTTTTGCAGATCAAGATTCACTCCGTCCAAAACGGTATGGTTTCCGAATTGCTTGACCAGATTACGAATTCGGATGAGAGCCATCTTAAGTCGTCCCCAATCCGGGCACTTGATAACGCTTCTCCAAGTAATGAACTCCTGCCAAAAGAATCCGATAAATAAGGAAGTACAACACCCCCACCGCAAGATAGATCTCGATCCCACGAAGAGTCGTCGCCGTCAGGGTCATCGCCTGCTTAGTGATTTCAGCGATTCCCACCGTGTAGGCAAAGGGTGAATACTTCAGGATGGAGGTAAACTCATTGATCATTCCTGGCACAGCCAGACGCAACATCTGGGGAAATTCAATGCTAGTCAGAATCTGGAATCGACTCATCCCCATCGCCTCGGCCGCAAGAATTTCGGAAGCTTCGACCGAGTCCAAGGCCCCACGAAAAACCTCTGCCAGATATGCTCCCGCAATCAATCCTAAGCTCAGAGCCATCGCCAACAGCGGACCTACTTTGATTCCCACGCTGGGCAAACCGAAGTATACAAGAAAAAGCAGTACTAAAACCGGAACCCCACGGAAGATGTAGGTAAAACCATCTAGGAAAGGCACCACACGCGCATAACCCATCCGCCGTAACCCCGCCACCGTTAACCCTACCGCCATGCCAGTTCCACTACAGACGAGGGTTACCACCACGGTCGAAACCAGACCCTGCGCTAACTGCGCAACCAGCTCAAAGAAGTTCAATGAGGCACGATCTCCAAGACTACTTCATCCAGCGATCCAGAGTCGCCTTCACCTTTTCGGGTCCCAAATCTTTCAGGTACGCATCAAAGTCATCTCTTCGCTTCGATCCTTTGGCAAAGGCGAAACCCAATCGATCAAACCCCTTGAAAACATAGGCGCTTTCTAAAGGAAGCTTCAGCTTATGCACATAGTTTGCCAGAACGGGCTCTTCTACGAAAGCCAAGTCGAGATTGCCGTTTTGCAGGTCGGTAATCGCTTCGCTGTAGGAAGGGTACAGCTTAACCCGATCCAAGGAGTAGTACCCCTTAGGTTCTAATTCGTTTTTAATCAAATCGTTGTAGGCCATTCCGCGTGGGTACCCAATCGAGTAGGCCTTGAGCTGAGCTAAGTCGGTAATCTTTATCTTTCGACTCTTTAAACAGACCAGATGCCAGGCGTTGTCGTAGTAGGGTTGCGAGAAATCCATCGCCTCTTTTCGCTTTTCCGTAATCGAGATTCCAGAAAACGCCACCTCAGCCTGTCCACTGGAGACAGCTCCAAGCATGCCTTGCCAGTCGTAGGGTGTGATTTTAAGAGTACAACCACGCGATTGGGCATAGCCCTCAAAGAGATCGAGGTCCGCACCCTGGATCTTACCCTGCTCACTAAAAAGCATCGGAGGGGAGGAAGGAGAAACTGCCACTGCAATGACCTTGTCGTCTTTCCCTCCCGCACAACCTGCCAAGACCAGCAGCACTCCCATCAGAACTTTTTGGATACTTTTGTATGACATAATTCTTTTTTAGCGTAACCCATGCAGGTTAGCCATTCGCTTTTCCGCGAAGCCTAGGGAGCATTCGATTAAAAGACTGAATTACCTTTAGCCAAGCCGAAGGGTGCCATCGGTCAGGATTCTCGCTCGCAACCCGCCACGCCCCATCAGCCAGGAATGAGTCCCGGGGGTGAAGGCCTGATCCATCCATGCACAGGGACGGCACTCTTCGACCCCGATGAAACGAACTCCCTGAAGCTCAAACTCTTTTCCAATCCACTGATTTAGATCCACCCCCGAAATTAGTACATTACGACGACTACTCCCTGCATCGGCTGAATCCAAACCGAGCTCTCTTTTCATAAGATGAAACACTTCCGAGGAAAAAAAGGTGATCTGGCCTTTGTAATCGGGTTGATGATCAAAGTAACGATCCTCTCTAATTCCCCTCCCTGCCACACAGGCGATCTCTGACACTTCGAAATGAGGTTGGGTCCCCGCAGGTTGACCCTTATGCCCTACGTAATTGTGTTCAGGGGAAATATAGAGGCGTTCAATTGTGATCATACCCATACTCCGTTTCTCAATTCCGAGGCGAGGATGTAGCCCTCTGGACAAGCCGCCAGGCCACGAAGCTCGGTCTCTCTATGCTTAATCATCCTATTGAGCCTAGCTATCCGCTGGCTCTACCAACCTAGCCTTCTGCGAATCAGTTGCATCAGAATTCGAAATCAATTCTAAATCGTCATTCTCCTTGTTAATCCCTTGAAGCCAGAAAAGATGAATCTTTTGTGACTTGTTGCCCTAAAGAGCAGCCCTCTACTATCTAATTATGAAAAAGAAATTTACCCTACATCTCGATCCTTGGTCGCAAACAGCCTTATGGCTTATCGTTCTTCTTCTCGCGGCAGACCGCGCAAAGCTACTTTTCTCCGTTCCCATGGCTCACGCTCAGGCATCTGGATCCAGCCAGGTCATTGATATTAACTTGGTTCAAGTCGGTGGCTCTAAAATCAGTCAAGAGACAGGGATTCCCGTCCGCCAAGTGGGTCCACCCCCGACCACTCGCGTTGGCCCAGCAAACTTTCCTTTTCAAAAAGTAGAACAGTAAATCGGTATCCTCTACTCCCTGCCCCCTTCGAATCCTCTTCTACCGAGCCACACTCAGCCTCAAGAACTGCCTAGAGGGACTGTTGGATTGATCCACACTGTAGATCAGTCGTTCCCCCCCCTGCCCAGATTAGAGTGTCGGACTACCCCGCATCTACCCCGACCTGAATCGGGGCCCGCGTCGGAGGTACTACCGCTTTTATTGGTGATTGGCTTGGGACTGCGGATTACAAACGCCGAAGACGCATCATCGCCAACCCGCACCCACCACCATCACGGTGAACACAAATTACCCGTCGGATAAATCCTTTCCCGTACCACAAAGAAATAAGCCCGAGAGCGAATACTCCAATCCATCCATCTTTTCTAACCAGAAGGATTCAGTTGTAAGGGACCACCTTGAAGGCATCCTTCACTCATGGAATTCAATCCCAGCTTTCTTCAACCTGAACACATCCACGTCATGGCGAACCATTTTCCCGTGGTCCTCATCCTGCTCATTCCCCCGGTTCTTCTTGTAGGTCTCTTCTTTGGGAAAAAATCCATTCTCGCCATTGGCTTCACCTTTTGCATTTTGGTGAGCCTAATTACCCCTGTGGTCATGCAGACCGGAGAATCGGCTCACACCCGATTTGAAATGGGCCAGATCAAACCTCCGCTGGACGAAGAGGGGGACATTGCGGCCGAAATGCATGAGGATATGGCGGAAAAAGCAGCACCTCTTCTCTACATCGTTGGCTTCGGAGGCTTTGCTGGGCTCCTGATTCTTCGTTTTCGCCCCGCTTGGAAAAATCACATTACGGTAATTGTGATTCTTACTGCCCTAGGAGCCACTTTTTTCGCCCTGCAAAGTTCCCTTTTGGGCGGGCGAATTCGCCATCAGGAGTTTCGCATTCAAAAGAATCCAACCCCAAACCACATCCGCAACGAGTAATTCCAGTTACTCCTGTGTAGCAGGTAGAGCTCCACTCCCCATCGAAGCGAAAAACAGCTCCATCCTAACTCTTTTGCGATTGGTAGAGGACTAAGGATTATTTGTCATGCACCCACCGCACCGTTTCCTATTTTCTACATCTGATTCCTAACCTATTGCCTCCAGACATACTCCCTTTAAAAACGTACAAGCAATGACAACTAAGCCCCTCGTCCTCGTTCTCTGCACTGGCTCTTCCTGCCACAGTCATCTTGCGGAAGGGATTTTTCGTCAGGCTTCTGCTGGCCTGACTGAACTCTCGAACGCTGAATCAACGCACAAGTTCAGGCGAGATGTGTCTGAATGACCTCAACCAAGAGAATCGGATTCTTTGAGCGGTACCTAACAGTTTGGGTGTTCCTCTGCATGGTCGTCGGTGTCCTGGTTGGATCGATTGCTCCGGAGACGGTTGCCATGGTCAGCCGTCTGGAGTTCGCTCGTGATTCTCATGTTAATATTCCCATCGCCATTCTGATTTGGGCGATGATCTACCCAATGATGCTGAAAGTGGATTTCAGCTCCATCGGAGGTGTTGCCAGAAAGCCAAAAGGACTCCTCATCACTCTACTTGTGAACTGGATCATCAAACCCCTCAGCATGGCCTTTTTGGCATGGGTCTTCATCCAACACCTCTTCTCCAAATGGATCACCCCAGAGGCTGCCAAAGATTACACCGCAGGATTAATCATCCTTGCGGCAGCCCCCTGCACCGCAATGGTCTTTGTCTGGTCTTACCTCACGGATGGAGATCCTGTCTACACACTGGTGCAGGTTGCCGTAAACGATCTCATCATGCTGGTAGCCTTTGCCCCCATTGTAATGATTCTTTGCGGAGTGGCCAATGTGGTCGTTCCGTCGAACGTACTGATCACTTCGGTCGTTGTGTTTATCGTGATTCCTTTGGCTGCGGGTTACCTGACTCGCTCCTTGTTACTAAAAGCTCGGGGCAAAAAGTGGTTTGAAGAGTTTTTTCTTCCGAAGTTTCAGCCGATCAC
>CAJBOM010000052.1 GCA_903956835.1 uncultured Verrucomicrobiota bacterium
GCAGGGGATCCCGATCTCAACACCACCGCCCAACTTGTCCCCGCCCTCATCTCCGCCGGCGCCGACCTCATCGAACTCGGCGTCCCCTTCTCCGATCCCCTCGCCGATGGCATCGTCAACCAACTCGGCTGTCAACGCGCCATC
Source organism: uncultured Verrucomicrobiota bacterium (assembly GCA_903956835.1). Taxonomy (GTDB): domain Bacteria; phylum Verrucomicrobiota; class Verrucomicrobiia; order Methylacidiphilales; family Verrucolacustridaceae; genus Verrucolacustris. The sequence goes on from CAJBOM010000052.1 coordinate 145, forward strand.
GAATCAGGCACCACCCTCCCAGGCGTCCTCAAACTCATCCAACACCTCCGCCAAGAAAAATGCACCACCCCCATCGTTCTCTTCACCTACTACAATCCCGTCTTCGCCTACGGCCGCGAAAAATTCGAAACCGATGCCTCCCTCGCTGGAGCCGACGGCCTTCTCCTCCTCGATCTCCCACCCGAAGAAGCCGCCCACGATCTGCCCGCCCCCTCCGCCCTCCGCCGCATCGTCCTCGTCGCCCCCACCACCCCCGAAACCCGCGTCCGCTCCCTCGTCTCCGCCGCCTCAGGCTTCGTCTACTACGTCTCCCGCGAGGGCGTCACCGGAATGCAACAAAACCTTCCCACCACCCTCGGTGAAAAAGTTTCCTTCCTCAAAAAATCTACTCCCCTCCCCATCTGCGTCGGATTCGGAATTTCTAACCCTACCCAAGCCGCCCAAGTCGCCGCCCTCGCCGATGGAGTCGTCGTCGGAAGCGCCATCGTCGACCGCATCGCCCAACTCGGCCGCTCCCCAAAACTCATCCCCGAGATCACCGCCTTCCTTCGCCCCATCGCCCAAGCCGTCCACTCCGCGTGAACCGCTTCCTCGGTATCGACTACGGCACCGTCCGCATCGGCCTCGCCCTCTCCGACCCCTCAGGCATCCTCGCCTCACCACTCCCCTTCCTCGAAAATAAATCACCTCAACAAATCTCCTGCGCCCTCACCCAACTCGCCCAAACCCACCAAGTCGAACAGCTCATCGTCGGCCTCCCACGCAATATGGACGGCTCCTACGGACCCTCCGCCCAGAAAGTTCGCGATTTTATAACACTCATTCAACCCCTCTTTGCTGCGCCCATCCAAACTATCGACGAACGCCTCACCACCGCCCAAGCCACTAAGGAATTATCTGGTTTCGGCCTTAGCCACAAAGAGTTACGCAAGAAAGTCGATAGCTCATCAGCTTGCCTTATCCTCCAACAATTCCTTGACCGCCATCAACCTCTTCTCTAGTACAGATCGATGCACTTAAATTTATTATCCCTCTCACTCCGCCGTATCTCCGCGGCATCTCTCCTCTTGTTCACCACTCTATTCACAATCTCCGCCACTTCTTTGGCCCAAGTTGAGCAAGCTGCCTCTTCTACCTCCTCCATTCCCAATAGCGTTGCCACCAGCACCGACAAAGTCGTTCAGTCCCCCATGTCCGATACAGGCGACCAAGTGGCCCGCCTCTTCGTCGAAGACCGCGTCACCCTCGAATTTATGGCAGGCGCCATGTTCTCCCCTTGCGGCGTCGGTCCCACCGTCCCCGTCTACAACTATCAGCAAGATAACATCCGCCTCGGCTGGATGCTCGACTCCCCTAACTCTTGGGGCCCCTGCGCCGATATCGATAGCCCCCTGCGTGGCAACTTCGAGGCCATCTTCGAAGTCACCGGATCCTACGTCTGGTACAGCTTCGGTAACTACATGGTCGGAGCCACCGCCCTCGTACGCTACAACTTCGTCCAGCCCGACTGGATCGTCGTTCCCTACTTCCAGTGCGGTTCAGGCATCATCTACACCGACGCCCGTGACGCCGCCAATCAGAACGCCATCGGTGCCAATATGGAATTCACCCCCCAGTGCGCAGGCGGAATTAAAGTCCTCATCGCAGACAACTTTACCTTCAACATGGAAGCCTCCTTCCAACATATCTCCAACGCAGGCACCTCCGCCCGTAACCTCGGGGTCAACGCCGTCGGTGGCTTTGCTGGCTTCACCTACTACTTCGATAATCTCTGGCTCGATAACGGCCAGCATTGATCCCACCCATGGCGACGGTTCCCCACCGTCTCCTGCTCTCCTACCGCGGAGAAGACTTCTTCGGCTGGCAACGCCAAGATCCTAAACTCACCGTCCAACTCGCGCTCGAGACCGCCCTCGCCAAAATCTTCTCCCACCCTGTCGCCGTCGCAGGCTCAGGCCGCACCGATCGTGGCGTCCACGCCCTCGGCCAAGTCGCTTCCTGCGAAATCCCCACCACCTACCCTCCTGCCACTCTCGCCAAAGCCCTTAACTTCCACCTTCCCCCAGGAGTCCGTGTTCTCTCCGTCCGACGCGAGAAACCAGGCTTCCACGCCCGCTTCTCCGCCAAAGGAAAATCCTACCTCTACCGCATCGCCAATACCGACCCCCTCCACCCTCTTGAAATCGGCCGCGCCTGGCACGTCCCTCGCCCCCTCCACCTGCCCGCCATGCGCCAAGCCGCCAAAATTCTCACAGGCAAACACGATTTCGCCTCCTTCACCTCCAACCCAGGCTACCAACGCAAATCCACCATCCGAAAAATCCGCTCCATCCGCATCGTCAAGAAAAACGGCGGTGTTTTAGAGTGCACCTTCGATGGCGATGGATTTCTCTACCGTATGGTCCGCAACCTTGTCGGCGCACTCGTAAAAATCGGCC
>CAJBOM010000053.1 GCA_903956835.1 uncultured Verrucomicrobiota bacterium
GATCTGAAATCGTGTTACCTAGCGGGATCCAACTCGCGTTCGCACTGTAATATTTCAAGGTCGATCCGCTCGCCACGGAAATATTACTCCCGGCATTCCCGTTCCCGGCGCTGGAACCCAGTTGCAACGTCCCGGCCGAGACCACCGCCCCGCTCGCCAAGTTCACATTCCCCAAGGTCAGCTGACCCGCACCCACCTTGGTCAGCTTCGCCCCACTGCCCCCTTGCGAGCCGGAAGTATTGTTGACAGTTAAATTTGCGGAAGCGTTCACCACATCCACCGTTCCGTTCGCGCCATTCTGGTAGAACACCCGGCTGCTGGTGTCGGTCCCCGTGCCGAGATAACGGAGCAAGCCGCCCTCGACGGCGAGAGCCCCGGATCCCAAAGCACTGCTACTGTTAATTTCTAGTACCCCATCCTGAACCCATGTACCCACGGTGTAGGTGTTGGTACCGGTCATCTTCATCGTCCCCGCACCTCGCTTGAACAACTGCCCGCTGGTGTTGCGTGTGGATAGCGCCGAAGAAACGAGTAAATCCACCTCCTGGGAGCCATCCCCCACCACAAACGTGGCCGTTCCGTCCAGCGCGAGGGAACCGCTGGATGTGACTGCCGTCACTTTCGCCTGATCGCTACTGGAAAGTACGTTGAAATTCATGGTGGCGGTTGGATTCTGACCTCCGCCCAATTTCAGCTCTCCACCGGACATGTTTATCGTAAAGGTGCCCCCACCCCAGAAATGGTTCGAAATGTCCGCCCCGCCCACCGTTCCGCCATTAATGTTTAGAGCGTTGACCGAGATCCCGGAATCCCAACCGAAGGAGTTTGCGCTGGAGTAGTTCAACGTCGCCCCACTGTTCACCGTCACCGTCCCACGGATCGCTCCTTGTCCAGGTGTGTTCCCACCCAAAGTCAGCGTCCCCGCATTCACCGTGGTTCCGCCGGTGTAGCTCATCCGATTTCCGCTCAGGGTTAGATTGGCCGAACCCTCTTTCACCAGCCCGATCGTGCCGGAACCGCCGTTTCGGAAGTAACCGGAGTAGGTCGCATCGGTTGTCTGGTTGACCGTGAGAATGGAGTTACCGAAGCCGGTCTCGCCCTCCGTGTTTTGGATGACGGCTTCAGCCGGGTTGGCCCCCATCTCCAGATTCCCGATCGTCTGGTTGTTCCCCATCAGGCTGAAATAAGCATTCCCGCTGGGCGCATCGAACCGCACCGTCACGTTCGACCCCAGCTGGTTCGTCGCTCGCGTTCGCAGAAAAGCCCCGCTGCCTTGGATCACGACCGTGCCATTCGTGCCCACATACAAGGCCGGTCCGGTCGTGTTGCTTAGGGTCAAACCACCCCCGAAGGTCGAATTGTTCGTGATAACCGTCGTTCCAGTGTAATTCTGGCCCTGCGTTAACGTCATCACACCCCCACCCGCTTTCGTGAATCCCCCCGTGGTGGTGATCTGCCCGCTCCAGGTCGTGCTGGCGTTGTTTCCACCCGTGGTCAACCGACCCGATCCCAGACTAATGTTCCCCGCACCGGCCAAAGCACCGATCGTCTCTGCCCCGCCCAAGTCCACCGTGCTCCCACTCGCAATCGTCACCGTCGCGGCATCCGAAAGCATGTTGGCCGCTGTCGTCACCAGTTTTCCGGCATTCACATTCACCGCCGACCCACCCGTCCAACCGCCCCCGTTCAAGGTCAACGTCCCCGCCCCGTTCTTGTTTACGCTCTGATTTCTCGTCCCACTGGTCGCGTTTAGGGTCAGGTTGGCCGTGGCACTGGTGATGTCGATATAGGCATCCTTGCCAGCCAGATCATTCCACATCGCTCCCGTCCGCGTCTCACTCCCCGTGCCAGTGTACTGCAGGGTTCCGCTGTGCAATCCAAAATAGCCGGTTGTTCCGCCCAAATTCGCCAGCGAACTGGCCGAGAGGATTCCCGCAGAAAAAACCACCCCACCGTCAAAGGTGTTGTTCCCCGTCAAGGTGACCGTACCACTACCGTATTTCGTAATCCTTCCCCCCGATCCGGAGAAGGTCCCGCTCAACGTCTCGTTCGAACTATCGCCAAATCCCAGCATATTTGCCTGCAACTGGACGTCTCCTGTGCCGGACAACTTGCGCACGGTTTCATCTCCACCGATGCGGAAAACGGTCCCGCTCCCCAACACCACCGCCGAAGAGTCGGAAATCTTATTCGCCCCCGAAGTGGCCAACGTCCCCTCCAGAATAGTGGTGTCCCCTTTATAACTGTTCGCCCCGCCGATCGTCAGCGTCCCGCTCCCTTTCTTCGTAATCGCCCCAGTCTGGGAGCCACCCACTTCGAACACCCTCGACAAGGTTACGTTGTTGGCACCGGTGTTCAGGGTGGCCACCGCCCCATCCTCCAGATAGGCCCCCGCACTGGAGCCTACGGTAATATCTTCGGTGTTCCCCACATCCCAAGTCAGGGTGCTGTTACCATAGAAACCAGCCTTGTAGGCCTGACCACTGATCCCCTGTCCAAGACCACCAGCCCCGAAGATCACCTCCCCGCCCCGGAGGTAGGTGCCCGCCGTGTTGTTCCCCCCAGCCCGGATTCGCATCGTGCCGTCTCCGTATTTATTCACCATCCCCCAAAGCACCCCAGGCTGATGATTTAACATGCCCGTCACATCCAGATCGATGAGCGAGGCCCCATTGGCCACAGTGAAGTTGTGCCAGCCTGCCATATTTAGGGTGGCCGCAATGGTCGAGGTGGTATCCCCAGTGACAAAAAGCTGGCTGCCGTTGTTGTCGAACGCGAAGTGACCGTAATTAGCATGCGCCGTGACGCCTGGACCGGCCGAGAGCGTGCCTCCATTGAGATTAATATTTCCGGTAATCGTCTGGTAGTGGCCGGAGGTGATTAATTCCACGGTGGCACCATTGACGAACAGGCTCCCCCCCTTAATCCGGTTTTCAGACCCGCCGATCGCCAGTTTACCACCCGACACCGTAACGTTGCCAGTCAACTGCTGGGTGCTGACGTTACTGTAGGTAAAGGTCCCGGCCCCGGTCTTGACGAAGGCCTGGTTGTAGGTGCCACCGGTGGCATTAAAGATTAGGTTGGCACGGCTATCCACGACATCGAAAGTGCCGGTGGCGGAATTGTCCCCCCAAAGAATGCGGGACGTAGTCTCTGTGCCAGTGCCGGTGTAGCGCAGTGTGCCGGTGTACATTTCCAAAGACCCGCTGCCGAGGGCCAAGGCGGTGTTCGTCTCCAACGTGCCGCTGATTTCGGTGCTGGAGTGAGTGTTGGAGCCGGGGAAATAAATCCCATTCTCCACAAACTGGGTCTCCCCCATCTGCACGAGATCTCGGCTGTTGCCACTGGTGTCCTTCAGATAACTCTGCCCGGTTGTGCCCGTGGGATAACAGGCCACCAACCCAGTCTGCGACCCGGTCACCGAACCCAGCGTCATCCCCGCCTGAATCTGGGCGGCCGTCCGAGCCACATCCCAGATCCGGAGATCCCGCATCGATCCCTGATAAAGCGCCTCATTCGCATAGTTGGATTTCCCAATATAACTCCGCGCCCGGGTCACGCTCGGCGGCATGCTTGCGGCCGTGGCCGTGCCCACCTGCACTCCGTTCACATAAAGACGCATCGTTCCCCCACTCTCCAAAACACCGGCAATATGGCTCCATGCGTTGAGCGGTAGAGCCGCAGTAGAACTGGCGGTGTACTGCGTCCCGTTCGCGCCCAGCACCCAGAACGCCGGCCCGCTCGTGACTGAATCGCATACCGACATACCCAAGTACTGGGTGGCCCCATTTCCCACACTCGCATCGGTCGAAAAATCAAACATCCGAGCGTAAGTCGTGAAACGGGTAGGTTTCACCCAGCCCTCGACCGTCAGATCCCCGCCAATCACCGCGGTGGACGGCACCTCATACCAGCACTCCGGCAGACTCAACGTTCCGCTACCCAGATAAAGTGACGAAGTCCCAGAGAGCGTCTCCCCCAAGGTCAGGGACTGGCTCCCATCGCCGAAAGAGGCGGTCTGACTCTGCTGCTTCACATACTGCACGCTGCTGTTCTGCGTGAGGTTGTAGCTGTTGCCGCTCACATCATCCGTGGGCGACTGCCCAGTCGAGCCCATCGGATAACAGGCCGTCAGCCCGGCGGCTGAACCAGAAATCGATCCGATCGCCATGCCCGCCTGGATCTCGGCCTGGGTCCGCGCCACGTTCCAGAGTCGCACGTCGGTGATCCGACCGTTCCAAAGGGCATCGGAACCCCAATTACTCTTTCCGATGAAGCTGCTGAAGCGGGTCTGGTCCCGTGGCAAAGTCGCTGTCTGGGTGTTGCTCTTCACTAACGCGCCGTTGACGTAGATCTTCATGTTTCCGTTTGCCTCCACTACTCCAGCCACGTGGGTCCAGGTCGTCAGCGGAATGGCACTGTCTGTGATAAGCTCAACTGAAGTAGTTCCACTGGCTCCGCCAATAACAGTAAAGCAAATCCTTCCGGTCGTGCCGTACTGCGATAAAAGAATGTTGTCCGTTCCTGCGCTGTTTCCGATATCCACCACCCGCGCCCAGTTCGCATAGCTCTGAATATTAATCCAGGCCTCCACGGTGATATCCCCACTAAGCTGCGAGCCGGTCAACGTCGGGATGTTAAAGAAGCCGCTATTAAACAACCCAGCGTGCATCTCCCCTTGATTGAGGAGGAGTTGACGGTCGGGCAGACCCGGAGAGCTGACGGTCAACACCCCGGCGGGTGAGGATTGGGCCGTGGCCGCCGCGATCCTGACGTAAACGGTTGTGTTGAGCGTGCCGTTCGTCGGCACCACGGAAAGCGTGCCGGACTGGTAGGTGCCGTTGGCCGTGGTGCAGACTTCGTAACCAGAAGAAGGTGTTACCTTCACCTCACCGATCAGATTATTACCGGAGATGGGCAGTCCCTGTTCGGTCGAAGGCGTGTTGGCCACGTGGGTAAAGGGCAATGCCAGTCCGTTCGCATAGAAAAGCATTGGCGCGTAGTTCACCACCACGATGCCCGATCCACCGTATCCTCCCGTACCGTTCACCCAGTGAGAACCACCTCCTCCGCCACCACCCGTGTTCGCACCCGCGTGGCCTCCAGGAGTTGAAGCCTGCGAATCAGTGCCACCACCACCCCCGCCTTGGCCGCTGTTCAAACCCGCACCCCCCGTCGTGGTACTGATCGCTCCACCGCCACCTCCTCCTACGCCCCCGTTACCACCACGAGCAGAGTATCCGGAGCCTCCACCGCCACCGCCCCAGAAAAGATCGCGGCCTAAAATCGGGACGAGCAAGCCGGGTCCGCCGTTGCCCGGATTACTGCTTCCCGCTCCACCTGCACCTCCACCACCACCCGGATACCAAGCCCCTGCGCCGCTGGAGCCGGCGAAGCCTTGCCCGGTCGTGCCATCAGCCGCCGCTCCACCCCCATTGCCAGAGCTACCGGACCGACCTCCACCTGATCCGCCCACCGTAGCCGCAATCGTAGTTCCCCCGTTGTCGTTACGGTGACCACTGGCACCGCGTCCACCACCTAGGGCAGTGATGGTGGCACTGCCGTTTCCAAAGACGGAGTTTTCGCCGCTTTGAGCAGCCGAAATTTCCAAGGGCACCGGATGTGGAGCTCCGCCCCTTCCACCCGCGCCCACCACCGCCCTGTACTGCGTGCCCGCAACGACGTCGTAGTCCTGCCGATAGATGACTCCACCTCCTCCACCGCCACCGCCCATATCCGTTCCACCACCACCACCGCCGCCCACCACCAGCAGATCCACCTTCGATACGTGCGAGGGCATGGTGAAGTTGCTGTTTCCGATATTTGTGAAGACCATACGAAACACATTCAAATCCACGCTGGTGTTGGCCAGACCGGAGGTGGAGAGAGTGACCGTTCCCGTCGGATTGGCAAAAATCGTGGCGGCGGCGATCCGGACATAGAATGTGGTGCTGAGCACACCAGAGTTGGGCGTGAGGGTGAGTGTGGAGACGTAAGAACCGCCGGAGGTGGCCGCGACCTCGTAACCCGTCGGAGCATACACCGTGATGTTCCCCATCAGGTTGTAAGCTGTGACGGTGACCCCTTTTGCATCAGAAGGAGTTCCTGTGGTGTGATAGAAGCCGTCGGCTGGAAGGTTGGCCGAGACGCGAGGAGAATAGTCCACCACCACCACACCCGTTCCACCCGTACCGCCAGCCCCTTGATAACGTGCGCCACCACCACCACCGCCCGTGTTGGCCGTTCCAGCGGTGGCCGCAAAGCTGTCGTTCCACCGGCCTCCATAACCGCCGCCACCCCGCCCGCCGTTGATGTAATATACTCCGTCACTATGGATGGAGCCACCACCTCCGCCCGCAAACCAACCGCTGTCGCCCAAAGTGGAAAATTGAGGTAGGTACAAACCCACACCGCCGAAACCGGCCCAGCCACTCTGAAACCCACGATAAGTGCTACCAGCCGATCCGGCTCCGCCCCCGCCACCGCCGCAATGGTTGGGCGTGCCGTTTCCGAACTGACCGTCTCCACCTGCGTTACCGAAACCGCCAGAAGCACTGGCTGATTGCAGGGCTGCACCCGCGATGTGGGAACCAGCCGTCCCGGCATTCCGTTGCGAACCTCCTCCGCCTGAACCACCAGCTACCCCAGGACGACCGCCAGAAATGGATTCATCCCTACCCCCACCCGCGCCACCTCCCAAAGCAGTGAGTGCACCGAAAAGCGAATCGGATCCGTTGGAGCCGCTGGAATTGCTTGGCCCGCCCGCGCCACCCGCACCGACGGTCACGGTGACGGAAGTTCCTGGAGCAACCGCCACATCGTTTCTGTAAATCAATCCGCCCGCGCCACCACCACCGCCCAGCGATCCCCCACCACCTCCGCCACCACCCACCACCAGCACATCCACCCGCGTCACATTGGCTGGCACTGTCCACGTCGTTGCCCCCGCTGTCTTCAACGCCGTCTGATTCGCCGCCTGCGGATATGCACTAGCCAAAAACCCGAAACTTAACGCCAAGCCCAAAAGGGACCCCCGCAAACCTTTACTTCTTCCACCTTCCACCTTCAACCTCCCGCCAACAGGAGTATATATATATCCTGCGCCCGACGTAACTACGTCGACCACCCCCCTACGCAGGTCCTCTTTTCTATATCTCATCTTTAATTCAGCCTAAATCTTTGACCATCAGAGTAATTCCACTGTTCAACAAAAGTCACTCCTATCATAAGCCCCTCACTAAGTGTGACTTAGCGTTACACTGTTTTGCATAAAAACATCCGGAATCAATTCCTGAACCCCTTAATCCCTTAACCCCTAAATCCCTTCTCATCACTGCACCCTCCCCACATTCATCACAGTTGCCCCACCCGCCCCGTTCTCGCTCATCTGGCCTCCACTCAAGGCGCTCACGATGTTCCCCGAATTCGCGATACTCATCGATGCGCTGTTCGCTGTGTTGAGGAAATTATTCCCATTCGCTCCCATGAAACTGACCGTTCCAGGAACCACGCTCCCGTAGGTTCGATTCACCATTCCGTCCCGAGACCGAGCATCGATCACCCCGCCGCTCGTGATGTTGGCGTTGTTAAAGACAATTGTGTGCGAAGCGAGACTGAGTTGACCCGCGATCGTCGCCGATTGCATTTCCAGCACCCGGTTCGGTCCGCTGAGAAAACTATATCCAGTGGGCGACGCTGAGTCCTTCACCACTCCGGCCAAAATCTCCGCATTCCCAGCGGATGTCCTGACCTCCTTCATCGTCGCATCACTAGCGAACTGCGCCTCCAACGTCTGCCCAGCCTTCACCACCATCTTCCCGATATTCGGATCGCTCACCAAAGTTCCGCTCATCAGCACCTTGTCGTTCAAACCGGCAGCCACCTCCACCGCATCCATTCCTTCAAAGATCACGTTCACCAAACGCACCCCATTCGGTCCCTGAATCAGTGCCTTGGTGTTGTTGTTATACTTCAACCTCACATCAGTGACCTTCCCCTCACCTCCCAAACTCGTATCACTTACCACCACATCCCACTTTCCTGCAGCACCACCAGAAGAAGTGGCGATATCCAAAGCTGAAGCCGCGTTATCCCCCTTAAATTCTCCACTCACGCCCGCATAGTTCCCGGAATCCAGCGCACCTCCGCTTCCGTCCAAAGAAGAGTACTCCTTGGTATCCCAGGAAAGATCCTTCACCTGCGTGCTCGCACTATCCCGGATTACTAGATCAGCTGAAGGAGCCAACGAACCAATTCCGCTTGGATCGTTCGCCGAACCTGGGAAGGAGAAAAGGGTTTGTGCCACCTCATCCCCAGATCCAGGGACTCCATTCGGGTCTCTGCGCAAAAGAACCTGATAATCCCCCAACAGCATGAACTGTTTGTTCATATCAACGTTGGCAGGGTCGTTCGCTTCCATCTTCAATCGCAGCACCGGAAAATTCACCGCTGTAGAGGCCGTTTCCGTGAACTGGAAGGTGACCACACCGCCATCGTCGATCTTGGTGTTCGGGGTAGAGCGCTGCATCCAGCCGTCGAAGCTGCTGTTCTCTAAGAGAACACCTCCGGTGCTCGAGCTGATCGTCAGTCCGTCCTGCATCCGGGTCGCCGTAGTGTCACGAATGTGAACATAGTCCGCCGAAGAAACCGTGATGGCCGCACCATTGCGATTGAGGTTGGCACTACCAGTGATCTCCCCCTTCAAGGTTGTCGGCTGGGTCAGCGTGTAATTGCCCGCACCCGATCCAGCGACCGACATGGTCGTGCTCACAGTGATTAATGTTCCAGGAAGATTTCGCTCGAATGTTCCGGTACTCCCTCCAGCCAAGGTGACTGAATCCACCGAGTAAGACTTTCCATCCGTGCTGCTACCGCTTCCAGCCGCAATCGCCGACTGAAGGCCAGCCCCCGTAATCGTCGCCACGGTGGTTCCGTCATAAGCCTTCGTGGTCACCGCTCCACCCGCAACCGTCAGCGCCTTCGCCGTGATATTGGCCGACAGCGTGTCGTTCGCTAGGGAGTAGTTCGCAGCAGCATTAGCTCCGTCCACCAAGGTGTAGACCACGGCCACACTCTTGGCCGGGCCAACATTCCGATCGGCAAATGTTCCGGCAACTGTGGTCGTTCCCAAAGCCTCCCCTGCCACCTCCCCACTTTGCGTTCCCAATGCAACCGCTGCCGTAACCGTGCCGTCGTAAACTTTGTTGCCCGCGCTGGAGCCCGTCATTGTCAACGCCTTGGCCGTGATCACTCCCGTGGCAGATCCCGCGGCCAAGCTGTAGTTGGAAGCCAACCCACCGTTGGAGCCATTTCCTAGCGTGTATCCCACCGCCACCCCATTGTACGTCCCCACGTTGGCACTGCTGTAATCCGCTCCCAGCCCACTCGCCGTGACCGTCTCGCTGCCCACGAATCCTGAAAGCGTCCCTACCGTCACCACTCCCGCTGCAGCACTTCCGTTATACACCTTGGAAGCTATCGAAGGCGAAGTGATCGAAAGCCCCTTGGCGGTGATCACTCCAGTGGCCGATCCAGCGGCCAAGCTGTAGTTGGAGGCCAACCCACCGTTCAGACCGTCGGCCAGCGCATAGGTGATGGCCGAGCTATAACTCCCCACATTCTCACTGCTGTAATTGGCCGCCGTTCCGCTCGCCGTAACCGTCTCCGTCCCCACAAAACCGGTAAGTGTTCCCAACGTCACCACTCCCGCCGCAGCACTTCCGTTATACACCTTGGCAGCTATCGAAGGCGAAGTGATCGAAAGCCCTTTTGCTTGAATCGTGCCAGTCAACGTCGGCTGTGTGCTCAGCGTGTAGTTGCCCGCATCACTTCCACCCAAAGTCATCGCTGTTGTCACCGCTTGACCCGCACCCACATTCTTACTCGCAAAGGTTCCGGCCGTCCCGCCATTCAAGGTCACCGTTTCCGTTCCAATAAACTTTCCGTCAATGTCGGTCGATGAGTTGCCCACCAGCACCGCACCCGTCACCACCGCCGCATCGTTGCCGTTGTAAATCTTCGTTGTCACCGCAGAGCTGAACACGCTCAGATCTTTGGCCGTGATTGTTCCGCTCAAAGACGGTTGTGTGCTGAGCGTGTAGTTGCCCGCATCACTTCCACCTAAGGTCATCGCCGTTGTCACCGCCTGCCCCGCTCCCACGTTCTTACTCGCAAAGGTTCCGCTGGCCGCACCCGTCAAAGTCACCACCTCAGAACCGATATACTTCCCATCATTATCCGCCGCCGAACTTCCCACCAGCACCGCACCGGTCACCACCGCTGCATCGCTCCCATTGTAAACCTTCGTTGCCACCGCAGAGCTAAACACGCTCAGATCTTTAGCCATGATCGTTCCGGTCAAGGTTTGACCCGCCAAAGAGTAGTTGCTCGCCAACTCTCCATTCAATCCGTTCACCAGCGTGTAAGCTGCAGCTACATTTTTTGTTCCAATATTCTTGTCCGTAAACGTTCCCACCACGGTGGTTGCTCCCAGGGTTTCACCAGCAACCTCACCGCTCAACGCTCCCAAGGTCACAGATGCCATCCTGCTCCCGTCGTAAACTTTGCTGCTCGCAGTAGACCCCGTCATCGTCAACCCCTTGGCCGTAATTACTCCAGTCAATGTCGGCTGTGTGTTCAGCGTGTAGTTGCCCGAATCACTTCCACCCAAAGTCATCGCCGTTGCCACCGCCTGCCCCGCTCCCACATTCTTACTCGCAAAGGTTCCAAACGTCCCGCCATTCAAGGTCACCGTTTCCGTTCCAATAAACTTTCCGTCAATATCGGTCGTTGAGTTACCCACCAGCACCGCGCCTGTCACCACCGCCGCATCGTTGCCGTCGTATGCTTTGGTCGTCACCGCTGCACTAAACACACTCAGATCTTTGGCCGTGATCGTTCCGCTCAAGGTTTCACTAGCCAAGGAGTAGTTTGATGCCAGGTGCAGTGGATTAACTCCATCAACCAGCGTGTAAGTCGCCATCACGCTCTTGGTTCCAATGTTCTTATCGACAAATGTTCCCACTGCCGTGGTCGCCCCCAGCACTTCCCCCGCAATCACTCCATCCACCGCTCCCACAGTCACCGATGCCACCCTGTTTCCGTTGTAAACTTTGCTCGTTACCGTTGATGGAGTCGCTACCGAGATCGTTACTGCTTTGGCTGTGATCGTCGAGGCCAAGCTGTCATTGCCTAGGCTGTAGTTGCTGGCCAACTCCCCGCTAGCTCCATTAACCAATGTGTAAACCGCCGCGATGCTCGAAGCCCCCACCACATCCTTGCTGTTAAACGTTCCAACCACCGTTGAGGTGCCAAGGGTTTCTCCGGTCACCTCACCGCTCAACATTCCCAGCGTCACTAAAGCCGTTCTGCTTCCATCATACACCTTGGTCCCACCAATCGATCCGGTCATCGTTAGCGCTTTGACCGTGATGTCGCCAAACAGAGACGGTTGTCCTGTCAGGCTGTAGCGAACTAGGTCGGTTAGAGAAATAGCCGTGGCGACTGAAATGGAGGAACCGACATTCTTTGAGGCAAACACTCCCGTGGTTTCATTGACCAACCCAACCCCTCCCACACTGGCAGAGGCCCCGCTAATCGTGGCTGTAGTAGTACCATCGTAAACCTTGGGCGTCACAGAAGCGCTCACGACCGAAACTGAGGTCGGAGGGGTTGCGTTTTGGTTGTTCGGATTATTTGGATTGGCCGTAATTCCACTCTGACCGGTGTTGCTTGGTGGGTTTGCCCCACCGCCACCCGCTCCACCTCCCACGCTTCCGCCAAAACCTCCAGCTGGACCGCCCCCGTTGACCACTGTTGTGTTCCCACCAATACCTCCAGAAGCTGTATTAATATCCAACGGATTGCCCACGCGTGCATTCGATGGAGAATTTCCCCCGTTATATCCGGGAGTGCTACTAGCCATGACAAATGAAATAGGAGCTGGAGTAGGCGGAGGCGAACTGGCGGCAAGGAGCGAACCCCCCGAAGTAATCGCTACTCCGGATGTGCCCGTCGTACGCGTCGAGCCACTCGCAACCAATGACTGCTGCTGCGTAGCAGTCGTCAAAATCGCACCTAAAGAAGGCAGGGGCTGCGGAAACGCATTCACCAACGGACTCGATCGGAGAACTTGGGCCAAGCTGACCGTAAAAACCTGGGGCCCCGCACCCGCCTTACCCCCAAGAACCGCCATCTGCCCTGGACTAATTTCAGTGGACTTACCATCAGGACCGGTGACTTTTGTTCCGGAAGTACTCTCTAAAACGAGGAGTGCAAAACCTCCAGTGCCCACGGGCTTGATCTCGGGATGCTCGGCACAGCGTACCTTCCCCTGCTTGTCGACGATCAGTTCTTGCGCGCACGTACCGCATTTGGCGGGAGTTGCCGTGACCATGAAGGTGGTTCCAGAAATTGCTCCCGTGACCCCCCCTGAGGTAATCGTCACTCCACCACCTCCTGGTGGTGTATGCATAAGGAATGTACCCTTATCAACTGTGACCAGTCTTTCCTTCGAATTATAAGAAAAGACCGAGTTTTCCCCAAGTCGCACGATGCTCGAGTCGCTACAGGATAATTCAACCAAAGCGTTCTCCTTTGTTGTGATCGAGTCACCCTGCACAACGGAATCCCCCACCGCTGCAGGTTTTTTTACCTCTCCCTCATATTTATCCACGCAATTACGCAAAGCTGTCACTTTACTAGAGCCAAGCTCCGCCGCCTCACCCCAGTAAATACAGGAAAAAGAAATCCCCAGACATAATCCCAATCGTAATAAAGCCATAAATCAAAATCCTATTTCCATTCGTTAGCGCCGCCAAAACTCAAGATTGCTCCAGTCAACCTCAGGATGATCACTTGAGAAACGATCAAAAGGACTACACACCATTTTCGAAGAACTCTTACGAAAAAATGCTTAATGACACTCAATTGAAAAATCCGCCTAAAGGTCTATTCAACATCTACCTATAATTAAGTACATAAATTATGATTTACAATAGGCAGAATTTTTATCTGCAGCAAGTAATTGTGGTTACAACATTTTAAAAATTACTTTTTTTAAGATTGGTTTAGATAAAATAACTTTATTCACATTTATTACATAGAATACAATATTTATGCAAATTAAAGTAATATTTATCTATAGGTTGTGTTGCTCCTGCTATTGCCTAGAAGGACAAGTAGATGGCTCATCAGAGACTTTTTCTGTTCACCCTGCCCCCCATGTTTTCAACCATTGGGTGTAGGGTTTTTTACCTCTTTCCTGTGCTCTTGTTAGGCATATCCAATCCTGTCCGAGCCCAAACAGGATCGGCGGGGGCGGTCTCTTCGCAAACCCGCCAGGATAACCAACTCACTCGTCAGGTTCAGGCCACCGAAGAAAATGCCAACACCCAGAATCTTGAAGAGGAGTCGGTAACCGCAAGACCCCTTTCTGGCGAGTTGGGCGATGTTCAGATTATCTCTGAAATTCCTCATAAACCTTGGTTTTATATCACCGTCGATTGCCAAGCTTTCTATAACAGCAACGTCCTTTATGCCGAAAGCGGTGCGCAAAAGTTCTCGGCATGGCAAATCATTACCACTCCTGAAATCGGCTTCGCCCCTCAGATTCAAGACGAACAGTATGCGATGTTTTTCCCTAAAGCTGGATTTCGCTATCAGTTTTTTACTTATGCCACAGCGGAACCGGGTTCCCCCCCGTATAATCAGACAGGCATCTCGCAAAATAATTTCACTGTGATAGATCCCTTTATCTCTTTGGGCTGGTCATTCAGTGAAGATCTTTTCATATCATTTTCTGCTGATGCCAATGTATTTAATGGCTCAGGACGAGATCAATCGTTAACCCAATATGTGAACTTTCTCGACGAGTACCCGCTGGCTTGGCAGGCCACTTGGTATCACAAATTAGCCAGTTGGACCTCCACCTCAATCACCGGTCGTGCCTCCTATGTTCTCGCCAATCCCTCAAACTTTACCCGTACCGATAATAATCTAACTTTTTCTTGGTCCACCAATCCTACACAGCAGCTCAGCACTCAAGCCTACGCCAGCTTCCGGCTTGCAAAATACACTAGTACCCAGCTGGAAGATCAGTTTAATAATGCCGATCGCCTCGATTTTCAGCAAACCTACGGAATCTCCATCACCTACACCCCCTTCGAATACGTGTCCCTGCGGGGGTTTGTCAGTTGGACCAAAAGCGACAGTAGTGTCTCCGTTCCCGAAACGGGCGACTACGAAGCTCTTAACGCTGGCACGGGCATCAACCTAATTTACAAATTTTGAATCCAATCCAAATCACCATTAGCCCTAGATTCAGGCACGTTTCCAACACGTACCTGACGCTCATCGCCATGCTAGTCCTTGCGCCAAAACTAAGCGTCCATGCCCAATCTCAAAACGCAGGATCCTCCGCCGCTGTGGCCTCGGAAGCTGCCACCGTTCAACCCAAAATCCCAGCCCGCCTACCGATTCCAACTTCCAAAGCAAAGAACAACTCACCTCTCACCACCCCCCAGGGGAATAATAGTGAGATCGACCCCTTACTCGACCCCAGTCGGCCTAAAAACTGCCAACTCACTATCGATGCCGCACAATCGACTACCAGCGACAATACTACCATCACATTACCTCCTGGAACCTACAGGCAGATCAGTATCGTTGAGGGACCCGAAGGGCGTAAAGCCATTGAAGGGACCCAGTTAAAGAACCAAGCAATTGGGCTAGGTTACATCCGATACTTTTCAGACGCTAAACTCAAAATTGGCGGGCAGGATCGACAAGGAGGTATCGATGTCGGGATCCGAGCCACCGATAACCTGCCTCTCCGCATCTGGTATAAAAAAATGGTCGAGCCAGATAACTGGACAAAAGCATTCACCTTTATCTTTCCCCCTGTCGGCTTGATTGCAGGTGCTGGCGCATGGTCCTCAGGAAATATTATTATCCCCAATCAATCCATAGTTTACAGTGAGGCACGAGACTACTACCTCAAAACCCAAATTCCCGCTGAACCACTACCCGAAACCGCACAACCAGCCATTCGTCTTACCCCAGCAAATTCACGATCTAAATCAGGCCTGCGAACTCCTTAGTTTTAGAACGCTAAGACTTCAACCGCGGGTCAAGGAATTATCCGTATTTCCAAATCCATACAAAACAAAAATCTAACCCGCTTTTCGGGAACCATCCTCCGCTAACCACTCCTGCAACAGGCGATAGGCCACCGCCATCAACGTCGCTCCGAAAAAGATTCCTAGAAATCCATAAACCAGAAATCCGCCGATCACCCCTAAGAAGATAATTCCAAAAGGGAGATTCGTTCCCCGACTGATCAAATAAGGCTTCGTAAAATTATCCACCAACCCCACCACCCCGATTCCCCAGATCAGAGTGAAAATCGCCCACCCCATCTTGTCCTCTCGGAATAACCAGAAAACGACTGGAGCCCAAACAATAGCCGTCGAAAGCTGTAGACTGGCAAAAAAGAAACCCGCAAAGCCCAGCAGCAACACCTGCGGTACCCCCGCCAGCCAAAACCCAAAACACATCAGCGCCGCCTGCAGCGCTGCCGTCCCCAGTAACCCCAGCATCACACTTCGAATTGTCTGTGCCGACAACTCCAGCAAATCGCTCCCTTCCGAGCCAAACAAACGATCCAAAGTTGTCCTCGCCACTCGCGTCAAATCCTCCCCTCCATGGAAAAAGAAAGCGCAGATCACCAGTGCAAAGGAAAACTCCAGTAACCCCACCCCAATCCGACCCGCCAATGAACCAAGCCGAGTCGCCGCCTGACGAAGTAAGGGAGCAATGTCCGAGATGAACTTTTCCCGGTCGTTGTGCAAGTTCTCCCACTGCTGGAAAACCGTATTCCCAAAGGGATACTTCTTTAACTCCTCGGGCGCAGGAGGAATCTGCTCCCTCGAAGCCTCCATCAACCTTTGCGAAACCGGACCTAGAGATTTTGCCGCTACCCCCAAGCCGTAAGTAATCGGTAAGAGACAAAAAATCGCCACCAGTGCACTCGCCAAAACAGAAGAGAGAATCCTCCGCCCGCCCGTCGCCCTCAATATCCATACAAATATTGGCCAGGCCGCCACTGTCAGAATCACCGCCCAAAGCAGAGGTCCGAAAAATGGACGCAGAATATTTAAGCAAGCCAGCCCAAGCAGGCCGATCGCCAGCCCCCCCGCCACTTTCTGAAAAATTGGATCCTTCGTAATCATCTCACTCTTAGTCTCAATCCCAAGCCTCCTCTTGCCAATACTATCCTTTTCCTCACTCCCGGGCCGCCGACACCTCCACCCAAACCAATCGAGTCGTTATTTTCCCCATCGGCAACCCAGTTAGCTTCGCCACGGCCGCCGCGTACGCCTCCAACTGAGGCCTGTAATATTCTGCCCGCTCCTTTCTTTTCTTTTCCCCCTCCAACCGATCGGTTTTATAATCCACCACCTCAGCCCCTACCACCCCTCCCTTTCCATCTCGTCCCACCACCACTCGATCAAATGTTCCCGTCAAAACCTCACTTTTCCCCTCCCTCTCCCACACCACCGCAAAACTCTTTTCCCTCCAAACCTCCAACTTCTCCACACCCACCCACTTCTTCTTCCACTCCTTTAGGTCAAAGACCCAGCTGATCTCCTTTCCTACCTGTCCGGCCACTTCCAATGCCTCTCTTTCCACCTCCGCACGATCCATCCCCCACCACAACTCCGGCGCCTCCCTTACCCAACTCTTTGAATCAGGAACTTTCCCCTCAACCCACTCGATCTTGCTCAGCCACGAATGAATTCGTGTTCCTTTATCCAAAGCCCGTCCACTTCCTTGCGAAATGACGTGAGACAATCTCACCTTTCCTCCCCCCTCTCGTGCGCTAGGACTTTCCAATCCTAGTCGCTCCTCCGGTTTTCGTGGCGCAACCCCAACCGCCTCCGCCAGCCCAATATCCTTGGGTACCACCGCCCTCTTTGCCTTTTCGAACTTTGTTCCCTTGGAGTCGGTCACTTTTAGCTCTCCCTCCGTTTCACTTTCCGACCAACCCCACTGACTTCGCAAAATCTTTCCTAAACTCAAATTCTCTCTGCTCCGAGGTCCTCCCACCACCACTTCCAAATCCCGCCTCGCCCGCGTTAGCCCGACATAAAGCACACTCAAAGAGTCCATAAACTCTTCCCCTTTGACCTCGTGGCACCTGTCGACAAATCCCATCAACTCCGCATCCGTCTCACTAGGGACAATCTCCGCCCTAGCTTCTCGAACCCGAACCTTAACTTTGTCTCCGCCCCTCGCACTTAACCCACGATCCAGATCAGCCAAAATCACCCGATCGAATTCTAGCCCCTTCGCTCCGTGCACCGTCATCACCCTCACCTGAGAGGCTCTAGGATTTTCCACCCTCTCCGTCCGCACCTTGCGCACAAATCGGGCTAGTCGTCCCCCACCCTCTTCATCAAATCCCCGTGCCAACTCCACCAGTTGCGCACATCGCATCTGATCGTGTGCCGTTCCCGCCTCCCGCCACTTCTTCTTCGCAATCCACGTGGCCAAAACTTCTGCCAAACCCTTTTCCACAATCTCGCGTCTTAACCCCGCTAAAAACTCCGTCGCTCCCTCATCTTTCTCTTTCGACACAGGCGATACTTGACCACATCCAAAGACGTCTGCCATTCCTCCCGCACAAACGTGGTAACGCCCTGCACTATGACCTGGATGATCCGCCCAAGTTAGCAAAGACAAAATCATCTCCACCCCAGCACTATCGCTCAGCGGATTTCCACCCTCTCCGCTTGCTTCGATCCCACGCGCCTTCAACTCCGCCAAAATCCCCGGAATCAGTACATGGGTCCGACATAGAATCCCTAAACTTCCCGTCTCTTTCTGGCTGTGCGCCTCAGCTCGCTCTACCACTTTACCTCGAACAACCGCCTTCACCTCATCCGAGGACCCACCCGAGCAGACAAACAGCACTACCTGACCCGATTGCGATGCAGCCGATGGAGAAGACTGGTGAGCCTTATACTCCTCTTTCCAACTTCCCGCCGCCGCCGCGAGTTCAGGTTTTGGATTGTCCTTCTTTTGAAAAAGCGCTGACTTATCGATTTCATTGAAGGCCTTATCCACCGCCTCTAAAACCGCCACGCTCGATCGATAACTCTCACTTAAGGACTCCCGCTCTACCCCCGGCAAGATCGCCTCCACATCCTTCAGCAAACGAGGATCCGATCCACGCCATCCGTAAATCGACTGCTTCCGATCGCCCACCACCAGAACATGTCCCCCCTTTCCAGCGGTCTCATCCAAGATGGGCTGAAAGAAACCGAACTGCCCCCGACTAGTATCCTGGAACTCATCCAGTAAAAGATGCGCAATCCTCCCATCCAACCGAAAATAGAGATCGTCCGACTTCCGCCCCGCCGCCGCCCGCAACGCCGCCGCCTCCACCTCCCGAAAAGTGTACGACGCGGATAAATACGACTGAGCCGAACGCGCCTTGTCATACTCCGTCGCCAGTTCCACCAGAGCCGACTCCCGCACACAGTGCAACCGCACCATCTCTTTCTTTGCCTATTGCACCACCACCGAGAAAACCTCCACAAACGGGGCGGGAATTTGCGCTTTATCAAACTTCGTTTCGCCCAACGCCATCTTCCGTAAAATGCTCAATTCCAGCATATCCACCAACCTCGGGGGTGTGACTAGCGCCTGTTTGATCTTCTCTAAATTGTCTGGCCAATAGCGAGTCGCAGGAGATACGAATCCACCCAAAAACGTTCTCAAGCGAATCACCTCCTCCTCACTCAATCGAATAGGCCCACCATCTTTTTCCCAAGTGCCATCACTCTGAATTCCCC
>CAJBOM010000054.1 GCA_903956835.1 uncultured Verrucomicrobiota bacterium
ACATTGGTTGGGCGGATCAGGGTCCACGTGAACGGAAGCTCGGCGGCACGAGTCAGCCGCTCCGTTAAAACCTTGCTCGCGCCATAGACAGTTGCAGGAGAATAATCCTCGTCTGATTTTGGCTGATACCCTGGGCCGCAGACGTATTGACTGGAGGTGATGATGGCACGTTGAATGGAGGGGCAGGATCGGATAGCCGCGAGAATATTGGATACCCCATCTGTGTTTTCCCGATAACCCAATTCGACAGTCGTGGTCTCGACACAATCGGTACGGGCCGCAAGATGGAGAACATGGGTCGGACGGAATGCTGCCACCTGACGAGCGAGGAGTTCTTTATCCAACAGATCGGACTGTTGCCAAAACGACTTATGAGAAGAAGGCGCGGGTTCGTTTCGATCTAAATTCAAAAGGGCATCTACTTTTGGCAGAAAGAATTGAACCGCATTACACCCGATAAAGCCCGAACCCCCCGTAAGTAGTAAGCGCATGGCTATAGGCTACCGCTGGGTTGGGTTACTTTGAAGAAGTTCTGTGTAGGCGGCTTCGATCCCAACGACGGCCCGATCTAGCGATAAAACCTGCTGAATGCGCGCGCGACCAGCGTGACCGAGCTGCTGGCGAAGAGCAGGACTTTGGGCAAGTTTTTCTAAACGGTCTGCAATCGCTTCTGGATCTGCTGGCGGCACAAGAAACCCAGTCACCCCCTCAACCACTTGTTCGATGGATCCACCCAAAGCGGTGGCCACGACAGGGAGCTCGAGAGCCATGGCCTCCAAGACAACACCTCCAAAGGGCTCGGGTTGGGCTGAGGGTAAAACAAAAACATCCATGGCGGCGTATGCGGGACGTGGCTCGTTGAGTTCCCCAACAAAGAGAGCCTCGTCAGTAAGACCCAGTTGGGCGGCGAGTTGTCGCATGCGCAGGATATGATCTTCCGAGCCGGGCGCGTGTCCGCCAACCAGGAGGCAGTAGGCAGGAAGACCGCGTTCTCGCAGAATCTTGACTGCACGAAGGAGAAATTCCTGTCCCTTACGAACAAATTTAATACGCCCTACGACTCCAACGACGAAAGCACTCTTGAGTAGAGAGAAGGTGAGACGTGCGGCGGTGCGTTCGGCATCAGAAACCTGCGGAAAATCGGACAGATCCAAGCCGTTGTGTAGAACCCTGATCTTAGGGGAGGGAGGAAACTGGTTTGCGATCGGGCGAGAAACACAGAGAACCAGTTGAGAAAATACGCGGATGTAGAGGGAGTAGGGTTTCCAAAAAAAACCGAACTCCTGAAACCAGTCGCGGATATGCCAAAGGTGGGGCACCCGTGCGCACCAGGCAGCTAAAGCGGAGGAGATAACAATACCGACATTGGTATGAACAAGTTGAAAGTGTTCCCGCTTAATCAGGGCAGCGGTTTGAAGTACGGAAAAGGGAAACCCCAGTAAAAAAGGAAAGATTCTCCAAGAAGAAAAAATGGGGCGAGTGATAACGCGAAGGGAGGGCTGGACAAAGACCCTGACCCCTTTTTCTTCTAAAAGAAGCTGAAGAGGACCAGAAACGGGTAAAAGAACAGAGGGGATGAATCTTTTGCGATCCAGGCGTGAGACCAAACGAAGCAAAGAACGGCTCGCCCCATAAATATCAGCGCTATTGTGAACAAGGAGAACGGGAACAGCGGAGGACACATATCCTTCTTAGGGGGCAACAAGAGGAGTGCCAAGCCACGGAGTTTCGCGCTAGGCAGTTGATGAATTTGGTCTCAAAGTCTTCATCATGTGTGGAATTGCGGGCGTAGTTTCGCCAAAAAGAATCGACCCTTCGCGGGTGGAGAGGATGACTGCCGAGATGGTTCATCGGGGGCCCGATGAAGGAGGAATTTGGGAGGCGGATGGGTGCACTCTCGGCCACCGAAGGCTTCGGATCATTGATTTGTCAGCTACAGGATCCCAACCCATGGTAAATGAGTCTCAACGGGTTGCCGTGGTTTTCAATGGAGAGATATACAACTACCGCGAGCTGCGCGGACAGTTGCAGGAGCGGGGGCACGCCTTTGTTGGGCGAAGTGATACAGAGGTCATTTTGCGCGGGTATGAAGAGTGGGGAGAGAAAGTGGTTTCTAAGCTCCTCGGGATGTTCGCCATTGGGCTCTGGGATGCGGAAGCCAAGAAGCTTCTCTTGGCGCGGGATCGGTATGGCAAGAAACCCCTGTTTTATTGTAATCAGGAAGGGGAGCTGAGCTTTGCCTCCGAGTTAGAAGCCCTGCTTGCTGGAGGAGGTGCTAAATCAGATATTTCGCAAGAGGGATTTGCCAGCTACCTACGCTACGGGTATGTGCCCGGGAGCAACACAGTCCTTCCGCAATTGCGACAGCTACGAGCCGGGCATCTACTCCGATGGCAGGATGGAAAGATTCAAGAAACTGCCTTCGGCAATGCTCCGGTGTATCGATCTCGGACTATGAAGGATGGGGAGTTTCTCCAGCAATTTGACACGCAGTTGCAGGCTGCCGTTGAGGCGAGGCTGATCAGTGATGTGCCGTTGGGATGTTTTTTAAGTGGTGGGATCGATTCCAGCCTTGTGGTGGCTTACGCAAGGAAGATATGCGGACCTAAACTTAGAACCTTCACGGTTTCCTTCCCCGGGACCATGAGAGATGAGGGAGGCTATGGTAGAAAAGTGGCGGAGAAACTCGGGACCGACCATCAGACGATCGAAATTAAAGCCCAAGACATGGAAGAACACTATATCGAGACCCTACAAAAATGTCCTGAACCTCTGGGGGATGACTCATTTTTGCCCACGTATTTCATCAGCCGCGCGACTCGCCGATATGTAACAGTGGCACTTTCTGGCGATGGAGGAGACGAACTTTTCGGTGGTTATCCAAAATACCGACAAATCCGCTTGGCAACCGCACTCCACCCCTTCGCACAATTTATGCCTGCAGGACTACTTTCACTTCTACCCGACCGGTGGGCGAAGGCAGGCAAATTGGCTCAAGCCCCAGGAGAGTGGAGCCGCGCTCTTTGGCTTTCTTCTCTCTGGAAGGAAGACGAACTAAAAGCCGTTCTGAAAAACCCCGCAACCGCACAAGAAGGGCAATCGTTTTTTAAAAAAGAGTGGGAAACGTACAGCGGGGCTTCGCTCGAGGAGCGATTCGCCAGGACTGATGTTGCGACTTATTTGGAGGGATCGATTTTAAGAAAAGTGGATCGTGCCAGCATGGCGGCCAGCCTCGAAGTGAGAGCCCCCCTGTTAGACGAGCGGATTCTTGATCTCACAGTGACCGCGGGGGTTCGTGACACGGCACTGGGAAAACAGAAAGGGGCCCTCCGAACTCTACTCTCTCGGCATCTCCCCTTAGAAATGTTTAGCGGAGCTAAAAGAGGTTTTGGACTTCCCATTGATGAGTGGTTCCGCGGGGGGTTGAGGGGAGCCCTGATGAAATATACCGATAGAGGGCGATTGAGTGAAGAGGGCTTGGTTGACCCGCAAGCGGTTGCGCGGATTCGGGATGATCACCTTTCTGGCCGACGCAATTATGGGCGCAAATTGCATGCGCTCGTTGCCTGGGAAGTATGGCGGGAAAAAGCCGGGTTATAGCGGGCGTCGCGCGGTGAGGGATATCCCGCCGTGAGGATGGCGGGGATCTACGATAAAGCCTGCTTCTCTCAACCACT
Source organism: uncultured Verrucomicrobiota bacterium (assembly GCA_903956835.1). Classification (GTDB taxonomy): domain Bacteria; phylum Verrucomicrobiota; class Verrucomicrobiia; order Methylacidiphilales; family Verrucolacustridaceae; genus Verrucolacustris. The sequence continues at coordinate 3,678 of CAJBOM010000054.1, forward strand.
GTGCCACGGCATTGAACTTTTGTGGGTGGTCATGCGCAGGGGAATACATGTCGAAGGTATCCAAGCGAACCCACTCACGGAAGTCGTGGTCGCTGAGAGGAACCTCTTGGAGATAAGCGGAGGCCACAGGAAGTAGGCGCATGACTACCTTGCCCAACCACCCGCACTTTCGAGCCACGCGATTGATCGGCCAGCAGAAAGACTCCAACAGGTTACAAAACCTTTCCACTTGGTCGCGAGTCAGCGACGTGGTCCAAGGGCGAAGAAGGTATTTAAAACCGATGGTGCCAAGATACGATTTCCAGTCCCGCTCGTAGATCCAGAAACCCAAACGACCCCCTGGGCGAACCATGCGAGCGATGGCCAGTACCGATTGTTTTGGGTCTGGCGTATGTTGCACCACGCCAATGCAGTAAACGAAATCAAACGATCCAGAGCGAAAAGGGAGCTCATAAATAGAGGCCTGCACCACATCAAGGTTTGGATGAGAACGAAGGTTTTTGCGGCAAGCCTCCACAGCCTGGCTTAGATCGACGGCCACCACGTGGGCTCCTGCCCGCAAGACGACCTCCGAAAATCGCCCTGCTCCGCAGCCGACATCGAGCACGCGAGCTCCCAAAAGATCGGCCTTAGACCATTCTGTGATGGAAAAAAAGCGATCCTCCGAAAAAGTTGTCCCATTCTTTGAATCGAGTTGGAGTTCGGCGTACTTATTCCACTGATAACCAAACGAGCTAGCATAGTTGGAGGCTGGGACAAACCTTGGAATTCCATGCAGAATAGGGAAAGAGCGGCCTGCACTGGCGACTAAAGTGCCCTGTTCAATCTCTGATGGACTCGGCACAGGGGAAGTTAAGGTCAGGGCGTGCCCTGATGTCGGGTCGATAAGATCTGTGAGTAGGCGCGGATGCACTGCTAGGCAGACAAACAGAAAGGGAGGGGATGGGCAAGCATTCGTCCTTGCCTAGGGAGGGATATCCCCCTCTGATTTTGGAATGGACCAAGTCGTTTTTGAGACGGTGTACCGTGGTCGGCAGAGTGCTTGGCACCATATGGCCTATATGCGGCTGGGGAAAGTATGGTTGGCCTTAGAAATTCTCCGACAAAATGGAGTGAACATGGTGGGAAAGAAGATTTTTGACTATGGATTTGGGGCGGGGACACTGTTCGGCTACTTACCCAAGACGGCGGATCTGTTCGGGGTGGAGCAGGACCCGGAAGTGTGCGAAGAGGTGGCGGCAAGGATTAAGAAGAAATGGCGTGGGAAGGTGGATTTGGCGCCCATTGAAATTGAGCGGTGGAAAGAACATCGATTGCTGAAGCAGAAATACGATTTGATCTTTTGTAGTCATGTTTTGGAACATCTGCCAGAGCCAGAAGGGCTCCTGAAGGTACTAGGAGAGTGCCTGAGCCCAACAGGCCGGATTGTGGGACTCGTTCCAATCCATGAACGAGAGGAGAATCCGCACCATGTGCAAAAGGCGAGTAAGGGAGTTATCGTAAGTTGGGCAAAGAGTAGTGGGTTGGAGCTGGAAAAGTATTTGGAGGGGGATCCATGGCTTTACTGGTTCCAGCCAATTTTCACGCACGATGCAGGTGCTTGGCATATTGTGGCGCAAGGGATCAGTCTTGGATTAGGATTAGTGGCTCGTCTTTCAGGCCCTAGAGGGTGGGCAATATTGGGCCGGATCTATGGGACCTTGACGGGCTCGCTTCCTACTCAGGCGGCTTTTATTCTGAAAAAAAGATGAGATTTTCTATCGTCACCCCAAGCTTTAAGCAGCTCGACTATCTGGAGTGTTGTATTGCTTCGGTCGCTGACCAAAAGGGAGTTGTCGTTGAGCATATTGTGCAGGATGCGGGGAGTCCTGGGATTGAGGAGTTTGCGGAAAAGACGGCGGAGCGGCTTTTGCGGCAGTATGGGGGAGAGAGGGTAAAAAATCTTGAACCCTTCGAGCTTTTGCATCTGCGCACTTCCCGCGGGTATACCTTGCGAATTTTCAAGGAGCCAGATGAAGGGATGTACGATGCGATTAACAAAGGGTTTCGGAAAGCAGCTGGGGAAATCTGTGCTTACCTAAATTGCGATGAGCAGTATCTGTCGGGAACCCTGGGTAGGGTGAAGAAGGAGTTTGAAGACCAGAAGAAGATGGAGGTGTTATTTGGGGCAGCAATTGTGGTTCGGCCAGATGGAGGCTATCTTTGTGACCGTAAGGTGATGAAGCCGACGAGGTTGCACACTCTGGTCTCGGGTAACCTTTCGATCTTTACCTGCTCGACATTCTTCCGGCGTAGTTCGGTGGTAGATCGCGGGCTTTTCTTTAAATCGGAGTGGAAGGTGGTGGGAGACGCGGTTTGGATTTTAGATTTGTTAGATCAGAGATTGAAGATGAGGGTTATGCGTAAACCCTCGAGTGTGTTTACCGAAACGGGGTCGAACCTAAGCCTGCAAGACAAGGCTGGGGCGGAAAGAGAGCGATTAGGGGAGCGTGCTCCTGGATGGGCGAGGGCGGGGAGGTGGCTAATTTTAATCGTATATCGCCTTAAAAGATTTTTCGGGGGTGTCTACTGGATCCGGCCTCACAGGTACTGTATCTACACCGTGACATCCCCCCACGAGCGAGAAAGCTTCGTTGTAGAAAAACCAACCTACCGCTGGGTGATCCAGCCCAAGGGCAAATGAAGGTCGTTCACCTATGTAATTTACCGTTGCCGGCAGGTCATCCAGATTATGGCAAGATTCAGACGCATCCTGGTCGTTGGGTTTTGAATTTAGCGTTAGCGCAGAAAGCCCACACCAAAATTGAGCCCATCTTGGTTGTCCAAATTCCTGGAGCCAAAGTTGATTATCAAGAAGAAGTAGAGGGCATCGTGGTCCACTATTTAGCGGCACCGGATCGCCTTCGATCAACAACCCTCTTCTATTTTGATGCACGCCGAATTTCTGCCTATGTGCGGAAACTCAAACCCGACCTCGCCCATGCTCACGGGACAGAGGATGCCTACGCTTTGGCGTCGCAGGCGACGGGACTCCCTTGTGTACTCACAGTCCAAGGATGTTATTTTATTATTAACAGAGAACTGCCCCCCGGGTTATTTAGTCGAGGTCGAGTGGTGCAGGGAACGGAGTGGTTGGCCTTACGAAGGGCAAAACACGTCGTAGCAAAAAGTTCGTATGTAAAAAATGAGCTAAAGACGAAGTTTCCGCATCTCTGTTTACATGAGATCCCTAACACATTTGATCCGAGGTTGCTGGAAATTCCGATTGATCGGCCAAGAAGAATGGGGGATCTAGCCTTTGTTGGAACCATGGTGGAACGCAAGGGGGTACATATCCTACGCCAAGCTCTAGAAATTATCCGAAGTGAGTGCCCCAGCTTATTTTCAGAAATCCGCCTCCATATTTTTGGTGACCATCCCGATGCGCGTGCCGACTCCTACGAGGGACGAGAAAAGCAGGCCTTAGGTGATTTATTAGGAAACCGACTTATTCTGCATCAAACCATCCCAGGGACACAATTGGCAGAAAATCTTTCTACCATTCCCGTTCTAGTTGCCCCGTCCTTGGAAGAGATGTTTGGGAATCAGGTGATTGAAGCGCTTCTGGTGGGAACTTGCCCGATAGTCACCGAGGAAACCGCGATGGCCGAGAACGTCAAGGCCGCGGGGTTTGGATGTTGTGTAGCGAAAAAGGATCCCAAACAGCTCGCGCATGGCGTTTTAAGCAAAATATCTAAACCTCTATGTCTTTCGGAGGCCACCAAGGCCCGCGCCACTATTTTATCTCGCAGCGGGCCCGAAGTAGTGGCTCAAGCACACTTAAAAGTGTATCAAGAGATCGAAAGTAATCGGTGAGTGGCCTCTTGAGGTAGTCATTGGATCAACGAGTCCAGAGGTCTCGAGACGGAGGAGACGCCAAAGGATTCAGCCTAATTCCCAAGACACCTAGAAGAATAAACAGGGACAACCCGACTGCTGCCACGGGAAACAACAAAATAACTACCATTACTCGTTGGAGAAAGAGGGTCTCTAAAGAAAAACTCTGTTTCATCGTTTTGCAACGATCGAGCAGATCTAATATTAGGGAATCGTGCTGGGCCTTCCACCTATCAAAAGAAGGCTTTACTGTGGAGGTTCGAAACTCCAATGACTCTTTATGTTTTCCCTCCTTTATCATTTGGATTAACTCAAGTGAGTATATTTTGTAATTGTTAAAAGATTGAGTGTACTGGGCGGGGAAGAATTGATGCTGAGGTGAGGCCTGAAACAAGGCATTTAAAGATTCAGACGCAATCCAATACCGATTTAACCAAGTGGATTGGCTCTCGGCTTCCTGCTCAACCTCGGCATCGCTAATTGATAAAAGTGCGGCAAGCGTAGAGCGATGGGCTTTGTAAAGATTGGTTTCCATTTCAAGAGTTAAACTAGAGTAATGCAGAAGAAATTGTTCACGGGCACTCGAAAGCTTCCCTAGATTTACGAGGGAATTATACTGAACAAAGGACAAAAAAATTATCGTCAAAAACAAGAAAATCGAAAGAGCAGCAAGTCCCCTTAAGGATGCCTGATTGATTGGCTGCGAAGAAGGGCGACTAAGTAGCCATGTCGTAGCGGAGTCTCTAAAGGAGCTAATCATGCGTCACCCTTGGAATCTAAATAGTGCCCTAATACGACTAAGGCCCAGAGTTTGGGCCAAATGAACTTTTTATTTTCCCATTTCTGCCATATGGATTCTGTCTGTCGAAGATTGAGAGCAAGATGCCCTTGAGCAAGTTCTAACCCTTGTCGGCAAAAATCTCGAAGGGGCCGACGCATCCATGATTCCATGGGGAAAGAAAAGCCCATTTTTGGACGATTCCATGATCTTTCTGGCAAAAGGTCTTTAGTGGCGTTCAGAAGAAGGCTTTTGGGGAATCGCGAGTTAAACTTGAGCGCAGACGGAAGGGCCAAAACTTCCTCGACAAGAGGGGCATCTAAAAATGGGACCCTCAGTTCTAGGGAGTGAGCCATGCTCATACAGTCGGAGTCCCTGAGGAGCATATCCCTTAGATAACAGGAAATTTCACCCCAACTGATTTCGGCCATTGAATCTCTGAGCGGAGGAGAGATTTCGGATTCAAAAAAAGGCACATCCATGCCTAGTTTTTGCAGGTCGTAGCCAGTCCAGACACGTCGCCACCACCAGGCAAGGGCTTGGCCAGTTTTCTCCTGAGGAATATCGGTAAAGAGTTGAAACCCAGGCCGGAAAAGAGTGCCCGTCCGCCGTGCCCATTTCGGGATGGCGCTGAGCATCCGAATCCAGGAGAAATCCCTGAAAATGGGATAACCGCCGAAGATTTCGTCTGCGCCCAAACCCGATAGCACCACTTTAAACCCACCACGGGAAGCCTCGCGGCTGACAAGGTAGGTGTTAATCCCGTCGATGGAGGGAAGATCCATGGCTCGAATCGCACTCTCCACCATTTCTAGTTTTTCCCCTTCAAATAGTTCGATGTGGTGGTGGGTCGTCCCAATATGTTTGGCAACCTCTTCTGCATACAGACTTTCATCGTAGCTAGACTCTGCAAAACCAACGGAGAAAGTTGTGAGTTTTCCGGTTGGAGTTGCACGCGCGGCCATGGAGGCAAGAATGGAAGAGTCCATCCCACCACTAAGGAAGCACGCCACCGGGACATCGGAAAGCATGTGGGACTGGACGGCATTTTCGAGCAAAGCGCGGATCCGTAGGGATGGCTTCTCTGGTGGGTCATTGAGGATTGGGTTTTGCGATTGAGGGGGTTCCATGGCTGTAGGCCAAAATCGAACAGGCTCAAAAAAAGTACTTCCGCTTCGTAGCCGAGCCCAACAACCCGCAGGAAATTCGCTTATATTCTTATAAAGAAGTTGACCATGGGGACAGCAACCCCGTTGGAGGTAGGAGGCCACACCCTGTGGAGAGATTTCTGCTCCTGTCCAATGCAGCATCGGACGTACTTCAGAGGAGAAAAGCAGGCCTCCCTGTTTTCTCCAACCGATATAAAGGGGCTTAATGCCCAAACGGTCGCGTCCCAGCACCACGGTATCGGAAGCCTTGTGGTACAAGGCAAAGGCAAACATACCACGAAGCCTTGGGATAATTTCTTCCCCCCAGATTCCTAATGCCATTAAAAGAGTTTCCGTGTCGCTGTGTCCGCGGAATCGAATTCCTAAGGATCCAAGTTCACGACGGAACTCTAGGTGGTTATAGATTTCGCCATTGAAGACAATCACGTTGCCGCTGGTGGGGTCCTGCATGGGTTGCTGCCCAGCTTCCGAAAGGTCGATTATAGCAAGGCGGGTATGGCCTAGTGATATTGTTTTATTTTGATTACTCCAACTTGATTGGTAATCTGGACCACGGTGATGCATGGTCTTTAGTGCCTGACCGACCTCCGTAGGATTGCATTGATGAAAAAGCGCACCAAAGAGTCCGCACATATACCCTTACCCCTTTGCAAAAGTGATTAGGTCATGAGCCCTAAGAATGTTAGCCCAACTTGCCCCGATCGAGTCATAGCTAAAACGAGCGCGCGCATATAATTCTGCCCTTTTTCCCATTTCTATTACCCTCGCTCGATTTTGAATCAGTGATAGTAAGGCCTCGGACCATTCGCGAGTAGAGGTAGGCAGGAGACCCACGCCATTTCCCTCCTCTAGCAGATCCCTCTGAAATCCAATAGGCGACGCCACCACCGGCAGGCTAGCAGCAAGGTAGGTTTTTACTTTATAGGCCCCCTTGCACCGGTTATGGCCCGAATCAGGCATGGGCGCTATGCCAAGCCAGCTTCCCGCGATTAATGAGGCCTCATTTTCGTGGCAGAAAGGCAGCCATTCTGTCGTTAGACCTTCGAAAAAACATTGCGGCGGTTTTTGGCCGCAGATCAATCTAAAAACAAAGGGGGTGACGCGATGAACTTGTCGAAGAACTCCTAAAAGCATTTCCGCGTGTTCTAAATTAAACGGATTTCCACACCAGAGGATTACAGGTTTTTCTGCCAAGCCACAAACTGATGAGCTTTTAAGTCTTTCAAGATCAATCGGCTCCTCGAACACGGCTACTCTGGCCTCAGGCACAAATTCAAGCACCCTTGCGCGAAGGTATGGCGTCGGGACACCAACCAAATTTGCCAATTGGCACCGCTGGATAGTGCCTTGGCGAAGATTATCAATGTCAAACCAATCATCCATGATATGAAACACGTAACGTAAGCCGCGCGATTTGAACCGAGCTTCCGCACAAGGGGATAAAGAATAAGGGGAACAAAAAGAGAGAATCCACGCGAGATCACCGCCTTTAGCTTTTCGGAGGGAAGCAACAGCTAAAAAACTAGCAAAAATATTGCGAAAGATGGTTCTGCCGTAGGGAAGTCGCCCTGAATTGAGCAGCCAATAAATACTAGCGGGCCAAAGGTTTCTAAAAGAAGAGTCAAGGCCCTGCTTGGTAAGCGCTTGCGCCGTCTTTGGCCCAAATGAATCTAGGCCAGAGCGTTCCACAGGGGCACGCAAAAAAATCATTTGTGTAATCTGAGGCAAAGCTTTGTTCTATGCTACCAAGAAGTTCGACGAGCCCAGCTATCTGCATCCGAGCCGGTGTGGCACTCTCCGTGCAAGGCCCGACTCCAGAGGCCCAACCACCGTCCAAGGGTCTGCCTGCCAGGTAAACAAGATAAAGGTTTGGCAAGACGATACCAGAAGGCATTGGATTTTGCGTGGCGTCGCAACCAAGAATGAAAACTTATCACTTCCGCCCGAGTAAAGAGGCGATTCAAGTGTCCATGTTGCACTATTTCATAGGCCAATTCATTCAGGCCTGTTGCAACACATATAATGGCGCTTTTGATGGCTACTGTGCGGTCCTGCGGTTGAAAAATCTCATTTTTTAAGTAGACGGCGTTTCCATAAGCCAGCGTGCCACGCCGCTGGATTTCGGCAGGTGCGACTGAACGGCGCCACCAGAATCTTTCTAGGTCTGCCAAAAAAAAGTCTCTGGCGCGCATCCACTGGTCCACTTCTGCAAAGAGGGGCTGATTTTTGTAAATCTCGATGAAGGAAACTTCGAGCTCACAACCGATCGAATTAGAAACGGCCTGTTCTCCTCCTTTCAGCACCTCAAGTTCATATCCCTGAACATCAATCTTAATAAAATCACCGACGGAACCTAGGCGCTGTAACTCAGCATCTAGGGTGCCTGTTTGAAGCGAAAGTTCCTGCTCAACCTGAAAAAGATCGCGGTGGACGAACGTATTGAGCAGGTCTGAGTTGGGCTTAAGAAGGGAGCTACAAGGGCGTGAATGGGTCAGGTAGAGCGTGGCAGAACCGCTAGTGGCGCCAAGAGCACATTCGGAAACGACGCCTCGAAAATCAGGAGTGTGGTTGAAGACAAGCCGGAGAGCTTCGGCTTCTGCGGGATCTGGCTCAAAGCAGAGGTAGTTCATTTGCCGAGCAAGTTTCAACCAGTTATTGGGGGGACCGCCCCGCGCCCCAATATCGATATAAGAAAGAGATGCCTCGGCGAAAGGGGAGGGAAGCTCTGCCATCGCAGGAATGTTGCCCATCAGGCGCATCATGAGATTTTTCAATGAAGACAATATATTAGCTTAATGAGATTTAAGAATCCAAATTGCGTTACTTTGAAAATGACAAAGCAGCTTATATCCAGCCGCATGGAGAAGCAGATGTTTTTGTGCCTGGTTTGTAAAAGGAGGCTTTTCGTCTTCAGTAATAATTATTTTTGGCAGAAAAGCTTTAAAGTCTAAGCCCTGCAAAACAAAGTAGTCATGACCCTCCGTGTCGACAGAAAGAATGTCAAAATGAGCGGGGCACTTGGCTGTTTGCAGTATCGAGGTGAGTGGTTCTACAGAAACGAAGACATGGTTATCACTTCTCGTGGCTGAGTACCAATCGGTGTTCTCTGTGCAGAGCGTGCTATAGCCTGTTTGCCCTGCCTTGCCCAAAAAAAGCGGCAATTGTGCAGGTTGACTTCCGCAGGCCAAATTATAGTACCGCACTCTAGGGTTGTGCAGATAGCGAGATTGCAGAGTGGCGAAAACATCTGGATTGGGCTCAATGAGAATCGCGTTCCATTCACGGGAAATGAAGGGGTAAGAGTTCGAGCAAAACAAGCCATCATTAGCGCCCACCTCAACCACCAGGCCATTTTTCTTATACCCACAAAGAGCAAACAACTTCCGGAATTCGCCATACTGAGTTGTATCTTTCAGCAAGTGAAAGCGAAGCGCAGGAAAACGCCTTTTATAAAAATAGTCGAACAACTCCAGAAACTTTGTTTTAACGCCTAACCCCATATGGAGCTAATAGTTGTAGTGTGCATGGGCATTTGTTGCAACAGCCAACATGGATAGCCTTACATTAAAATAGCGTCTTATCTAAGAAGAAGACGAAATCGTTGTGGTGGAAATTGAGCGCTTGGTGATGCAGAGGCAATAACTGGAGTTGGAAGCAAGGAATTCATCCGCAATATTCTCGGAGGGCAAAAGTTTTGTAGGGGCTATATATCGGTTAAAATCTTCAGCGAGCTTTGGTCGCCCAAAGGCACCAGCAAGAGCCTTAAGAAATTTAGTGAGTTTAGGGAGCTATAAGAGCTTTCGAAGCGGCGTGGGCAGGAGGTGAGTTCTGGCTTTGATGGCTGGACCCAAAATCCCCCAGGTTAAAGGAGTCAACAAAAGTATAAAAACGCAGATCAAAAAAAAGACAGCAAGGAGGAGAGATAGAAAATTCGGCTTTTGGGAAAAAGTGAAAGAAAGAAAACAGGCGGAAAACAGAACTAAGGCCCATCGGAGAAATGCTGAGGGGATAATATGTACCGCGGAGTTATGACTTCGGTTGAATTTTCGAACAGCAGAAAACAAAAAAGGAACCGAGATCAGGCAGGCGGCAGAGAGATGAGCCAAAACCATGCCAAAAACCCCAAGGGATTTAACAAGGAAGCATGAAAAAACCAGAAAAAGCAGGCTCTCTTTAAGTCCGACCCAACGAAACGTAACAAGGTCCTTTGTCATCCCATTCGCGTGGCATAAGGCTGCAAAGAGGCAAGTAATTATGAGAATCAAGGCTAAAACCACGTCCAAACGAGTTTCCCACTGAATTAAGCCTTTTGTCCATAAAGAGACAAACGGTCTGTTTCCGACGATTAAAAAAGATCCTAAAACTGTAGCGAAGGAACCAGAAAGAAGAGCCAGATCCTGAAGTTTTTTCGATGCCAAGAGAACCTCTCCCCTTGAATAAATCTCGATCAGCAGAGGCCCAGAAGCTTGGGCGATCTGATTGGAAAAGTCCCTGCAGAAGAAAAACATCTTAGAGCCGATAGCCCAAGCGGCGACGGCTTCCAAACCAGCAAACCGTGCGAGAATAATAGCCTGACTGGCAAACAAAATGCGATTGCCGAAAAGAATAAGGAACATGTCCCTCCCGTA
>CAJBOM010000055.1 GCA_903956835.1 uncultured Verrucomicrobiota bacterium
AAGGCAGCGACTGAAGTTATAGCGGATCGAAAATGGTTGGAGGGAGAGTTTTTACAGTCGGTCCAGCAGCGCGGGGCGGAGATCATGAAGGCGAGGGGACTATCGAGTGCGGCGAGTGCGGCCCATGCAGCGGTCGATACGGTGCGGACCTTGCATGATGGGACGAAGACAGGAGATTGGACGAGTGTGGCGGTTTGTTCTGACGGAAGTTATGGTGTGCCTAAGGGATTGATGTGTTCTTTTCCGATTCGAGCTTTGGGGAGGGGGAAGTGGGAGATTGTCGCTGGGCTAAAATTGGACGATTTCGGGCAAAGAAAATTGGCGGCGACGGTGGCGGAGTTAGAGGAAGAGAAGAAAGCGGCCGCTGAGGCGGTAGGAATTTAGGCGTAAGGCAGGTTTCGGGCTGGAGTGGGAATGGTCGGTGGGCTGGGAATTTTGGAGCAAGTAGGAGAGCGGAGGGATCTAAAGGCACTCCTTGGAACATTGGGCTTGGGCTCACTGTTTTCTGGGCGGGTGAAGGAAGGGGTGTGCTCGGTTACTGGATGGCCAAGTGGAGCGCAGGCTTTGGCGGCTGTGATTCTGGCTGAAGATAAGAAGATGCGAGGTTGGGTGGTGGTGACAAGTAGTGTGCGTGAGCAGGAGGAGATGGCTTCGCAGATTGAAGCTTGGGGTGGGGATGCTTTGGTGGTTCCGGAAGCGCACCGCGGAAAAGAGGGAGTGAGGCCGGATGCGGACTTGGAAGCAGAGTGGTTGGGATCACTAGCCAGGCTAACCTCGGAAGAGCGACCCCGGTGTGTGGTGGTGACTGAGCAGGTGCTGGCGGAGAAACATCCTTTGCCTGCGGAAATTCAGAAGGGAATGTTTCGTGTGAAAAAAGGAGATACGTTGGATCCTCTGCAGTTCGTGGAGGACTTGGTCACGGCGGGATATATGAAAGTGGGGACAGTGGCGGAGCGAGGGGAGGTGGCGCGGCGCGGTGGGATTGTTGATTTGTTTGCGAATCAAGCGGAGGCGCCGTTGCGGATTGAATGGGGTGGAGATCGTGTGGAATCGATTCGTGAGATTGATCTGCATGAGCAAACGGGAGTTGGAGAGAGGGTGGAAGCGTGGATTTTTCAGGGGAAGGCAATGGAGATGGAGGGAACGTCCTCATTTTCTGATTATTTAGGAACTGGTTGGGGTACTTTAGTTTGTGCGGAGGGAATTGAGGGTGGTGATTGGGAGGGTGTTTTTACAGGGCATGGATTTACGGGTGAGCCGATTCGAAAGGAGGGTTTGGCTGAGGCGCGAAGACGGCGAGTGGGAGCAGAGATACGGGCTTGGCTGACGCGGGGTTGGCGGGTGATTATTTCGGGAATCAACGAGGGTGAGGCAAGACGATTGCAGGAGTGGCTGGTGGAGTGTGATCTATCCCAGAAAGAGAGGGAGAAGTTGGAGTTTGTGATTTCTGGATTGAGCCGAGGATTTGCGTGGCCTGAGGGCAAGTGGGTGATTGTGACTGGAGCGGAGCTTTTGGGTCGGACGGAGACGCGGCGTGGGCCACGGCGCGCGGTTTCATTGGCGGCGGAACGTTGGCGCCGTCCAGTCTTTGACCCAGGAGAGATTCACTTAGGGGATTACGCGGTGCATTTGCAGCACGGGGTGGCGATTTACGAAGGCTTAGGAGATAAGCCTGATGGGAAAGGGCAGTGTCTGATGTTGAAGTATGCGGATGGAGGAAGGTTATACGTGCCCGTGGAGGAGTCGTATTTAGTTTCCCGTTACGTTGGGGTAGGGAAGAAGCGACCTAAGTTGGACATGCTGGGGGGTGGGCGATGGGAGAGGGCGAGGGTGAAGGCCGAAAAAGCGGTAGAAGACTTTGCGGCTACCTTGTTGAGAACGGCAGCGGAGAGAGAGGCCTTACCTGGAAAGGCGTTCCCACCCGATCACGAGTGGCAGGGGAAGTTCGAAGCAGAGTTTGTCTATGTGCCGACAGCGGATCAGGTGAGGGCGATTGCTGAAACTAAGGCGGATATGGAGCGGGCACGACCTATGGATCGATTGATTTGTGGTGACGTGGGATATGGAAAGACGGAGGTGGCAATTCGTGCGGCATTCAAGGCTGTCATGGGAGGAAAGCAGGTGGTGGTGCTGGCGCCGACGACGGTTTTGGCTCAACAGCATACGCGGACCTTACGGCAACGTTTTGCTGACTGGCCGATTGTGGTGGATGAATTGAGTCGTTTTCGGACGGGGCTGGAGCAGCGGGAAGTTATCAAAGGTGTGGCCGATGGGAGGATTGATGTGGTGGTGGGGACTCACCGACTCCTTTCGGCAGATGTGGCTTTTCATGATTTGGGCTTGGTGGTGATCGATGAGGAGCAGCGTTTTGGAGTGAAGCAGAAGGAGAAGCTGAAGGAGCGGTTCCGCCGAGTGGATTTACTTACCTTGTCGGCTACCCCCATTCCGAGAACGCTTTATTTATCGATGCTGGGTGCGAGGGATCTAAGTCAGATCGAGACGCCGCCTTTGGGTCGTCACCCAATTGAAACAGTGGTGGCGGAGTATGATGAACGATTGATCCGGGACTGGAT
>CAJBOM010000056.1 GCA_903956835.1 uncultured Verrucomicrobiota bacterium
AACCTCTCTGATTATGCCAACTTCCGAAAAGGTGGGATAATTGGGATTAAGATTGAAAGCGGGGATGAGTTAATTGGGTGCGCGTTAACCTCAGGGACCCAGGAAATTGTTTTAGTGACTTCCGAAGGAATGAGCCTGCGTTTTCATGAGGATCAGCTTCGTGATCAGGGTCGGGCGACGGTAGGGGTCTATGGCATTCGCCCTGAGAAAAAAGATAAGGTGGTAGGGGCGGCGGTGGTTGACGCGAAGTCCACCTTGCTCGTTGTGGGTGATAACGGGGTGGGTAAGAGGACTTCCTTTGATGATTACCGAAGTCAAACCCGTGGTGGGAAGGGTATTATCACGATGAAGACTACGGATAAGACTGGAGCGGTTGCTGGTGCTATATCGGTAAAAGAGGATGATGAGATCATGCTCATCACAAACAAAGGGCAGATGGTACGAACCAAGGTGAAGGATATTCGAGAATCGGGTCGAAACACCCAAGGGGTTTACTTAGTGCGACTGGAAAAAGGTGATCGGTTACACGGAGTAGCGCGGGTGGTGGAGACGGACGAGAAAGACGAAGAGCAGCTCGAATTAGATACGTGAAAATCCTAACGCTAGCCTTGGCGCTGGTCTGGGGGGCAACAGGATTTGGTGCGGAGGAACCTTTAGCACGAATTGCTTTTGGGTCCTGCTACAAGCCACAAAAACAGACGCAGATTTGGGAGGAAGTGGAGAAGTTTAAGCCGCAACTTTGGATCTGGTTGGGGGACAATTTCTACAACGATTGGGCAGAGGGGAAATATCTCAAGAGTAATGACGATGCCGATTGCTTTACCAAGAATTACAAACTCTTAGGAGAAAGCGATGCACTGAAGAGCTTGAAGCGGATCGATCCAAAAATCATGGCGACTTGGGATGACCACGACTACGGCAAGAATGACGCGGGAAAAGAGTACGACCGAAAGGAGGAGAGTCGAAAAGCCTTTGTAAAGTTTTTTGGAAATCCTGACCAGCCTGATGGGATTTATAGTTCGCAGGACTTTGGGCCCGCAGGAAAATGTGTCCGAGTGATTTTATTGGATACGCGCTTCAACCGTGATCCTCTGCCGCCCCGTGGTCAAAGTGGGGGTGAGGGCGATATTTTAGGGGAGACCCAGTGGGGTTGGCTCGAGAAGGAACTGCTCAAGCCAGGTGCCGATTTGACGGTGGTGGGTTCAAGTATTCAGCTGGTTGCCGATCAGCATCGATTTGAGAAGTGGGCTAACTTTCCCAAGGCTCGAGAGCGTTTTCTTGCTTTGCTAGAGAGAACGAAAGCACACGGGGTGATCGTTTTAAGCGGGGATCGGCACTGGGCAGAGATTTCTCGTTTAGAGAAAACTCCGGCGGGTTTTCCCTTGTATGATGTGACCTCGAGTGGTTTGACTGAGCAGGCTCGTTTGATGAAGGAGGAGAACCGCAGTCGAGTGGGTGCGGTTTTTATTGGGCATAATTTCGGCGGAATCCGCATCGACTGGTCGAAGGAAGATCCATGGGTAACGCTAGAGATTCATGGGGAGAATGGTCAGAACGGACCGACGGCAGAATTCCCATTGTCCCAACTTGCCCCGCCGAAGCGGTGACCTAGTTTCGAGCTTATGGCCCTTATTCTTGCTCGTCCGGAATTGAATCTTTGGGAAAGGCTTTACCTGCCTTCTATCCTCGGAGGTCTTTTCATCACCCTGCGGCACATGGTGGAGACGATACTTCTACGCGTCTTTCCGAGGAAAAGAACCGGACCGCGATCCTTGATGGAGATGAGTTCCACTGGGCTAATGAGTATGCAGTATCCAGAAGAAAAGTGGCCGATGCCTGAGGGCTATCGTGGAGCTCCGGTTTTGGTGATGGATGAAGGGGGGCGGGAGAAGTGTGTTTCTTGCCAGCTTTGTGAGTTCATTTGTCCTCCTCGAGCCATACGAATTACGCCTGGATTTCTCCCAGGGGAGGATGTTCATGCCAATGTAGAGAAGAAACCACGCGCCTTTGATATTGATATGTTGCGCTGCATTTATTGCGGGATGTGCGAAGAGGTTTGTCCAGAAGAGGCGATCTTTCTAAAGAAAGAGGAGCCTATTTTTGTGGGAACTTCGCGGCAGGCGATGGTTCGAGATAAGCAGGAGTTATACCGTCTAGGGGGTGTGATGGTGCGTCCGATTAAGAAGTGGGACGGCAAATAGTTCTTTCGGAGTTACGGAGGATCAATGGAGCAGCTTTTCTTTTGGATGTTGGCGGCGGGACTCTTGATCTCAGCGATTACGGTGGTGGCGGTGCGTAATCCGGTGACGAACGCGGTTTGTCTGGTTGCGGCCCTTGTTTTTCAGGCGGCTCTTTTCATTACGTTGGAGGCAACCTTCTTGGCGGCGGTGCAGGTGATCGTTTATGCGGGGGCGGTCATGGTGCTTTTTCTCTTTGTCATCATGTTACTCGATGTTCGGGTGGAGGTTCTGGGTAAGTTTTCCTGGCCGAAAATCGGTGGGGTGGGTTTGGTCTTGGTCCTAGCTCTGGTGGGTCTGCCGAGGCTTTCTTCTGCTTTCCCTTTTGCGGGTGAGGCACTTCATTGGGGCCATGCCAAGGTGCCGGGCACAGCGCAAGATTTGGGTCATCTGCTTTTTAGTTCTTATGGGCCACTCTTTCTAACTACGGGGGTTCTTTTATTGGTGGCGACGGTAGGGGTGGTAGTGCTTTGCCGCCGGGATACTGAGGCGTGATGGGCGGGGAAATTACTCTTGGGCACTACTTGGTTCTAAGTGGAGCTCTTTTTCTTATCGGTTTGGCAGGCGTGGTTCTACGCCGGAGCTTGCTGGTTGTTATGATGTCTTTAGAGCTTCTGCTGAATGCAGCCAATTTAGCCTTGGTAGCAGTGGGAAGATTTCAGGGGATTCCTGATCCTCAAGTAGCGGTTTTCTTTGTCATCACGGTGGCGGCGGCGGAAGCCGCCCTCGGGTTAGCGATTCTTGTGGCGATTTTCCGGATCAAGAAAACTACGGCAGCAGACCAGATGGCCAGCTTGCGTTTCTAAATGACAGCTTATTCCCCATATCTTATTTTGCTCTTACCGCTTTTTGCGGCCGTGGTCATTCGACTTTTTCTCCACCCGTTTCCGCGGTTTGCAATTTCGGTCTCCACGCTCGCCTGCCTAGGTAGTTTTCTTGGTTCACTTCTGCTTTTATTTTCAGGCGGCTTAGGAAGTGCGCTCGCGATTCCAGTAATTCCTTGGATTGAGTTCGCTGGGTTGAAAGCCGATTTTGGTTTACTGATGGATCCGTTGGCTCGACTGATGGCCACACTGGTCTCAGGTATTGCGCTGCTAGTGCATATCTATTCGATCGGGTATCTGAAAGAGGATCCTCATCGCAGCCGGTTCTTTGCGGAACTTTCCTTGTTTGTCTTTTCCATGATGGGAATCGTTCTGGCTGACAATCTGGTAACGATGTTCCTATTTTGGGAACTGGTGGGGTTGAGCTCGTATCTGCTGATCGGCTTTTGGTTTGATCGTCCTGCAGCTGGAGCAGCGGCGAACAAGGCGTTCTTGGTCAACCGAATTGGAGATTTCGGATTTATTCTTGGGATTCTTGGGGTTTGGTCTCTTTTCGGAACTGTCAGTCTGGTGGATCTACCAAGTTCTTTGGCGGCTAGTCCTGGGGGTTGGGCGATTACGGCGGTAGGGCTGGGCCTGTTTTGCGGCTGTTTAGGGAAATCGGCTCAGTTTCCTTTACATGTTTGGCTCCCTGACTCCATGGAAGGGCCGACTCCAGTTTCCTCGCTTTTACATGCGGCGACCATGGTGGTGGCGGGTGTTTACATGCTGATTCGGGTTCTGCCAATTTTGCAGCTTAGTGCGGTGACGATGACGACAATTGCGTGGGTGGGAGGTGCGATGACTCTTATGCCTGCTCTGATTGCCTGCCAGCAGAATGATATAAAAAGAATTCTAGCGTACTCCACTCTTTCAGAAATCGCCTATATGGTCATGGCGGTGGGGTTAGGGGTGACGGGACCTGCGATGTATCACCTGACGATGCACGCTTTTTTCAAATGCCTACTCTTTTTGGCGGCAGGCTCGGTGATTCACGGTTGTCATGAGGTACAGGATATTTGGAAGATGGGTGGGCTCGGAAAAAGAATGCCCTTTACGGCGATCGTGACCGGAATTGGGACGCTGGCCCTTTGCGGGATCCCGCCTTTGTCAGGATTTTGGAGTAAGGACGAGATCTTCGCCGCAACGGCTCATCATCCTAGCTTAGCACTGGTTTCGATGGTTGCGGGATTCTTTACTTCGTTTTTCATGCTGCGGCTTATCTTAGTTGCTTTTGGGGGAAGCCCGCGTAGCGAGGGTGCGCGTCACGCCCACGAGGGAAGTGCCACGCTGATTTTTCCGATGCTTATTTTAGCGGTTCTATCGGTGGTTGGCGGATTCTTGCCTGTGAACTCCTTTTTAGGAGCTTCACCTGAGGGGACCCATGCTTCTTGGACTCTTTGGGTTTCGCTGGTTCTCGCTTTGACTGGATTTGTTCCCGCATTCTTTATCTATCGGGCGGCGACACGCGATCCATTGTCGATTCCCATCCTCCAGGGGAAGTTTTACGTGGATGAGTTTTACAATCGAGTGCTCGTGGCCAATCAGGATGGGTTAGGTAAGTTGGCCGATGCTTTCGAGGGATGGGTGGTGCGTGGTTTTCTGGTGCGTGGTTCAGGGGTGATGGCTCGGGCTGCAGGCCAAGGTCTTCGGTTGGTACAGTGTGGGCAGGTTCAGGTTTACGCGACGGTCTTTATACTGGGCGCCCTGTCTCTCCTTTGGTGGATCCTAAAAAGTGGGGTTCGTTAAAGTGGACCTTTCTTACCTGCTGCCGACTCTTTTGCTGCTTCCGCTCTGCGGCATTGCACTGATTGCTTTGGGCTCGCACCCCAGAAAAACGGCTGTTTTCGTTTCCTTTTTAAATTTGGTCCCAGGGCTGCTTTTAGCGGGGCTGGTTCTGCGGAATGGGCAGGTCCTTTTTGGTCCTGAGCCTATTCCAGTAAGGGGTGTTTTTCCCTTTAAGTTTATTTTAGGGGTGGATGGATTGAGTTTGCCCTTAGTGGGGTTGACCTTAGGGGTGACACTGGCCGCGATGGGGGTTTCTCGGGATGGGGTAAAACGGGAGAGAGAGTATTTTATCTGTCTTCTTCTGGTGGGTTTGGGCGCTCTAGGAGCCTTTCTATCGGTCGATTTATTCTATTTCTTCTCCTTTCATGAGGTGGCCTTGATTCCGACTTTTCTCCTGCTGGGAATTTGGGGGCAGGGGGACCGTTCGGGAGCGGCCTGGCGGATGACCCTTTATTTAATGTTTGGCAGTCTGGTGCTTTTAGTGGGTTTGATTGGGTTGGTTTTGGCTCTGCCGGAGACGGCGCGAACGCTCGATTGGCGGGTACTGACGGAGGCCTTGCAAACCAACCCATTGGCAGGAGATCAGCAGACGATTTTAGCGGCTCTTCTGCTAGTTGGGTTTGGGACGCTGATTTCCTTGGTTCCTTTTCATAGTTGGGCTCCGGGAGGCTATGCCTCGGCGCCAACTCCCGCGGCTATGCTTCACGCCGGAATTCTGAAAAAGTTCGGGCTTTACGGTTTATTACGGATTGCCCTGCCGATGGTTCCAGCGGGTTGGCAGCAAATTGGGGGAGTTGTCGGTCTGATGCTGGCCGCCAATATTCTTTATTGCGGTTTGGCGGCACTCCAGCAGAGAGATTTCCGCTGGTTATTAGGATTCTCGAGCGTGATGCATATGGGAACTATCTTTCTGGGCCTAATCAGCGGGACAGTTTTGGGATTGGGGGGGGCTCTTCTTTTGATGGTGGGGCATGGTTTTAGCGTTGCTCTGGGCTTTGCGGTGGCGGGTGAGATCCATCATCGAACTGGGACAACCTGGATTCCGGATTTGGGAGGTTTGGCAAAAAAGGCTCCGAAGCTTTGGTTTTACCTGATGATTGCGACGATGGCTTCGATTGGCTTGCCCTCGCTGGCTAATTTCGCGGGTGAGATCTTGATCTTCTTTGGTGCTTGGGCATCTCATCCTTATTTGGTGGTGATTGCGGCTTGGGGAGTTGTGCTTTCGGCGGTCGCCATGCTTCGAGCGGTTCGCGGAATCGCCTTTGGGCCTGTAGCCAACGCGGTAGAGAATGCTCCTGAAGGAGATATCACAGGTACCCGTCAGGTTTGGCCGTTTGCTTTTCTTACGACGATTTTATTTGTTTTGGGTCTGGTGCCAGTTTTAGTGCTGGGACCTGCTCGCCCTGTTCTAGAAAGATTATTGAGCCGATGACCGCCTGGCTTTCACCTGAAGTCCTCTTGGTATTGGCAGGAGTCGGCCTGATCCTTGTCGACTCTTTGACTCCTTTGTCTTGGCGGAGGCTGATCTCACCCTTGGCATTTGTATTGGCGCTCGGTCTGCTTTTCTGGACCCCTTGGAGTTCGGGACAGTCGGTCCCTGATTCGTGGAGAAATCTTTTCGTATCGGACGGCTTATCCTCCATCTTCAAACCCTTTTTCGTCCTTTGTCTGGTGGCGGTGACGGGGATGTCGGCAAGGTATCGTTTGGGCACGGAGGAAAGTGTTCGAGCTGAGTTTCTGGCTTTGCCATTCTTTTCAACGGCTGGACTCTGCTTGCTCGCTTCGGCTCGCGATTTTTTAGCTGTTTTCGTGGCTCTGGAACTTGTCTCCATTTCCCTTTACCTCTTGGTGGCTTTTCACCGTACGAAGCAAGCCAGCTTGGAAGCAGGGATTAAGCTTTTGGTCATGGGAGGTCTTTCTACTGGATTTCTGGTTATGGGAATTGCGTGGCTGTATGCAGCGGCAGGTACAACAGAGTTTTCCCGACTCCTCTTAGAGCAGGCGGGCCGGCCTGTGACGCCTGCGCTTCTTTTGGCGGCGGGCCTGGTGGTTACTAGCTTAGCTTTTAAAATTGCGGCGGTGCCTTTTCACGCATGGGCTCCCGACGTTTACGAGGGTGCACCGACTCCGATCACCGCATTTCTGGCGGTTGCCTCGAAAGCGGCTGGTTTTGTCCTGCTGATGCGCATTTTCGGTTGGGGGGCTTTTGCTTTGGAATCCGTAGGAACTGTTTTTCGCCCGATCTTCCTGACGATGGGGATTGCCACGGTAACCTTGGGGACGTTGGCGGCGCTGCCGCAACGCAACCTGAAACGATTATTGGCTTATTCGGGCATCGCCCATGCGGGGTATATGCTCTTGGCTTTGGGAACCTTAGGGGAAGCAGGGATGGGGACGGTGGTGGCTTATCTTTGGGCTTATCTTTTTGCGACGCTTCCCGTGCTTATTTTTATTAACGAAATGGAGCGGAATCACGGGAATGCGGATCTGCGCCACTTAGACGGCTTGGCTCGGCGGGAAAAAGGAGCCGCCTTGGGCTTGATGTTATGCTTTTTATCGATGGCGGGATTACCTCCCTTGGTTGGGTTTTCGGTCAAGTTGGCTGTTTTCACTACCTTATGGAATGCGGGTGAGATGCCGGCCTTGGTCGTAGCAAGTTTGATGGCGGTGATCGGGTTAGGTTTTTATCTGGCACCCATCCGTGCGATGTATTGGGAACGAGAAGCGGATGCAATTCCTGCGACCCGTTTGCCGTCGTTTCTGGTTTGGGTTTTATTGGCAGTGGGGCTGCTTAATTTACTCTTGGGTTTCTACCCGAAGCCTTTGGTCGCACTGGCGGAGCGGAGCCTCGCTCCAGCTCCTCTCAATCGCCAAGAATCAGGGCGATGACCTAGGCTGGTGAAGAGGGAAGAGGTGAGATAAACTTTTCCAATGATAGCGAGTAACGACAACGCAAAGACAGGTGGGCCGAAAATCGGCTCCGAGAAGCTGGTTCGCCTTTCCGAAGCTGCTTCCTTGCATCTGCTCGGTTTACTAAAGAATAAGAACTATGAAACTGGCTCTTTGAAGGTAGCGGTGGTGGGAGGGGGTTGCAGTGGCTTGCAGTATCAAATGGATTTGGTGGCAGAAGCGCGATCGCAAGATATTTTGATTCAAAGTCGAGGGGTTCATATTTCGGTAGACCCTAAAAGTGCGGTCTTTTTGAGCGGCTCCGAAATTGATTTTAGCACCGATTTATTAAAGGGGGGATTCCGGGTAACTAATCCCAATGCGCGAGCTACCTGTTCTTGTGGTGATAGTTTTAGCACGTAGGTGAATGCAGTGAAAAAGACCCGCAAAAAAGGGCCTGCATCACGGTCCCGATTAGGGAAAGCGAAGCTTTCGTATGGGGAGCGCTTGGAGTTGGGGTTTTCCCGAGTGGAGCGAGATCTGGTTTGGATGATGGATTGCCTGCAGGAACTATTTACGGAGTTAGGTGAAGGGCGAATCCAAGAAGCCTTGCCTTTCCGGACGAGCTCGAAAAAGGTTTTGCCTCCAATTGCAGACGGGGAGGTAACCCGGTCTTATGCCATTGCGTTCGGGTTGCTTAACTTGGCAGAGGAAGTGGCGGCGGAGGCGATGCGGAGGCTGAATGAGACGATCAATGGTCCGCAGCATGAGCCAGGGTCCTGGGCACAGGCTTTTCGTTTGATGAAAGCGGAGGGAACCGATGGGGAAGTTTTGGCAAACGAACTGCCTGCCTTGAGAGTTGAGCCTGTTTTGACGGCGCATCCGACGGAAGCTCGCCG
>CAJBOM010000057.1 GCA_903956835.1 uncultured Verrucomicrobiota bacterium
ACTCATCCCATCCCTTATCATTTCCGCTCGTATTTGAAGAATCGGAAGCTCCCTGGGGCCGCGAGGCTTACCTCAACAGTTTCTTGGCCAGCGCACTTTTCAATCACACCAGAATCATCGCTCAAACTGGTCAAAACAAGATGGGCATCAAGAGCGAAGTGAACCTTTACCTTTCCGATCGCGGGCGCTTTCAATTCGCGGTAGAGGATCAGGAACCCAGAGCCATCCTTGAAATGATGGGACTGGAATCCTGTAATACTGGCACCATCAGGTTTGTTGCCGACGGGGAAAATCTCCCCACTAAAAATCCCGTCCCGGTGCTGCAAGTGCAAGCGCAGGACATTGCGATAGATGGCTTGAATCTTTGGATCCAGTTTGGAGGGAGACAGCCAGACGAGTGGCTGGGCAAATAGAGTCACGGCGGCCCAATACTCCGGGGAGTAAAGATCGGGGTGACTGACGCCAAGTTGGTCGTAATAGTCACGGTTGATGTTGAGATAGTCGGTCACTTCGATTTGCAGCGTCTGAGGGCGGACGTACTGGGCCAGAGTCCAAAGGTTCCGGAGGACCTGTTCGGGATGATAAACCTGTCCCCACCGGTGGCAGGCGTAGCGATTCTCCAGGAAAATATTCCCATATTCCAAAAACATGAAATAACCCGCCCGCTGACCTGCAGTCGTGTCGAAGTTGAAAAGAATCTTCCCGTCGGACTCGATCCTCAGGGTGCGAACCAACTGCTCGAGATTGTCCTCCGCAGCCTTCGTGCGCAGCTCGACCCCATCAATTTTAAACATGCGCATTCCGAATTTGCGATGCAACCCACCGATCAGGTTGACGAAAAACTTCCAATCTCGAAAATCGCGGTTGAAGGAAGGAGCCAGCCATAACGCCAATTCGACCCCATGCTTGATGGCAGCCTGATGAACTCTACCAAGCCCATCGGGGAAACGATCCTTGGAGATGTTCCAAAAATCCTCTCCGATGGCTTGATTGTCATGAAGCAGTGCGGAGAGGCCTTTCCCCGCCTGCCAGCCGTCATCAATCTGATAATGGGTCGCACCCAATTCCGAGGAGGCTTGAATCTCCTTCAGTAAGAAAGCTTCGCTCAAATCCTTGGTAAAGCTCCCGGAGCCCCAAGGGTTGACCATGATGGAGAAATCTTTGTTTCGATCCTGCGGAAACCGGGTTCGGAGATACTCTTTCAATAACCGGCGCCCACCCAGCTCCTCCTCCCCATACAACCCGATGACGCTTCGATATCCATAGAGTGTGGCCTCCGGGCTGACTTCGTGCGGAGCGACTCCCCAGCAGCATGAATGGACCGTCTCGTCCTCGAGGCGAAAGTCGTGCAGTTCTATATCTCGGCGCTCGCTACTGGGAGGGGCTTCCTGCAAAAAAAAGATTCCACCGACACCAATCTTTTCCGCGAACAGTAAATTACCTTGGGCGGTAAAGGTCGGCCCAGCGAGGGGATGCTCGCGGAGGAAATTATTGGTGTAGTCCGAGCGCCCGAAAAACTCCACAGCTCGGAAATCTCCAAAGCCTTCGGCAAGTCTCAGGCTGTCCATCCGGCTTTCTAGAGGGGAGGCTTGCGCGTTTTGGTTAAAGGAAAGGCAGCGGGGAGACCAGGAAAGGTTGGGCGAGACGGCCGCCCGTATGCCACAACGTGTCGCGAGGATGGGGAGGTCGGGATAAATAAAATACTCGCGGACGAAATGCAGTCCTTGGATTGTGTCATGAATCTGCAAACGAACGAGCAGATGGGGACCATCCAAGACGCAGTCGGCGTTTTTCTCGACCTCGACCGATTCCAGTGTGAAATCAGTCGTCCGTTTAGAATCGGGCAAATTGTAACCCATGAAGGAGAAATCCATCTGGTTGATTCTTGTCGAGGCATACTCGGTGTTGAGTGGACTGTGTCGCAGGTTCTTCGTGCGGGGTACAGCCAAGGATAAATCTAGAACCCTGACCAACCTTGAATTGGACAACTCTAGTTCCGTAGCGGTTCGGGTAATCCGTATGTCCGCCCAGCGTATTTCAGTGCCAGGAAGAAGTTGGTCTTTCGGTTGATTCATGATTCATTTGTGCCC
>CAJBOM010000058.1 GCA_903956835.1 uncultured Verrucomicrobiota bacterium
GAAAAGGAGGACCAGTCAAAGGATTCGAAATCTCCTTCTGTCTTTAAAAAGGAGGAGGCTTGTTGAGAGGCGATCTTCTGGAAGTCTTTTCCCCCGAGCCAATTCGTGATGAAGATGGGTAGCAGAGCCCCAAGAATTACAAGCAGAACAACGCCAGCAATGAGTAAACCACCAAAGATATACCACCTCTTTTTTCCTAACCCATGTCTTGAGGGTACGTTCATAGACTTATTTAACCTCAAGAAAGCGATTTGGGAAACTTTTCCACGTTGCCTTTGAGCTCATAAGAGGATTCTCTAGGAGGGTGCTGATTCTCAACTCCATGGAGGTAAGCCTACCTGACGCCAGTGTTCCCCTGCTTTCGAACATTTCTGCTTGGTATCCAGCCGGACACTTCGGCGCCATTCTAGGGCCCTCCGGCTGTGGAAAGAGTACTCTCCTGAAAGTGATTGCAGGCATCTTGCCCCACACCGATGGATCGGTTTTTTGGCGCGGCCGCAACCTAGATGAAAACGATCTCCCTCCTGGTGAACTTGGCTATGTACCCCAGTTTAGCTGCACCCAACCTCTTCTCACCGTGCGAGAGAACCTGATTTATACCGCCCGCTTACGAAGAAGTACTTCCGTGAATGAAGTTGCAACTATCGTAGATCAAGTTGTCGAAGAAACCGGGCTGACGGAACTACAAGATCGACGTGCGGGAGTTCTTTCGGGAGGTCAACTTCGGAGATTAGGGCTGGCGATGGAACTTACTACACAGCCAAGCCTCCTTCTTGCCGACGAGGTCACCAGCGGATTAGACCCTAAATCAGAGGAGGAAATCACCTTGCTCCTTTCCTCCCTCGCTCAAGAAAAAGGCCGATTAGTTCTTTTGGTGACTCATAGTTTGCGTTTTTTGGATTTCTACGATTCCGTTACCATTCTCTCAGCGGGACGCCTTGTCTATTCAGCAGACCCTCGTGACCTGACCTCATATTTTAACGTCCCAACGCCCGAAGACATTTACCCAGCATTAGCCAAACGTGATGCCGAGAGGTGGGCGGAGGAGTGGGTCCAGGTTCCACATCCTCCCGAACTAACTCCTTTTACTGTTCTCGGTGAACTTGAGTCAGAAATGAGCCGGGCAGAAAAGGAGAGCTCCTTTGAACTGCCATCCTTTATTTCACAATCAGGCACTTGGTTCTTCCGGCGTCTCAAGTTATTTATGCGAGACCCTGCTCAGGTTTTGTTACAACTCTCACTCTTGCTCGTCTTCCCGGCGGTCGTCACCTTATTTGCTTATCGAGGATTACCCTCGGTTAGGAACATGACCATGTCTGCAGATAGCGGTGTCCTGGATCAACTCCGCGAAACTCTTGCCTTTACAATACAGTCCAGCCGGATTGGAACTCTCGTCAGCGGTCTCGCTATGTTTCAGGTTATTCTTCTCGCACTGATGGGCTCGAATAATTCGGCACGAGAAGTAATTGGGGATCGTTCTATCCTAGAAAAAGAGAAACTAGCGGGACTGCGCCCTGGAGCCACACTCCTCGGTATGTCCCTATTTTTATTTCTGCTTGTTTTTCTTCAGTCGACTTGGATGACGCTTTTCGTTCGGGCGGTCTGTCAGTTTCCCGGGAATATACTTGCCCAGTTCTTGCCGTTTTTCATTTTGACCGCCGCCATCACAGGCCTCTGCTTGGCCATTTCCAGTTGGACCTCATCCTCAGAGCAGGCCTCCCTTGGCAGTCTCTATTTGGTCGGCTTTCAGCTTCCTCTTTCCGGAGCGATTCTAGCACTGCCAGATTCTTTAGGTATGATCACCCGCCCCTTCATTAGTGCCTACTGGGCGTGGTCGGGCTATCTGCAGACTCTTCGTGATACTCGCTTCTACGATCTGGTACGAGGGATCTCGGAGACACCCTTAGCAAGCTACTCCATGGCCCTTTGGATACTTTTAATTCACCTTGGACTTGGACTGGTTTTCGCCTACTTCGGAATCCGTCGGAGTCAGTGGCGATAGTTGCTTCCCCTAGGCCCTTGGTTCTAGGCTCAATCCATGTCGCGTCGCGCTCATCCCACAACGCCCTCCAAATCGATTTTTTTCGTGGTCCTTGCTTTCCTCGCTCTCGCCGGAATCGGGGCTTATTTTTTTCAGAAAGATGCCAATCCTTACCGAACAGTCGAAAAGCTTATCCCAACCGATTATTATGAAAACGCCAACAGCCTGCGAGGTAATGTCTACCAAATCGAAGGCACTATCCTCAATTCTTTGGCCTGGAATCCGGAAAAAGGGCGTCTCTTTAGTATTCGTGTAACCACAGGGGACTCCAAGAACTGGCCCCTTCCAATTTTGATTCCATCCAGCCTTCGCCAGATCAACATTCAAAAAAATCAATCGTATCGAGCCAAAGTTCGAATTAACGATTCAGGCATTCTTTTGGTGGAAGAGGTGCAGAAATCATGAAGACTCTAAGCTTTCTTCTTCTTTTTATTGGACTGGGAGAGGCCCTCTCTGCTCAAGAGGGCGATTCCAAAGCGGCTACCGGCGGAGCTCGTCCCCCGCAGATGAATCAAGGGTTTCTCGGACGCGATGTGCCAGTGATGGATCCTGGCTCGGACACCTCCACTTTCGACGGAAAACTTTGGAATATGAACAATAACCGCCTTTTCCGTTCTCGCTTCGAGAAGTATCTCAATGCTCCTGCCGAGACTTCAGAAGCAGATCAGCAGTACGAAAGCACCATCAATCAAATCCTCAATTTACTCAGCCCAGGAAAAGTCACCTCTGCAAATGTTGACGCCGCATGGAAGCTGTTACCGAAAGCATCCGAATATCGGAGCGACGCCAACCTCTGCAATTCTTTAGCCGACGTTATCTATAGTGTTTGGCTGGCAAAAAACGAATCCGCCAGGTTAGAAATGGCCAACCGAAATCTCCAAAGAGAAAAATCCGCCTTAGAGTGGAACTATCGAATGAACCTAGGACCGAGCACCATTGCCTCGGCTGCCCCCTCTGGCACAAATTCTCCCACAAGCACAACCACCCTCACGCCCCAAGACGAAGCTCGAGTAGAACCGATTAAAGAGGCTCTCTCTGATGTTCGTGCTACTATGGTAAATAATAAGTTAAAGAAAGAGGCATCGATTGTTCAGGCGAAAATCGATTTCCAGAGCTTAATCATTCAGTATTTTGCCCAGCGCAGATTTCGCCATGTGCTCATCGGCACACGTTTTTATCGATCCCTCTTCGGCGACGGGGACAGCAGAC
Organism: uncultured Verrucomicrobiota bacterium; assembly: GCA_903956835.1. Lineage (GTDB taxonomy): Bacteria > Verrucomicrobiota > Verrucomicrobiia > Methylacidiphilales > Verrucolacustridaceae > Verrucolacustris. Next base: position 3,251 of record CAJBOM010000058.1, read on the forward strand.
TTAATGCAATGGACCAGATCGCCTCTTCTCTTCCAGTCGATAAAGATGCAGGCCAAGTTAAAATCAAGGCCAAACTAGACCCTAAAATCGCTGCTAAAGGGGGGTCAGGGTCGAATGCTGGCGCTGGCACAGGTACCAATGGAAAGTATGCCAGCGCAGGTGGAAACACATCATCTTCTGGTGGTGGATTTAGCGCAGAAGGAGTGCAGCTTGGAGTGGAGAATCTTGGAGTGGAGAGCCTGATCAGCGCGGGTGCAAGTGGCTTAAAGGCTCTTGGAAAAATGATCAACTCCCTCGGTCAAATCGACGCTTTAGCCAATGAAGCAATTCGGGATGTCGACGAGGGCATTGAGTCCTACAAATTCCTGCTTGAAAAAAACGAGCTTAAGAGTGCAACCGAACGCCTTTTCGAAACTTTTATGATGGGTGAGTATATGCCTTCCGTCCGCAAATTATCACGGGATGATAAACGCCGAGCTCTCGAGTTTACTCGCAAGACCAATGAACTTCTCGCTGCGCTCGAAGTTAATGACCTTACTCGTGCGGAAGATCTTATTAAGGAGCTAAGCCAAACCGCCAGGGACTTCGACACTTCGAAACCCTTAGCCGTAGTGGAAACAGCCAAAACAGTCAGTGCGATGCACCTCGCAAAGGCAAAGGCAGCCGCAAGCTCGGGAGACCGTACTACTCTCGAAACCGAACTTCGAGCGGCCACAGAAATCTGGCCGCGAAATCCAGCCCTCGCCACGGTCTCTGGATCTATTTTCAGCCAAACGGATGTACAACAACAGGCATTGAATGATTTCGATCGTCTTTTTGCCCAGAAAAACTATCGGCAGATTTTCGATGACAAGGTTCGCTACATAGCCGCCACGGCTATGTATCAAGAGCGACAAGAAAAACTAAAAGCTATTCTCGACCGTGTCCAAGGGGCCGAAACCGCTTTAATGCGGGCTACGGAGCTGGCAAAACGGGGCGACCCCGCTGGAGCATGGGAGAGTGTCGAACATGGATTTTCCGATTACCCTGATGATCCTAAGCTCAACCAAGCACGAGCCGACTTCACTACTCAAGCCGCTGAGTTTGTTCGTTCAATTCGCACAGCTCAGGAAATGGAACGGAAGCAACAGATTGGCTCGAGTTTAGCGTGGTACTTGCGTGCTCTGCAGGATTATCCCAATAGTGAGATCGCACGGGATGGGATCGATCGGATATCCGCGGCGATCGTCAAATAAAGTTCCCTCAGTTTCGGATAACTTCAGGCCTTCTTCTCTCTACCGCGCCACCGCCAACGCAGTGGGCACCCCCCTAAGTTAAAATGTTCTCTTATTCGATTACTCAAATACCGCTCATACGCCTCGGACATGACAGCGGGATGGTTGACGAACCCCATTAAGGTGGGCAACGGGCCTTCCACCTGGGTGGCATAATAGATTCTTAGTTTCTTATTCCCCTTCACTGGAGTACTGCGTGCATCTGTTGCCCTCAAAAGCACGCGATTGAGCTCCCCCGTGCTTATTTTTGTAGCTCGTGCCTTGAGCATCATGGTGACTGCAGCCTCCAACTCCTTCAGCCCTGTCTTTTTGACGGAGCTCAAGAAGATCACAGGTACATCCGGAAGAAAGAAAAGGGCACGACGCAATGCTTCTTCATACTTCTTTTTGAACTCATCCCCTCGCGTCTTCTCATCCCCTTCGCCCGTCAGGTCCCATTTCGTCACCGCCACGATGCAGGGACGCTGAGCGCGTTGAATTAATCCCGCTACCTTCTTTTCTACAAGCCCTACCCCAAGAACGGCATCGACTGCTAAAATCGCCAAATGACATCGATCGATAGCGTGCGCAGTTCGCCCGCCCATAATCCTCTCCAGCGGGTCCTCCACTCGCCTCTTTTGCCTCAATCCAGCTGTATCAATAAACAAAACTGGAAATCCGCCAAGCTCAGCAGGAACATCAACCGCATCCCTCGTCGTGCCAGCCATGGCATTGACCATAGTACGATCGATACCGACCCAAGCGTTAATCAGTGAAGACTTTCCCGCATTCGGTCGGCCCACTACCGCAAGACGAGTTCGCTCGTCCTTCAATCGAGTACCTTCTTCCCAAGCTTTACCCACCTCTTCCATTAAGTCTCCAAAGCCCAGGCCGTGTTCGGCTGAGACAAAATGTCCCGGCCCAAATCCCAGCTTTGCAAATTCCTTCGTTTTACCTCCAGCGTACCCTGGATCCATTTTATTTATAACCAGAGTCACTTTCTGCCCTGCTCTCCGTAATCGCTTAGCTACGTCCGTATCCAGCACATGCAGGCCCTCTTTGCCATCGACTACCAAAAGAACTCGCTGGGCGGATGCGATGGCCAAATCCGCTTCCCGCTCAACTGCCTCCTGCAAACCAGTACCGTCCTCCAGTCCTAACCCACCCGTATCAATTAACACGAAAGGCTTCCCCTCCCAATCCGCATCGGCCACTAAACGATCGCGCGTTACCCCAGGACGATCAAAGACCAGCGCAATTTTCCTGCGACAAATGCGGTTGAAGAGCGCACTTTTACCGACGTTGGGGCGACCCACGATTGCTACGGTTGGCCGTACAGATTCAGGTTCCATGCGACTCTCCGTAGCTCGTATGTAAAAGATGCCAACCCCGTGCGACGTAAACCCCCAAGGAGGCCAAGGTCACCATCCCAGCCAGCCAAAGAACCGGCTTGGTTGAGGGATTTCCTGGAAGAAGCAAACCAAGGAGCACGACTGCAATCTGCAAAAACGTAGATACCTTTCCGATCCAGTGGGGACGAACAAACTGATACGTGGACATTCGAGTGCCCACCAGGATTGTCCCAGTTACGATGATCAAATCTCGACTAACCACCAAAATAGGGAACCAGAGAGGCAATCTTCCTTTGCCCGCCACTCCAATCGTTCCCAAAAGAACGATTGCCGTAACTAAGAGTAGCTTATCCGCGATGGGATCTAGGATCTGGCCAAGCTGACTTCTCTGTCCAAAGTGGCGAGCCACATATCCATCAATCCCGTCTGAAAAAGCCGCCAAGGCAAAAAGTCCAACCGCCGCATAGTACCAGCCATTCCCTCGATACCCCTCTGCGTGGGACTCGCTATGGTAAAGGAGGGCGCCTGCGAAAAGTGGCACCAAGAGTATTCGTAGAAGCGTGATGCGATTGGCCAGGGTCACGCTGCTACCCCAAGTTGCCCTTCTTTCAATAAAGCGAGTGTCCGCCCTAATCGAACTTTCACCCGATCCAGCCCTAAAACTGTTAACAGCGCAAATAATGAAGGTCCAACCGTTCGACCAGAGACGGACGCCCGAACCAGATGAATGACCTTGGCTGGCTTAAGAGAGGCCTCGAGCGCAACTTTTTGGCAAACTGCCTCCGCCTTGGCATCATCCAGCGATCCACTGATCTCAGTAAAACCTGCGAGGAGCGCCGAGAGAAGCTTGATGGCGTCAGGATTGGAGAACTGCTTTTTTCGAGCATCATCAGAGTAAGCAAAATCTTCGGTTAAATAGGGCTCAAACCAGTCTGCCAGCTCCTGGCCCGTGCGTACTTTCTCCCTCATGATCTTTCGCAGTCCATCCCGCAAAGCGGGCTCCATGGAAGAAGACTGGGGACAAGCACGGGCAAGGCACTCGGACGTAAACTTCTCAAATTCCGCATCAGGCAGGGCGCGCCAGTACTCTCCGTTCACCCAGAAAAGCTTTACGGCATCAAAGCGGGCATTGCTTCGATTTAAGTTCTTTAACTCAAAACGCTGAATCAGCTGGTCGAGAGGTACGATCTCTTCGTTTTCCCCAGGTGACCAACCAAGCAAGCAAAGATAATTACGGACTCCTGCGGGGAGATATCCTGCTTTCTCGTAAAACTCCAGTGCAGCCCCATCATCACGCTTACTCATTTTCGAGCCACTCTGATTTAGAATAAGAGGAATGTGGGCGAACTGGGGCGGCTCCACTCCAAGTGCCTCGTAAAGCGCAAGATGCTTCTGAGTGTTGGTTAAGTGATCTTCCCCGCGAATCACATGAGTGATCCCCATCTCCAAGTCATCGACCACGTTGACGAAGTGAAAAACGGGAGTCCCATCTTTTCGTCGGATAACAAGATCGGGTTCATTGGTTCGATCGAAAGTTACGTCTCCGCAAACCAGATCCTTCACCACACCTGGAGTCTTGGGCATCTTAAACTTGAGCGCGCCACCATCCTCATAGGTCTTTCCAGTGGCTTGGAGCTTTTCTAAATACTTCGCATAAATGGAACCCCGCTGGCTCTGAAAGTAAGGCCCACGGTCTCCCTTTACTCCCCCTTTCCCGTCGGGACCTTCATCCCAATCTAATCCCAGCCAACGCATTCCCCGGAAAATAACCTCCACCGCCTCTGCCGTGTTGCGGGATTGATCCGTGTCTTCAACCCGTAAGACAAATGCCCCGCCCATGTGGCGAGCGTACAACCAGTTAAAAAGAGCTGTTCTCGCCCCTCCAATATGGAGAAGGCCTGTTGGCGAGGGAGCAAATCGTACACGTACACTACTCATCATCTGATCCTGCCCAAGTCTGCCCCACTCTTCAATCGCGGATGCTCGTCTCTTTAGACCCGTTCCAAAGGAATCCTCCCGTTACTAGCTACAAGATGAAGTTTATCTGAGGGCTCCCCAGTGGAAATCCGCACCTGTCCTCCCGCCTCTTCCACCAGCAAGGCTCCTGCGGCTACATCCCAGATGCTGACTCCTTGTTCAATATAGGCATCCAGTCGCCCAGCGGCTACATACGCCAAATCCAAAGCTGCAGAACCCATCGCACGCATTTTGCGTACTCTACCGCCATAAAACTGATAGAGCTCCAGACATTTATCGATCGTGGCTTTTCCTTTTGAAAAGCCCAAAGCAATCACAGCCTCTTCAAGCTTGAGCCGCTTTGCCACTTGAATCTTTTTACCATTACAGGTCGAGCCACCTCCCGCATGAGTTGAAAACATTTCGTCTCGGTTCGGATCATAAATCGCTCCAGCCAGAGACCGCCCATCTAACCGGCAGGCCACCGAAACCGCATAGTGCGGAATCCCATAAAAAAGATTCACCGTTCCATCAATCGGATCCACCACCCATTCGTGCTGGCCTGCTTTTGCTTCTTCACCCCCCTCCTCCCCGAGAAATCCGTGTGCAGGGTAAGCCGCTATAATCTCGCGCCGAATCTGTTCCTGAATTCTGCGATCCAATTCTAGCTTGATATCGTGCTGCTCCGCGGAGTCGACCTGCAAGGACTCATCTTTCGCCTTCCGAATAGCTTCGCCCGCATTTCGTGCCACCTGCTCTGCAAGCACACGCAGGGATACCGGGTTAGGCACACCCATGAATTAAGCCTCGGCTTGCGCGAAAAGGGGTGATTCATCACCCCGTGTCAGCTTAACCGACATCATGCGTGAAACTCCTGGCTCGGTCGCGGTAACTCCGTAAAGCAGATCCGCTGAGGACATCGTCCTTTTGTTGTGGGTGATAACCAGAAATTGGGACTTCTCCACAAAACGCTCAATGATCTGCACAAAACGAACCGTATTCGATTCATCGAGAGGGGCATCCATTTCGTCGAGAACGCAGAAGGGACTCGGCTTCACGGAATAGATCGCCAAGAGAAGAGCCAAAGCTGTCATCGCTTTTTCACCCCCCGAAAGCTGGCTAATATTCTTAGGCTGTTTACCAGGAGGTTGAGCCTCAATATCGATTCCGCTATCCACCGCATCCTCGCCCTCTGTCATCTTAACCGTGGCCCGCCCCCCGCCGAATAACTCAGAAAAGAGTGTCCCGAAACTTACCCGGACTTTATCGAATGTTTCTTGAAACAAAAGCTGAGTGGTCTGATTAATCTTTCGGATAGCCTCTTCCAGCTGGGCTTTTGCTGTGGTTAAGTCTTTTTCCTCTGTCTCAAGAAACTTAAGACGCCCTTCCAACTCATCATACTCAGAAATGGCCTCGGTGTTCACTGGGCCCATTTCGTCCATTTTCCCTCGTAGCTCTTTAGCTTCTTCTTCTAGCTTCGCCCAATCTTCATCCGAAACGGGCAAGCCCTCCCCTTCAGCTTTCGCTTCCATCAATGGCGTGGCGTAATCTCGTTGCAAGCGATCTGCCAGGATTTGCCGCTGGTGATCAAATTGTGAGCTCTTTACGGCTAACGCACCCAGCTGATCTTTCGCCTTCTCGCCATCCTGTCTCCACCGAACAACCTCCTCCTCTTTTTGAGCTAAGAGATTGCCTTCACTCTCACGATTCGACTTCAGCCCCGAAGTGGCCGCCTCAA
>CAJBOM010000059.1 GCA_903956835.1 uncultured Verrucomicrobiota bacterium
ACGTGTGTTAACCAGCGACCAGTGGTGCATGTGGGCCAGCGAGTGAGCAAAGGCACAGTGATTGCAGACGGTCCTTGTACGGATCAAGGGGAATTGGCCCTTGGACGCAATGTGGTCGTGGCCTTCATGCCGTGGAATGGTTACAACTTCGAAGACGCCATTCTTTTGAGCCAGCGCCTGGTCAAAGAAGATGTTTACACCAGCATCCACATTGAGGAATTCGAGATCTCGGCCCGAGATACCAAGCTCGGACCCGAGGAAATCACACGGGATATTCCTAATGTTGGTGACGAAGCTCTCAAAAATCTCGGACCCGACGGGGTGGTTCGGATCGGAGCGGAAGTCAAAGCTGGGGATATTTTAGTCGGCAAAATCACGCCGAAGAGTGAGACGGAGCTAGCGCCAGAAGAGCGTCTACTTCGGGCCATCTTCGGTGAGAAAGCGGCGGACGTGAAAGATAGTTCGTTGGTGGTGTCTTCGGGATCGGCTGGAATCGTGATGGATGTGAAGACAACCGGCGGAGCGATCAAGAAGGACTTTATCAAGCTGGCCCCCGGCGAAGCCAAACGGCACGCCAAAGGGGTGGATGATAAGTTCATTAAGAAACATGCGGAAATGAAGGAAGAGCTGACTCAAGCCCTTTCGAACATTTTGCTGAATGAAAAAATCCCACTCGACGTAGTCAATGCGGAGACTGGTGAAATCATTATTCCGGCGAATCGCAAGATCACCAAGACGCTGTTGCGAAAAATTGCTGACGTCTACAACCACATTGAAATCGATCCAAGTCCTATCCGGATTAAAATCCGTGAAATCATCTCGAGCTACGAACAGAAGTTCAATCAGCTGTCCAACGAGAAGGAAATGGAAATGGAGCGCTTGGAGTCTGGAGAAGACATCGATCCAGGGATTATCAAGATGGTCAAAGTTTACGTCGCCGCCAAACGTAAGATTGCGGTTGGAGACAAGATGGCCGGACGTCACGGAAACAAGGGTGTTGTGGCGAAGATCGTCCCTGAAGAGGACATGCCGTTCTTACCCGACGGGACTCCGGTTGATATTATTCTCAATCCTTTGGGAGTGCCTTCCCGCATGAATGTAGGGCAGGTGCTGGAGACCCATTTGGGAATCGCAGCCCGAGCCCTTGGATTCAACGTGGCCACCCCCGTCTTTGACGGAATTAGTGAAACGAAGATTCGGGAGTTCCTGAAGAAAGCGAAGCTCGATGAAGACGGAAAATCTGTCTTAGTCGACGGACGCACGGGTGAACTTTTCGATCAACGTGTGGTCGTCGGTCTGATTTACATGATGAAGTTGCATCATTTGGTGGCAGACAAGATCCATGCCCGGGCGGTCGGACCCTATTCCTTGGTCACTCAGCAACCGCTGGGGGGCAAAGCGCAGTACGGTGGTCAGCGCTATGGAGAAATGGAAGTCTGGGCGATGGAAGCCTACGGGGCGGCCTACACCTTGCAGGAACTTCTCACCGTCAAATCGGACGACGTGGCGGGCCGTACGCGGATCTACGAGAGCATTGTCAAAGGGGACAACTCGTTGGAGGCGGGCACTCCAGAATCGTTTAATGTGTTGATCAAAGAAATGCAAAGTCTCTGTCTCGACATTAAGGTCGGCGAGCGGAGTCGGGTGGTGGATGAGGATCTGCAAAAGCCAGATATCCTTATCGAAGCCGCTTAAACTCAATCCAGAAATACCTAATACCCCATGAACAAACAGACCCAATCGGCTCGTGAAATCCTCGGCATGGAAAGAACTGTCGGCTTTGACCAGGTGAGCATCACCGTGGCTTCGCCCGAATCGATTCTTTCTTGGAGCCGAGGCGAAACGAAAAATCCTGAAACGATCAACTACCGTACTTTCAAACCAGAAAAGGGCGGGTTGTTTTGTGAGAGGATTTTCGGGCCGACGAAGGACTACGAATGTTCCTGCGGAAAGTACAAGCGGATTAAATTTAAAGGGGTGATCTGCGATCGTTGTGGCGTAGAAGTCACACTCGCGCGGGTGCGCAGGGAACGGATGGGCCATATTGAGCTAGCGGTTCCCGTGAGTCACATTTGGTTCTACAAATGTATGCCCAGCCGCTTGGGATTGATGATGGATATGACCGCACGAGATCTCGAGCGGGTGATCTATTATGAAGATTATTTGGTAATCGACGAAGGGAAGACCCCGCTCAAGCCCAAGCAGTTGCTCACGGAAACTGAGTACCGCGAAGCGCAGGAGCAGTTCGGCGATTCCTTCATTGCCAAGATGGGGGCTGAGGCGATCCGTGATGTCTTTAAAAAGATCGATCTGGATGAGCTTTGCACAGAATTAGAACAGCAGTTGGAAACAACGAAGAGCAAACAGACCCGCAAGAAAGTAGCTAAACGACTGAAGTTGGTCCAAGGATTCCTCACAGCAGGATCGCGTCCCGAGTGGATGATTCTGGAAACTCTACCGGTGATTCCGCCTGACTTGCGTCCGTTGGTGCCGCTGGAAGGTGGTCGTTTTGCGACGTCGGATTTGAATGATCTTTATCGTCGGGTGATCAATCGGAATAACCGGTTGCGTAATCTGCTCCAGCTGAAGACACCGGAAGTAATTATTCGTAATGAAAAGCGGATGTTACAGGAGTCGGTCGACGCATTGATGGACAATGGTCGGCATGGCCGTGCGGTGACGGGTGCGGGCAATCGTCCGCTCAAGTCTCTTTCGGATATGTTGAAGGGTAAGACGGGACGTTTCCGGATGAACTTGTTGGGCAAGCGGGTGGATTATTCTGGACGTTCGGTCATCGTGATCGGTCCGGAGTTGAAGTTAAACGAGTGCGGCTTGCCTAAGAAAATGGCTTTGGTTCTGTTTGAACCTTTCATTATTCGGCGCCTGAAAGAGCTGGGACAAGTGCACACGGTCCGCTCGGCGAAGAAGATGATTGAGCGCAAAGAAGCGATCGTTTGGGACACCTTGGACGAAGTAACTCGGGAGCATCCTGTTCTCTTGAATCGCGCCCCGACGCTCCATCGGCTGTCGGTGCAGGCTTTCGAGCCAAAGTTGATCGAGGGCGATGCCATTCGAATTCATCCTTTGGTTTGTACGGCTTACAATGCGGATTTCGACGGTGATCAAATGGCGGTGCATATTCCTTTGAGCGTGGAAGCGCAATTGGAAGCCCGTTTGTTGATGCTGGCGCCAAACAACATCTTCGGACCGAGCAATGGACGCCCGATCACGACGCCGAGCCAAGACATTACCTTGGGTTGTTACTACCTGTCGCAGAATCCGATGAAGACGACAGAAAAGGCAGGCGCAACGAAGAAGCGTTTAAACGCTTTCTCCGATGCGGACGAAGTTGAATTTGCGATCAGTGAGAAGAGCATCAAGATCCATGATCTGATTCTTTTCAAGAACCCTGATCTTGGACGTGAGACGGTCTTTGGGGATGCCACGAAGAAGTTCATTGAAACCACTCCAGGTCGGGTGGAGTTCAATAGCATCTGGCCAAAAGAGATGGGCTTTATCAATAAGCCTTCTGGCAAGAAGCAGCTCGGAGAAATCATTCTCCGTTGCTACGAGAAGTCCGGTCACCAAGCCACGGTGGAGTGTCTAGATAAGTTAAAGGATCTTGGTTTTAGTTCGGCCACACGATCGGGTGTTTCGATCGGGATCAATGACATGATTATCCCCGAAGAAAAACCGGCAGTTCTTGAGCGGGCGCGTGGTTCGGTTTCTCAGGTGGAGAAGCAGTACCGCATGGGTGCGATCACCGACGGAGAGCGCTACAACAAGATCGTCGATATCTGGACGCAAGCGACTGAGGAAATTTCCTCTGCTATGTATCGTACGCTTGAGCATAACGAAGGACGAAAAGACTTTAACCCTGTCTATCTGATGGTGGACTCAGGGGCGCGAGGAAACCGGAACCAAGTTCGGCAGTTGGCCGGAATGCGGGGTTTGATGGCGAAGCCTTCGGGCGAAATCATCGAGCGCCCGATCACGGCGAGTTTCCGTGAAGGTCTCTCGGTTTTGGAATATTTCATTAGTACCCACGGAGCCCGCAAGGGATTGGCGGATACCGCCCTGAAAACAGCGGATTCTGGTTATATGACGCGTAAACTTTGCGACGTGGCCATGGATATTATTATCCGTGAAGACGATTGCGGAACTGATCGCGGGATCTGGGTGAAGCCGATCATGGAAGGGGACGATGCGATTGTGCGTCTGCGCGACCGGATTTATGGTCGGACCTCTTGTGATGATATTGTCGATCCAGTGGGCAAGCGGAAGATTGTTTCCGCAGGCGAACTGATATCCGAGAAAGCAGCGGCGGCGATTGAAGATCTCGGTCAGGAACGGGTGAAGATCCGTTCTGCGTTGACCTGCGAAACGAAGCGTGGCGTCTGCATTTCTTGCTATGGATTAAATCTGGCCACAAATCAGACGGCTAAACTGGGTGAAGCGGTAGGAATTATTGCTGCCCAGAGCATTGGTGAGCCCGGCACGCAGTTGACCTTGCGTACCTTCCACATCGGAGGAACGGCTTCGCAGATTTTCAAACAGCCCCAGATCAAAGCGAAGAACGACGGCACAGTGCAGTACACGGAATTGCGCACGGTGACCGCCTTAGAAGGGCATGACATTGTTTTAAATAAGAATGGTTTCATCAGCGTGCACGCGGCCGATGGTCGCGAATTAGAGCGGTATCCTGTGGTGATTGGCTCGATGATCTCCGTCCCAGAGGGCGGCAAGGTAAAGAAGGGTCAGAGCTTCGTTCAGTGGGATCCGTACAATGTTTCCATTCTGACGGAAAAAGCCGGTCGAGTTGAATTTAAAGACATCCTTGAAGGGGTGACGATGAAGAAAGAGGTCGACGAGACTACTAAGTCGGTCGGCACAGTTATCATTGAGCACAAAGAGGACTTGCACCCACAAATTGCGATTGTCGATCAGGCCGGTGCAGTCATCGCCGCTTACAGTATTCCTGCGGGTGCCCACATTGAGGTGAAGGATGGCGAGAAAGTCCAGGCGGGGCAGCGAATGGCCAAAACGCCTCGTAAGGTTACCAAGACAAAAGACATTACCGGCGGGTTGCCTCGGGTTGCGGAGCTTTTCGAAGCGCGTCGTCCGAAGGATGCGGCGGAAATCGCAAAGATCGATGGTATCGTGGATCTGCAGGGAAATGTTAAAGGAAAGAAGAAGTTGGTCATTCGGGATCCTGTGACCCAGACGGAAGAGGAACATCTTATCTCCCTTTCGAAGCATTTGATCGTGTACAAGGGTGACACGGTTAAGAAGGGGCAGCAGTTAACCGAAGGACCGGTGGTGCCTCATGAAATTCTCGAGGTCTGTGGACCTCAAGAATTGCAAGAGTACCTGGTCAATGAGGTGCAAGAGGTCTACCGGTTGCAAGGGGTAGAGATTAACGATAAGCACATCGAGATCATTGTTCGGCAGATGCTGCGAAAGGTTAAGATCACCGAACCAGGTGATACCCAGTACCTCTGGGGCGAGCAGATTGATCGGATGGCTTTCGAGGATGCCAATCGGGAGATCGAGCAGAAGGGGGGCAAGCCAGCAGAGGCGACCCCAGTCCTACTCGGGATCACCAAGGCTTCGCTTGAAACGGAAAGCTTTATCTCGGCGGCTTCCTTCCAAGACACCACTCGAATTCTGACCGATGCGGCAACGCTCGGGAAGGTCGATAAGCTCTTGGGCTTCAAGGAAAACGTCATCATGGGTCATTTGATTCCTGCGGGGACGGGCTTTAGCGCCTACCGCAAGATTAAACTCCTCCATTTGGGGGAGCCTGTGGGAGAAGCTCTGATCAGCACGCAGCCTGAGGAAGAAAGGGCCCGAAAAGTGGCTCTGGATATCCCCGCGGCTCTCGCGAGTTGATGGGGAAAACTTTCCGAAATCGCTTGCCAGAGAAGAGATTCTTGGGCAGGATTTAAATTTCCGCTGTGATTCGGCGGTCGCCTGAAAAGGTTGACTGACTTGATCTGGTGGCATGCGACGGCCCGTGCGGGTCGTCCTCCATGCGAGCGCCTTGAAGCGCTTTCTGGAACCCTTCAGGGTTTGCCGTCGGTCTTGAATCTATCGGGGATGAGGGACTCCAAAGTAGTATATGCCGACGATTAATCAATTGGTCCGACTTGGTCGCTCCCGCATTGAACGCGGCACGAAAGCCCCTGCACTACGCGGATGTCCTCAGCGCCGTGGGGTGTGTTTGCAGGTCATGACCCGTACGCCGAAGAAGCCGAATTCAGCGCTCCGAAAAGTGGCTAAAGTCCGTCTTTCCAATGGGGAAGAAGTGATTGCCTACATTCCTGGGGAAAATCATAATTTGCAGGAGCATTCGATTGTTTTAGTGCGTGGTGGGCGGGTCAAAGATTTGCCAGGGGTGAGGTATCATATCGTCCGCGGGACTTTGGATGCGCTGGGAGCCTCTGGCCCGAGCAATTCTAATAAGCTTTCTCGGATGGTCTCCCGTAGTAAGTACGGGGTGAAACGTCCGAAGGGTGGTGCGGCCAAAGCGGCCAAGGCAGAGAAACCAGCGGCCGAGGCGAAAGCCTAATTTAAGGAGATTGATTTATGTCCCGTCGTCGCCGCCATCTTTCGCGTAAAACCCTTCCGGATCCGGTCTTTGAAAGTCTCTTAGTTGGCCGAATGATCGGGTATATTCTTAAATCAGGAAAATTCTCGACGGCGAGTCGCTTGGTTTACAATGCGATTGAACGAGCGAACGAAGGAGGCTCGGGTGGAGATCCTTTAGCGGTGGTGCAAAAAGCTGTGGAAAATGTGAAACCTCGTTTGGAAGTGAAATCTCGTCGGGTGGGTGGAGCGACTTACCAAGTCCCTGTGGAAACTACTCCTGAACGGCAGTTGGCTTTAGCTTTGCGTTGGCTGGTAGACCTGGCGAATAAGCGCAAGGGAATATCATTTGAAAAAGCCTTGGCCCAAGAGATTCGGGATGCAGCGACGGGACAGGGAAATGCGGTGAAGAAGCGTGATGAAACCCATCGGATGGCCCAAGCGAATCGGGCCTTTGCCCATTTGCGCTGGTAAGGAACTGATTTATGCCTCCCACCCAAAGTTCAGCCCGTAGTTATTCCCTCGAACGGACGAGGAATATCGGGATCTGCGCGCACATCGATGCGGGCAAGACCACCCTGACGGAGCGGGTGCTTTTTTATACGGGTAGCATTCATAAAATGGGTGAAGTTCATGAAGGCACCACGGTGACCGATTGGATGGAGCAGGAGCGGGAGCGCGGCATTACGATTACTTCGGCCGCCACAACCTGTTTCTGGCCCGTCAAACCGGATGCGGGTTTAGTGAAAAGTTTCGAAAAGACGATGAACCGGATTAATATTATTGATACCCCAGGTCACGTGGACTTTACCGCTGAAGTGGAGCGTTCTTTGCGGGTGTTGGACGGTGCCATCGCGGTATTTTGCGGGGTGGCGGGTGTGCAGCCACAGAGCGAGACCGTCTGGCGCCAGGCAAATAAGTACGGGGTGCCTCGGATTGCTTTCGTGAATAAAATGGATCGGACAGGTGCTGATTTTGAAAAAGCGGTGCACGAAATGAAGACGAAGCTCGGGGCAAACGCTTGGCCGATTATTTTGCCGCTAGGGAAGGAAGGGGAATTGGCAGGAGTGATTGACCTGATCAACCAAAAGGTGATTGCTTACAAGGATAGCAAAGAATTTGGCTCGGTTTATGAGGTGAAGGATATTCCTGCGGAATTGCAAGAGATGGCCAAAGTCGGTTTGGATGAGTTGATCGAAGCAATTGCGGATTGCGACGAGGAAGTTGGTAATCTTTTCCTGAACGAAAAAAGGCCTACGACTGAGCAGTTGAAGGCGGGAATTCGTCGGGCGACGATTGCGAACTTGTTTGTTCCCGTGGTTGGGGGTTCGGCTTTCAAGAATAAGGGAGTTCAGTCTTTGGTGGATGCGGTGGTTGAGTTCCTTCCTAGCCCGATCGACATTCCACCTGCGATTGGGCACAGCACCGAAAATCCTGAAGAGCGTATTCCTGTTTTGGTGGATGATAACGCGAAATTTTGTTCCTTGGCCTTTAAGCTCTGGACCGATCCATTCGTCGGGAAGTTGATTTTCTTCCGCGTCTATTCGGGCAAGTTGAGCAAAGGTGAATTTATTTACAATTCGCGGACAGGGAAGCGTGAGCGCGTCAGTCGCTTGATTCAGATTCAAGCAGACAAGCGTGAAGATATTGAATCGGTTTTTGCAGGAGATATCGCAGCGACAGTCGGTCTGAAGGATATCGCAACTGGCGACACCTTGCGGAATGAAGATTACGAGGTGACGCTGGAACCGCCGAGTTTTCCAGAACCAGTTATCTCGATGGCCTTGGAACCGAAGACAAAGGGTGACCGTGAGAAGATGGGGGAAGCTCTCCAGCGTCTTTCGGAAGAAGATCCTACCTTCCAAGTGCAGAGCAATGAGGAGACTGGCCAGACGATTATTAAGGGGATGGGTGAACTTCATTTGGAAATTATTTGTGATCGGATTAAGCGTGAATTTAGTGTCGAGACCAACTCTGGGGCACCCCAAATTGCCTATCGGGAGACGATCACCAAGAGTTCCGGCGGAGAAGGGAAGTTGATCAAACAGTCGGGGGGTCGCGGACAGTACGGACATGTGATTTTACAAGTGGAGCCACAGGAGCGTGGGAAGGGGATCACCATTGAAAACAAGGTGACGGGTGGAAATATTCCAAAGGAGTACATTCCTGCGGTGCGCAAAGGGGTAGCAGAGGCGGTATTGAACGGGGTATTGCATGGAAGTCCTGTCATCGACATGAAAATTGAGATTATTGATGGTTCCTATCACGAGGTGGATTCGAATGAGTTGGCGTTTAAGATGGCGGCAATTTTCGCGGTGAAAGATGCAATGCAGAAGGCCGGCCCGATTCTGCTTGAGCCTATCATGCTGGTTGAGTGTTCTACCCCCGATGAGTACCAAGGTGATATTCTAGGGGATATCAACCGTCGTCGGGGCAAGATTATGAATGTGGACTCGAAAAATCTAACATCGGTAGTGAAGGCGGAAGTGGCTTTGGCGGAAATGTTCGGTTACGTCAATACCATCCGTTCCCTTTCTCGTGGTCGTGCCGCCTATTCGATGGAGCCCTCCCATTTCGAGCAAGTACCTGCCAGTGTGCTGGCTCAAGTTACGCAACAAAAGAAAGGCTAAACCTATGGCCGCAACACGCATCCGCATCCGTCTAAAGTCTTTCGATTTCCGCCTGCTGGATAAAGCAGCTGGAGAAATTGCTGAAACCGCCTCGCGAACAGGTTCACGTGTGGCTGGTCCGATTCCTTTGCCGACGAAGATTGAACGTTACACCGTCAATCGTTCTCCGCATTGCGATAAAAAGAGCATGGAACAATTTGAAATTCGCACACACAAACGGCTCCTGGATATCTTGGAGCCCTCCGGCAAGACGGTGGACGAGCTGAAGAAGCTTAACCTGCCTGCGGGAGTCGACATCACCATCAAGATCTAATTTCAAGGAGCCCAACCCATGATCGAACGATTTGGCATGATAGGAAAAAAGCTCGGCATGACCCGGATCTATGATGATCAGGGACTGGCGACTGCGGTCACGGTTATCTCTGCAGAGACCAACACGGTTTACGAGGTACGGACAACGGAGCGAAGCCGCGTGAATGCGGTGGTCATGGGAACTGGGGAGCGTAAGGCTTCGCGGACGAACAAACCTCAGCGGGTGGCTTTCGAAAAAGCTGGCCGAAAAAATCCTCTCTTTTTGCGTCAATTCCGTGCCGCCCCTGCCGATCTTGTGGTGGGTTCGGAAGTTGCAGTGACCCGGTTTAAACCTGGTCAGTTGGTGGACGTTTTAGGGCTTTCCAAGGGAAAAGGGTTTCACGGGGTCATGCGGAAGCACAATTATGCGGGACAAGCCGATGCACACGGTTCGACTACCCACCGAAGGAACGGGGCAATCGGTTGTCGTTCGACTCCTGGTCGGGTGTACAAAAACGCGGGAATGCCTGGGCATCTCGGCTTGGACAACTGCACCATTCAAAATTTGCGGGTGATGCAAGTACGAGAGGTGGAAAAGATTATATTGGTTCGTGGGGCAGTTCCCGGACCAAACGGGAGCGTAGTGCTGGTGCGCGATGCGATTAAGGAACCGGCGCAAGCCTGAGGTATTTATGAGCCAAGCTAAACCAGTTAATCTAGTCGCAGCGGAGAAGGCCTTGGGAGTGGAGCTTTTCAAAAACCGGAAGGCGAGTCAGGCCTTACACGAGGCGGTTACGGCGTATCGCGCCAACCGTCGTTCGGGAACTCATTCCACGAAGACGAAGGGCACGGTGGATCTTTCTGGTGCCAAGCCTTGGAATCAGAAGGGTACTGGGCGCGCTCGGGCTGGATACAAGGCTTCGCCTGTTTGGCGTGGTGGAGGTGTGGCCTTTGGTCCGCATCCACGGAGCTACCGCAAGGATGTTCCGAAAACGGTTTTGCGAACTGCTTTGCGACGTGCTTTGAGTGACTTGGCTGGACAAGGAAAATTGCTGACGGGAACGATTCCCAGCTTAAAAGCTCCAAAAACAAAGGATCTCTTGGCTTGGTTGAAAGATGCAGGATTACCTCTTTCGGTTTTGCTGATTCTGTCGAAGCCTGAAGGAACCCTTTTGCAGGCGGCGGGGAATCTACGAGAAGTAGACGTTCGTCCCGCCCGTGAGGTGAATGCGGAAGATCTTCTACGTCGTCAGCAGGTTTGGGTATCGGAAGATGCCTTCGTGGAACTTGGGCGTCGTCTGCAACCGAAAGCAAAACCTGAGGTGCTCTCATGAGAAACCCGACCGAAGTCATTTTCCGGCCAAGAATTTCAGAGAAGGGGACTCGTTTGGCGACGGCGCATAACCAGTACCTTTTCGAAGTGGCGCCGAACGCGACCAAGTTAGAGATTCGCCAAGCGATTACGTCCCTTTTTGGGAAAAAGGTGATTCGGGTGAATACCTTGCGTCGCAAAGGAAAGTTCCGCCGTTCTCGTCGTGGGGAACCTGGTCGGACCAATCATACGAAACGTGCGATCGTCACACTGGCAGAAGGTCAGAAAATCGAACTCGTCTAGGAATAATTATATGGCCTTAAAAGTATTTCGCCCTCTGACTCCATCGCTTCGTTTTACGATGCTCCATGACTTTTCGGAGTTGACCCGTGATTCGCAGCCAGAAAAAAGCTTACTGCAGAAAAAGAACCGCACGGGTGGACGGAACGCTCATGGGCGGACGACCTGCCGCAGTCGTGGGGGTGGGCATAAAAAGAAGTTGCGGATCATCGAGTGGAATCGCCGTGCACGAACAACCGCGGGCAAGGTGATTGGGATTCAGTATGATCCCAATCGCACCTCACGTTTGGCTCTGGTGGAGTACGGGCCAAAGGATCGGGCCTACATGCTGGCGCCTGAAGGTTTATTGGTTGGGATGACGGTCATCGCTGGAATGAAAGTTGCGGCAGAAGTGGGCAATGCTTTGCCGCTTCGCTTCATTCCCCAAGGATTGCCTTTGCATAATATCGAGTTGGTCCCTGGACGTGGGGGTCAAATGGTTCGCTCGGCGGGTGCTTCTGCGATTTGTACCGCGATCGATAAGGATTATGCGTTGGTCCGTCTGCCTTCGGGAGAGTTGCGACGGTTGCATGCGGATTGTTACGCCACGGTCGGTCAAGTGGGCAATGTGTCGCATGAGAAAGTCAGTTTAGGAAAAGCGGGTCGCTCTCGTTGGATGGGGCGTCGTCCCCATACTCGGGGCATGGTGATGAATCCAGTGGATCATCCGATGGGGGGTGGACAAGGAAAGAGCAAGGGGGGTGGAGGTCGTCAGCATCCAGTGTCGCCTTGGGGTCAGTTGGCCAAGGGATTGAAAACCCGTCACCGTCACAAGCCTTCCAGCCGATTTATTGTGGAAGATCGTAGAAAGAAGAGGTCCTCATGAGTCGTAGTCTAAAAAAAGGTCCGTTTATTGATGACCATTTGATGGAGAAGGTGCAAAAAATTGGTTCTGGGGCAAAGAAGCCGATCAAGACTTGGTCGCGCCGTTCGATGATTCCGCCTGATTTCGTCGGTCATACTTTCCTGGTTCATAATGGAAAGGTTTTCAATCCTGTTTTCGTGACTGAAAACATGGTGGGTCATCGTTTAGGTGAATTCTCGCCTACGCGTATCTTTAAGCGGCACGGTGGACATACGGAGAAGGTGACGAAGTAATGAACTTATTTCTCCTTCTTGTCAGTTGCTTGGCGCCCTTTGCTTCTGGGGAAGTGCTATCGTCGAGCAAGACAAATGAACTCCTGATGGCTCAGGCGGAAGCTCAAGCCTATCGGGAAGCGTGGAGCCAACTCCAGAGGCGGGATGAGCTTCTTGGGTTGAGTGCCTTGAGTGGGGACGTACGGGATAGCCATGACAAAGTGGTGCGACTTTCGGGTGAGTTAATTCGTGCGGAGAAAGCCCTGCAGGGCCTAATGAGCCAGGCAAAGAATGTAATAGCCAGTGCCACCGCGTGGGCGGGGGAGACCAGTCCAGTGAAGAAGGCGGCGGCGCGAGCGGAGTTTGAGTCGGCCAAACGAACATGGGAAGCGCAGATGGTCGCGGGCAGTAGCCCACGGGCTCTCGCCTCTGGGGTGACGGATGCACAAATTGTGGCGGTAGATCCCGCGCAGCAGTCTTTAGTTTTGAATCTGGGAAGTCGGCAGGGCGCTCGCGAGGGTATGCCGTTCCGGATCGTGCGTGGGGATCAGGTGATTGGAAATTGTCGTCTGTTGGAAGTCCGTGAACTCATTTCTGCTGGAATGACGGAAAAGCTGACGGATGGCATTCAACCCAAGGTAGGGGACCGAGTTTCGGTTCTCGCACAAAAATGAGTACAGAAATTCGCACTGCTCGCGCTGAAATGAAGTACGCGCGTATGTCCGCCTTTAAAATACGGGATATCGCCCGCTGCCTACGGGGGCTACGCGCTCCGGAAGCAGACGCCCGTTTGCGTTTTGCCCCGCAGAAATCGGCTCGTCTTTTGGTGCAGACACTGCGTTCGGCGGTGGCAAATGCGGAGAACAAGCATTCGATTCCCGCGGAGAATCTTGTGGTGCATGAGATTATGGTTGGGGAAGGTCCTACTTTTCATCGTTTTCAACCGAAAGCCCGTGGCAGTGCAGGTCCGATTCGGAAGCGCACCAGCCATATTCGGATGACTTTACAGGAAGCACCGCCCGAGGCGGCTAAGGCGGAGAAGAAAGAAAAGAAAGTGGCCCGAGTGAAAGCTCCGGCAAAGGAATAAGGCGTTATGGGACAAAAGACTCATCCAGTTGGTTTTCGTTTACCCCTCCGGAGGAACTGGAGCTCGGTGTGGTATGCGAATAAAAAGAATTTCCCCATTTTTCTACATGAGGACTACACCATTCGTAATTTCATTAAGAAGCGTCTGGAGAGTGCGGCGATTTCCAAGGTGGTGATTGAGCGGGCTTCGAATCGCGTGCGGGTTACCTTGCACACGGCTCGTCCCGGACTGGTGATCGGGCGCAAAGCCAGCGAGCTGGATAAGTTGCGCGAAGACACTCAAGCGCTGACGCCGAATCGGGAGTTGCTAATCGATGTGAAGGAAATTAAGAATCCCGAGTTGGACGCTCAGTTGGTGGCAGAAAATATTGCTTTGCAGTTGGAGCGTCGGGTTTCGTTTCGTCGCGCGATGAAGAAAGCTTTGCAGACCACTCTGGATTTCGGGGCGGCTGGAGTGAAGATTCGGGTTGGAGGACGTTTGGGTGGGGGAGAAATTGCGCGGACGGAGCAGTATCATGAAGGAAAAGTGCCGTTGCACACTTTACGCGCGAATATTGATTATGGATTTGCTGAGGCCCTGACGGTGGCAGGAAAAATCGGGGTTAAAGTCTGGATCTGCCTAGGAGACGAAGCCGCTTAACGGGCGGATTTACCATTATGCCTTTACTCCCCAAACGCGTAAAATTCCGCAAAACGCAGCGCGGTAGCCGCAAGGGCTTCGCCACGCGATGCATTACTTTGGCCTTCGGCGCCTTCGGCTTACAGTCGTTGGGTCGTTGCTGGTTGACGAATATTCAGATCGAAGCAGCGCGAGTTGCGCTGACAAGAAACATGAATCGGAAGGGTAAATTGTGGATTCGGGTGTTCCCGGACAAGTCGGTTACCTCCCGTCCCCCAGAAACACGGATGGGAAAAGGCAAGGGGCAGCCTGAGTTTTGGGTGGCAGTTATTAAGCCAGGGACTATCCTTTTCGAGCTCGATGGTTTATTGGAACTTGATGCAAAGGAGTGCTTTCGGCTAGCGGCGAGCAAGCTACCGATGGCGACTCGCTTTATCACTCGCGAGAGGAGATTAGTATTTTGAAGATCGAAGAATTTAGAGGCCTGAAAGCGGCCGAGTTGGAGCGCAAGACGGAAGAACTTCGTCGTGAGCGCTTTCAGCTCCGTATCCAACAGCAGTCGGGGCAGTTGGAAAAACCGACTCGGTTGCGAGAGATTCGCAGGACGATTGCTCGGATTGAAACCGCCCGTTCGGAGTCTCGTTTGGCGACTCCAGGGAAAGGCGCGTAATGACAACCACTCCAGAACATATCTCCGTACTGAAGGAGCTGACTGGCGAAGTGATCTCCGCCAAGATGGAAAAGACGATTGTAGTGCAGGTTGAACGCCGGATGCCTCATCCCAAGTACAAAAAGATCATCCGCCTGCGGAAGAAGTTTTATGCTCATGACGAAGAGAAGAAGGCGAAAGAGGGAGATATGGTGCGGATCGTAGCCTGCCGGCCGCTCAGCCGTCTCAAGCGTTGGAATTTAGTGGAAGTGGTTAAACAGGCGGAGAGCAAAGCCGAGGTTCTGGTATGATTCAAATTCGTTCTTGGATTAATATTGCGGATAACACGGGCGCTCGTCGGGCCACGATGATTGGGGTAATTGGTCGCAAGACAATGGTGGCTCGGATTGGTGATATCGTGACGGCCAACGTAAAAGAGGCTGCTCCCGACGGTACCGTGAAGAAAAGTGAAGTGGTTCGTGCGGTAATTGTACGCACGCGTTATCCGATTCGTCGGACGGATGGATCTTATCTTCGTTTTGATAGCAACGCCGCAGTGATCATCGACAAGGATTCTAATCCGCGGGGTACCCGTATTTTTGGTCCGGTCGCGAGGGAACTGCGTGATCGGAATTTCATGAAGATTGTTTCTTTAGCGCCTGAGGTTCTCTAAAAAGTTCTATGACAACTTTTCATGTACATAAGGGAGACGAGGTTTTGGTGATTAGCGGATCCCAACGGGGTCGTAAGGGGAAGGTGCTTGAAATTATCACGAACTCTTCAAGGGCTTTGATCGAAGGGGTGAACATGATCAAGAAACATGTTCGGCCGACCCAAGAGAACCCGAAGGGCGGGGTGATGGAGCGTGAGGGCACGGTGCATATCTCTAACCTTAAGCTGATTTCTCGGCCCAAGGGTGAGAAGGCATTGGCCAAGAAGGGCAAAGAGAAGACGGTGAAGGGGAAGAAGTAAGTTATGGAAAACGATCTTAAAGTTCATTATTTGAAAACAGTAGTTCCTGCGATGATCAAGATTCGCGGGTACACCAACACGCACCAAGTGCCGAAGTTGGAGAAAATTGTGCTGAACTGCTCTGTCGGTTCGGCGACTGATATTAAAGTGGCCTTAGAAGATGCCTTGAATGACCTGACAATGATCACAGGACAAAAGCCGATCAAAACTCGTTCGAAAAAGAGTATCTCGAACTTCAATCTTCGTTTGCACCAGGAAATCGGCTGCAAAGTGACCTTGCGGGGTAAAATGATGTATGACTTCCTCTTGCGCTTTATTCGGGCGGCTTTGCCTAGGATTCGTGATTTTCGTGGGATCCCGAATGGTGGATTTGACGGGCGTGGTGGTTATACGCTCGGGGTAAAGGATCATTCGATTTTCCCAGAGATCGAAATTGATCGGGTGAAGCGTAATCTAGGATTCGATGTGACCTTTGTCACCTCAGGCAAGGACCGGGAAGAAACCCGAGAAATGCTGGTGCAAATGGGTATGCCTTTCATTGCGAGATCCCACTCGCCAGACCAAGCCGCCAAGACCGGCAATAAGGAGACACCTCATGGCCAAGAAGTGCTGGCGGCTTAAGCAGAAGAAGAAACCAAAGTTTTCGACCCGGAAGTATAACCGGTGTTCGATTACTGGCCGTCGTCGTAGTTATATTCGGCGTTTCGGTGTCAGCCGTATTCAGTTCCGGGAAATGGCCCTACGTGGGGAAATTCCTGGGGTGACGAAAGCGAGCTGGTAAGGAATTTATGGTAACTGATCCATTGGCAGATTTTATTACGCAGATCCGAAACGCTTCGGTGGCTGGGCTGAAAAATGTCCGCGCGAAGCATTCTCGGATGAGGGGGAATGTTTTGGCCATCTTGAAAAAAGAGGGGTTCATCGAAGATTTTGAGCTAAAGAAAGAGGGGAAGCATAGTGATTTTCATATTTCCATGAAGGTCCCCAGTGCGCGCAATGGGAAGGCGATCACCTGCATTCGTCGTTTGTCCAAGCCCGGATTGCGTCGCTACGTGGGAGTACGGGAGATTCCAAAGTATCTTGGTGGTTTGGGTGTTTCGATACTTTCCACTCCTCTAGGGGTGCTTTCTGGTGAAGATGCAAAAAAGCAAAACGTAGGCGGGGAACTGCTCCTCGTAGTCTGGTAATATGTCCCGCATTGGCAAATCTCCTGTTCTTGTGCCCGCGAACGTAAAGGTATTCCTAGAGGGGCGTCGCTTTCGTGCCGAAGGCCCCTTGGGTAAGCTAGGAATGGAACTCCCCCCCAAGGTCACAGCTAAACTCGAAGCGGGTGTTGTGCATATTGTGCGGGATTCGGATGAGCGGATAGCGCGGTCGATGCACGGATTGGCGCGTAGTTTGGTAAATAATTTAGTTCAGGGAGTGAGCACGGGATACGTCAAGAAGATGGAGATTCACGGGGTTGGTTTTAAGGCGAATCTTCAGGGCAAGAAATTGGTCCTAAACCTAGGTAAATCGCATCCGATTGAATATCCTGTACCCGACACGATCAAAATTACGGTTACGGACAATACTCGTCTGACCGTGGAAGGTCCGGACAAGCAGTTGGTCGGAGCGGTTTCAGCTGATATCCGTGGTTACCACCCACCTGAGCCTTACAAGGGCAAAGGGGTGCGTTATGTGGGTGAGACCATCCGCCGCAAGGAAGGGAAGACCGCGCAAAGTAAGTCCGCCTAAACTTTTATGCCTAATCCAGCCCAACATCGTCGGGAACGTCGCATTCGAATTCATAAACGGATTCGTCTGCGTTTGCGTGGAGAGGCGACCAAGCCCAGGTTGTGTGTCTCTTTCAGCGGTAAACATATTTATGCGCAGGTGATCGATGATTCCGCGGGGAAGACTCTGGTAGCGGCTTCTAGTTTAGAAGAAGGACTGAAAAAATCGGTCCGTGCGAATGTGGCTGGTGCCGCCAAGTTGGGACAAGCGGTGGCCGAGCGCGCCTCGAAAAAAGGGGTTTCCGATGTGGTGTTTGATCGCGGTGGTTTTCTTTATCATGGCAAAGTGAAAGCTTTTGCCGAAGCGGCGCGTACGGCCGGCTTAAAATTCTAAAGAGGTATATTGATGAGCACTGTTCCCCCTAATGAAAACAAAGACCTTATCAAAGAGGTCGAAGTAGCACCTGAAAAGGCGTTTTCAAAAACATCTGAATTTATTCCAAAATCGGAGCCAGCGGTACGTCGTGATCGAACTCGGACTCCGTCCGACATGTTTGAGAAGGTTGTTTTTGTGAATCGTTGCGCCAAGGTGGTGAAGGGTGGGCGTCGTTTCAGCTTTAGCGCTCTCTTGGTGGTCGGTGATAAGAAGGGGAAGGTTGGGGTAGGATTTGGCAAGGCGCGGGAGGTGGCTGAAGCGATCCGCAAAGGCACGGAAAACGCGAAGAAGAATCTTTACACCTACAATATCGGGCCGAGCACTCTCCCTCATGAGGTTAATGGAGTGTTTGGCGGGGGCCGTGTCCTACTGCGTCCTGCTTCTTTGGGAACGGGCTTGATCGCAGGTGGTGGAGTTCGCTCAGTTTTGGAAGCGGCTGGGGTGAAGGACGTTTTGGCCAAGTCGATGGGCTCGAGTAACCCCGCCAACGTGGTCAAGGCGACGGTAGATGCCCTTTCCCGTTTGCGGACTCGCACTCAAATTCTCGAATCTCGTGGAAAGAAACGCGCACCTAGGGCGGTGCAGGAGGTAGCGGTATGAGTACGACCTCTCCCCGTCCTGGAGCCCGCCATCGTCGGAAGCGCCTCGGTTCAGGGGAATCGTCGGGCAAAGGAAAGACTTCTGGTAAGGGTCATAAGGGACAAAAAGCTCGTTCGGGAGGTAGCCTGCGTTTGGGATTCGAAGGAGGGCAGATGCCTTTGATCCGACGTATTCCGAAGCGGGGCTTTAATAATGCGGTTTTCACCATTCGCTACGCCCATGTGAATTTGGATGGGCTCGATGTGTTTTCGGATGGTGCGAAAGTGAACGAAGAGATCCTCCGCTCCCACGGCTTGGTTAAGGGGGATTGGGAAGGGGTTAAGATTCTCGGTGGCGGAAAGCTGAAACCCAAAAATCTCATCCTTGAAGTGCATGCGGCCAGTACATCGGCCAAAAAGGCGCTTGAGGCGGCGGGTGCGAAAATCACCCTGCTGAAGAAATAGGCCCTGAGGGGTCTCTGACGGGCCATGCTCCACGCCCTTTTAAATTGCTTCAAGATCCCTGAGTTACGTCAGCGGATCATCTTCACCCTTGCCTTGATCGTGGTGGTGCGGATCGGAGCCTCGATTCCTTGTCCTGGGATTAACCCAGTGGTCTTGGGTGAGTTCTTCCGCTCGGTAGTGGATCAGCAGGATCAGGGAAGTGTCATTGGGCTCTTTAATCTTTTCAGCGGTGGTGCGCTAGAAAACTGCGCGATCTTTTCACTGACGATCATGCCTTATATTAGTGCGAGCATTGTCATGCAGTTGGCTACGGGGGTAATTCCTTCGCTGGGTAAACTGGTGCGGGAGGAGGGGGGTCGGCAAAAGATCACCCAATACACTCGTTGGGGCACGTTGATTCTTTGCGTTGTTCAGGGATATTTGCTGGCGGTTAGTTTCGAGAGCCCATCCCAGATCCCAATCTTTTCAGGTATCGATCAGGTAATTCAGCGACTAGGGCCTCTGGTGGCGGAGCCTGGAATTGGTTTTCGGATTATCACAGTGATCACATTGACGGCGGGCACGATGCTCCTGATGTGGATTGGGGAGCAAATTACCGAAAAAGGTATCGGCAACGGTATTTCCATCATTATCACCATCGGGATCGTGGCGCGCTTGCCTGCAGCTTTGGTGGCTGGATGGCAGGTTTTCGTTCCTCCCGCGGGCAGTGGGCGTGAGCCGATCAGTCCCTTCGTTCTCTTTCTTTTGCTCGCTTTTCTCTTCACGGTGATCGCTTCGACGATCTCGTTGACGCAGGCCTTGCGGAAGGTGAGCGTGCAGTACGCCAAGCAGGTTCGCGGAAATCGGGTTTATGGTGGGCAGACCTCCTTCCTTCCTCTCAAAGTTAATTACGCCGGGGTGATGCCGATCATCTTCGCCAACGCAATTCTACTTTTCCCCGCGAGTATTTTAGGGTTTCTCTTTCCTGGCTCTCCGACGGCTAACCGCATTTCCGCAGCCTTGGCCAGTGGATCACTCCATTATGTGCTTTATGCAGGGATGATATTTTTCTTCTCCTACTTCTGGGTAGCGATGGTTTTCAACCCGATACAAATTGCTGATGATATGAAGCGGCATGGTGGCTTTATCCCTGGAGTACGTCCTGGCGAGACAACGGCTCAGTTTCTGGACTATTCAATGACGCGGCTGACCTTTGCTGGAGCAATTTTCTTAACCGCCTTGGCTGTCTTGCCGATGATTGTACAGAATTTCCTCGGTGTTCCTAGTATCACGGCTCAGTTTTTCGGCGGTACGGGACTACTGATTATTGTCGGGGTTATGTTGGACACGATGCGGCAGGCGGAAACTTATCTTCTGCAAAGGCATTACGATGGGTTTTTGAAGAAAGGCCGGATCAAAGGACGCAGCGTGAGTGGTCCTGGTTCGACTTCGGGTGCCATTTCTGAGCGGCAGATCGCTTGGCTTCTTGTCATCATCGCGATCATCGCATTGGGCGGTATCGTCATCACCCTTCGCTAAGGCCCCTTGGGCCATGCCGACGATTCCGATCAAGGATGCGGCGGGGGTCGTGGGAATGCGGGCCAGTTGTCGTTTGGCTCGCAAAATTCTCGAGGAGTTAGTCCTGCGATTAGAACCTGGCCTGACCACTGGGCAGGTAGATGAGTGGGCGGGGCAGATTATCAATCAGTACGGGGCCCGGAGTGCTTTTTTTGGGTACCGCAAGTTTCCTGGACAACTTTGTATTTCCGTTAATGAGGAGGTGGTTCATGGAATTGGTGGGCCAAGGCGGTTGGCCTATGGGGATGTGGTGAAACTGGATGTCGGCATTCTGTTGAATGGTTGGGTAGGGGACACGGCGACAACCGTGGGTTTAGGCGCGATTACTCCTGCACGGCAGAAGTTACTTGAGCGGACGCAGGCTTCGTTGCACGAGGGAATCCAAAAGGCGCGAAGTGGTGCTCGATTGGGAGAAATTAGTCACGCGGTAGAAACAACGGTTAAGGCAGCGGGATA
>CAJBOM010000060.1 GCA_903956835.1 uncultured Verrucomicrobiota bacterium
GCCCAACCGCCCCTCGCGAACGGATAGAATAGTGCCGTCTTTCGGAGCAACGGCGCGGTGGTAACTTTTACCAAGCCAAATAAAATCAAATACTCGTGGAAAGAAATGGGGCGGAGAACTTAGTTCCGGCTGATTTAATATGCCCAGCAAAGTAGGTCGCATGGAATGAGTGGGGATTTTGAAGGGCTGAAAGAAATACGCGCGCACCCCAAGTGCTAAAGCAATCGCCACCAAAGCCACCTCGGCATTTTCACGACGACCATGATGTCGGTCGGTCCGGAGTAAATCTCCATAGGATTTATCTAATTGAGTCAGAATTTCCTGTCTTTGTCCTGATGCCATCCTCCAGTCTAGTGCCTTGGCGCAAAGACTTCTTGCCTCCTGAAGTCTTGAAAGAAGTGCCGTCGGCAAAATATCCCTGCCGTAGCGCACTCGTTTGGCCAGAAAATGTGAGATCGCACGGAGCTGGGTCCGCTCTTCTTTCGCTTTTCCAAAAAACAAGTAATCAATCATGATTTAATCTCCGAACGCCTTCAGGACCTGAAGGAAAGCTTCCTGCGGAATATTCACCTTTCCGAACTGCTTCATTCGCTTCTTTCCTTCCTTCTGTTTCTCTAAGAGTTTCCGTTTCCGAGAAATGTCACCGCCATAACACTTGGCAGTCACATTTTTGCCAACACTTTTAACATCTTCGCGGGCAACAATCTTCCCTCCGATGGCCGCTTGCAAGGACACCTTAAAGAGCTGAGGAGGAATTACCTCCTTTAGTTTTGCGGTCAGGGCGCGCCCGCGAGAAGGAGCTTTCTCGCGATGGACAATGCAACTAAAGGCATCCATCGGCTCCCCGTTAACCAGGATTTCGAGTTTAACTAAATCATCGGCTCGATAAACACCGTGTTCGTAATCCATTGAACCATATCCGCGGGTAATGCTTTTAATCCGATCGCTGAAATCAACCAGAATCTCACTCAAAGGAATCTCAGTGGTCAGCATGACCCGCTTGGCATCCAGTGAATCGGTTTTCTTTACATCCCCTCTTTTCTCTCGAACCATGGAAACTAGGTCTCCGATATTCTCATTGGGACAAAGAAGGAACACGGTCACCATCGGTTCACGAATCTCCTCGATCACGCTGGGATCAGGAAGTTGCACTGGGTTCTCAACTGAAAGTATCTTGCCGCTAGTTAAACGGACCTCGTAAATAACACTGGGATAGGTGGACAAAACTTCCATGGAAAACTCACGTGAAAGCCTCTCTTGTACAATTTCCATATGCAAAAGCCCTAGGAAGCCGCATCGAAATCCAAACCCAAGTGCAGGTGAGCTTTCTGGAATAAAAACTAAGGAGGAATCATTGACCTGAAGCTTTCCTAAGGCTGTCTTAAGCTTTTCAAAGTCTTCTGTATTGATCGGATAGAGGCCTGAAAAAACCATCGGCTGAACCTTGCGAAACCCAGTCAACGGTTCCTTAGCGGGGTGAATTGAGCTGGTGATCGTATCGCCGATATCAATCTCCGCGGTGGTTTTCAGATTAGCCACTAAATATCCTGAGTCTCCTGGTCCTAGTTTCTTCCCCACAGTCATTTTAGGAGTAAATGTCCCCACCTCTTTGGTCTCGTACTTTCGCCCACTCTGCATCAATTGAATTGGGGTGCCCGCAGTGATTTCTCCGCTGATCACCCGCACATAAGCGATCACCCCGCGAAACGTATCAAAAACGCTGTCGAATACGAGTGCCTTGAGTTCTTTCCCGTCAGCGTTCTTGGGAGGTGGTAGGCGAGCAATAATTGCCTCCAAGACGTCGCTAATCCCCTGCCCTGTTTTTGCGCTGACGAGAATCGCCTCGTCTCCAGGGATGGCCAAAATCTCCTCCAACTGTTTTTTGACTCCGGGAATATCCGAGCTTGGCAGATCGATCTTATTGATAATCGGAATAAGAGTCAGGCCCTCGCGATTGGCTAAATGCACATTCGCCACGGTCTGGGCTTCCACGCCTTGTGCTGCATCGACCACGAGGAGAGCTCCTTCGCAGGCAGCGAGAGACCGTGAAACTTCGTACGAAAAATCCACATGACCCGGAGTATCAATTAGGTTGAGGAGGTAGGTCTTCCCATCTTTGGCCTTATAATTCAAACTAACAGGATGGGCTTTAATGGTGATTCCGCGTTCCCTTTCCAAGTCCATCGAGTCAAGCAGTTGAGCCTGCATATCGCGTTCGGCAATCAGCCCAGTAGCCTGCAGTAGACGGTCAGATAGAGTGGTCTTGCCGTGGTCGACGTGGGCAATGATACAAAAGTTGCGAGTAAGAATAGGGTCCATAGTAAGAGGAAGAAACTAACTCTACCCTGAAACATTCGCCGAACCAGCAGCAGCGCGGAGATTGGCAACCGCTTGAGTTAGGTCGGATTGACTAAAAAGATGGGAGCCCGCCACCATGATGTTGGCTCCGGCCGCGGAGCAACCAGCTGCCGTTGCATCACTAACCCCGCC
>CAJBOM010000061.1 GCA_903956835.1 uncultured Verrucomicrobiota bacterium
CCATTCGGCCCTTCGTAATCCTCCGCCAACATGCTCGGCGAAAGATCGATCGCCAACATAATGTCATACCCTTTTTGCCGGATCTGCTTCTTTTCTTCCAATTGCTGGGGTCGCGCCAGCGCCACAACCAGCAAACCCACTCCGCCGCCCGCCAAAATCGAGGGAAGTCTCCCCAGCGATACAGCAGGAGCTCCCGCCCATCTGGCCACTCGCGGAATAACCAACACCGGCCTCGCCCGTCGTCCCCTCCACCAAACGGCAAGAGGGATTAAGAGCAGTGCCAATAGCCACAGAGGATCCGCCAAAGTCCAACCCCCAGGTAAAAGAGCGGGACTCATTTTCTTGCTCCCCTCATTCTGCGACGAAAGAAAGTCACCAACGGGTCGAGAAGATCTCCCTCCGTGCTTGCGGTTAATCTCTGAGTTGGGCTGGGGAACCACTCTTGCCAAGCCGCCTCTCGTTCTGCCACCCAGGCGGCATGCCTCTCTTGGCTTTCGCGCGTTCCCATATCAAAAGCCAGCACTTCCCCAGACTCAGGATCGACCGCTGGCAGAATGCCTAAGGACGGCAAATGGATGTCCCAAGGATCATCCACCCGCACCCCGATCATCTCGTACCTTTTTCTCAGCGCCGCCCACCCTGGCCCCACCGCCCGAGGAGGAAAATCTCCCAGCCACAAAACCACGCTGTGTTTGGGAAACGCGTGGAAGAAAAGTTTCCAGTCCAAGGAGGCCTCCATACCGTCCTCCAGCTTGGGAATCGGTGTTCCTAATAGTGTCGCCGCTGTCCTGACAATATTGACCCTCCCCCTGACGGGTTGCCGAACCTGATGCCCAGCGGGGGTGGCGTGCCAAAATCCCACCCGATCTCGATTGCCTGCGGCGGTCAGTGCAAAAAGCCCCGCCAATTCGAGTAGCGCCTCGCGTTTCGTTCGCGTGCCCGAACCGAACTGTAGGGCTGGGGTGTCTTCCATCAACAAAACGATGGTTAGCTCCCTCTCCTCAATAAACTTTTTCCGATAGAGTTCGCCCAGCCTCGCGGAAACATTCCAATCCACGTCCCGCACATCGTCCCCAAACTCGTATTTAACCACCTGATCAAACTCTCTTCCTCGTCCGCGAAAAGCGGAGCGATATTCCCCACCCAAAAAAGAGTCCGCCGCCATGCGCACGCGCCACTCTAGTTTTCGCAATAGAGCCAGCGGGGCTTTGCGAGCGACCTCTCCAGGCGCAACTGCCGTACTCATCTTCGTCAGCTCCTTTTCTCCTCCTTACGCCGCTGTCGGCACGGGCACCCGCGCGAGAACGCCCTGCAGGATTTCGTCAGTAGAGGTTTCCTCCGCCTCGGCCTCATAAGTCAATCCCACTCGGTGCCGCAAGGAATCAAGGAAGATTTCTTGAACCACTTCTGGTGTGGCGTGATCCATTCCATGGAGCCAAGCAAGCGCCCGACTCGCTTGCACCAGCGCGAGGGAAGCCCGTGGGCTCGCCCCATAAGAAAGAACTTTCGCGGCACTTCCCGCTGCTCCGTTATGGTTGGCTGCTGCTTCTCGGGTCGCACGGACAAGGGCCAACATGTAGGCCTGCAGTGGCGCGCTCAAATGCACCTCATCCACCTTCGCCCTGAGCGAAAGAAGCTCTTCTCCAGAAGAAACCGCCGACAACTTTGGTTGCATGCTCAGTTGTCCCCATCGCTCCATCATTCTCCGCTCTTCGTGCTCGGATGGGTAGTCCACCAGAAGCTTAAAAAGAAAACGGTCAGTCTGGGCTTCAGGTAGCGGGTAGGTTCCCTCTTGCTCGAGCGGATTCTGCGTCGCCATGACCAGAAAAGGCTTGGGAAGAAGATGGGTTTGTCCTCCTATTGTCACCTGCCGTTCCTGCATCGCCTCCAGCAGAGCACTCTGAACTTTAGCTGGAGCCCGATTAATTTCGTCCGCCAAAACTAGGTTGGCGAAAACCGGTCCTTGATGAACGCGAAAGGTTCCTTCCTTGGGCTGAAAAACCATCGTGCCGACCACGTCACTTGGCAGAAGATCTGGCGTAAACTGAATTCGCTCGAACTCCAGCCCCATGGCTGCCCCAAGACTTTTAATCAGAAGTGTTTTTGCTAACCCTGGCAACCCCTCGAGTAGCACGTGCCCGTTGGCCAGAAGGGCGACCAAAAGCCTCTCGATGACTTCGTCCTGCCCAATGATTGATTTTTGCACTTCTTCCCGAATACGAGTGGCCCATTCTTGTCCTTTTGCCATAAACACAAATCCTCCTTTATCCTATTATCCTATCTTCCCTAAGCTTTTCCAAAACTCAACTACCGCGGAGACCTTTTAAAATGAGCTTTCTTGGCCTTATTTTTTTATCACGACGACCGCCCCTTTTTCAAATCGCTCCGCTCCCTGCCCCTCCGCTCCTGGAAAGACATGGACAATTTTCGACACGTCCTCGATCCAGGCCTC
>CAJBOM010000062.1 GCA_903956835.1 uncultured Verrucomicrobiota bacterium
CTTGCAGAGCAGTGCTAAACTGAATCGGCATCTCCTCGGCTTGGGCACAGTTCCACCAACCGACCCAAAGGAGAAAAAGAAGACTAAGAGAACGCATCCTATGAAAACTGAAACCTAATTTCTTTTTCGCAAGCCTCTTCCTTGACGAAAGCAACTTTTCATCTTGAGTCAGGGAATGAAGATATTTGTGTTTCTCCTCACCCTCCTGTCCCTAGTCATCAACCATGCCCTGACGGAGGACAAGGACAGCGACTCTGGAAAATCGAGTAATCTCACCCCTACGGCAGAGCGCCCGACCAACATGGCAAATCCAGAAAAGCCAAGTTGGCTTCCCCAACGGCACGGAAAGTAACCCCCCCCAGCAGCTGCCAGTGCGGCAGGAGATGTTTCCTTTTATCTCTTACGGCCGCTTCAAACCAGGACTAGGCATCTTACCACTGCGCAGAGCTTCCAGTGTGGCAGACTCCGTCATCCGATCGACATTCAACGTCCACATCTCCATCAGCATGGTACTTGCCTTATCGACCTTCGAACCACTCAAGCTTCCCGAGGTCTTAGCTTGCGCCAGTGCCTGCTCTGGCGTCGTCCCCGCCTGATTGAGATCAGCCAAAGCCGCCAACCCCATCCGAAAGCGCTCCGTCCGATCTCCCTCCGCATCAGGATTAATCGCCGCCGCCACCTTCTTCAGTAAACCATCCTTGTCCACCGCAGGAACTGCTGCCGAGGGAGCAGCTGCCGCTTCGGGCGTCTGAGCCAGACCTTGAAAAGAAACTATTCCTAAGCAAACCCCGATTAACATACTGAGCTTTGTAATATTCATCATCAGACAATGGGAGCTAGTCCTCCCTCCGTCGAGCAGGAAACACACCTACTCCTTTTTCACCCCTTTGGCATTATCTTTTAACCCGCGCCGTTTCTGCAAAGCTTAGCCGTTCCGATGAAACTCATTCGACTCACCCCAAAACTCACCGAGTTACCTTCCCTAGTCCGCATAGCCCCTGCGATGTTCCGTGATCTCTTTGCCCGTCGATATCGCCAAATCCCTGCCGCCACTATCGTTGGTGGTATTCTCGGCCTAATTTATCTTATCAATCCCTTCGATCTCATCCCCGACGTTCTTCCCATCGTCGGCATCGTGGACGACACTCTCATCGTGGGAATTTTTCTGACTCTTCTAGGGCGGGATGTGAAAAAATATCTTCTTTGGAAAAATCCACATGAACCAAAATCAGCCAAAAAAGCCTGATACCTGCATTCCAAACTGGCTCCTTTACCTCGGAGCCGCCCTAGCCGTTTCTTTAGGGGCAGCTAAAGTTCTTTGGGGCCTGTTCCAGATCTATCACTGACCTTACTCTTCCAGCCAGTCACTGACTGGGTGAAAATCAGCATCCTTCACCATAACCTCGACTCGCTTATGCGGCGATGGCTCGAAAGGTAAAATCACCCACGCGATTTCCCCGTTTCGCTTTCCCCGGATCACCACCCGCAACGTATTCGGGGCCGCCACAGCCATTTTCCCCTTCACCGTGATCTCGGCGGTGTCTGCGTCTAAAGGAATCCGCTGACAAAGAAAGGCGTCAGGGATTGCCGCGACGTCCTCCTCAAAAGGTCCCTTGGCCAAAGCCTCCTTCGCCCGCAACTCTTTCAACCGATCCTCGTAGCCCTTGACCTCCTGCTGAATCGCCACCGCATCCCCACGAAATTTCTCCAGCTCCTTAGCCTGAATGCCCACTCGCTCTTTTTTTTCGTCTAGGCTTGTACTCGCGGGACTCCTCAACAGTTTCGCCTTTGCCCCCAAGCCCTTGTAACGCGCATTCCAGTCCTTTTCGAATTTTCGCCACTCGATCAGCTTCTTCTCAATCCAACCGAACTGGTCAGGCATCTTAATGCTCGGAGGTGCACGATAAAGGGCCAGACGGTACTCATTTGCCGCAATCTCGGGTTGCTGGAGATCTTCATCCTCTTCCGGATGATAAAACAGCCCCACCTCGCGTGCTCGAACCTCCACCTCCTCTAAAAACTTCTTTCGATATGCATCAAACTCCAGATCCAATGAACCCGCCTCCTCTAGCCATAGTTTACTCACCGAGGTGCGGTACTCATCATAAACCGCTTTCGCTTTTCCCGTCTCTTGGTGCAAGACATCCTCAACCATTCGGGTTTTCTCCGCCGTACCCGCTGCATCCGCCTTCGCTAAAATAAGAGTCCTTTCCAACTCCCGAATCTGGGGACGAATCGGAGCCAACCTCCGCCCGTAATCGCGACGTAACCCAGCTAACCTTTCGCTGAAGTCATAAAGAATCAAAACCTCAGGTTGGTCGCCCAATCGTATCTCATTCAGATTTACCCGCACCCGCACTACCGTCCTTCTCCACTCAGTCCAGCTCCCATAAAGCAACATCACCCCAACCGCTACTCCCACCCAGACCCAGATTTTTTTGTCCCAACCACGGATCGATTCGCCGAAAGCCCGTCCAAGATCAAGAAGGATCCGACCTGCTCCCACCCGATTCGCTTCCACCGCCTGGGCCGCTTGTACCCCAGGAATCGCCGCCGGCACTGCAGAGATAACCCTTCGCCTAACCCTCGGCGCATTTTCTTTAACCTGGGTAACTTTAAGACGTAGCTTTTTCTTCCCAGTTTCCACCTCCCCGCCCGGCGGTGGGGGCGCACTCTCCTCAGCCATCTTAGCGCTCTTCCGGATAGCTACCTAAGACCCGTAAATCCAAAGTTAATTTCTGTAAGCGAGCCAGCGCTTTTCTAAATTCAGGTCGATCCGCATGGCCACGCACATCCACGAAAAAGACGTACTCCCAGGGCTTGCCTGGTGCAGGACGCGATTCCACTTTTAATAAATTCAACTTCCTCTGAGCAAAGACTCCTAACGCTCGAGCTAACGCCCCCGCCCGATGGGGCAAAGTAAAGAGCAGGCTCGTCTTATCCTTGCCCGTAGCTGGTGCTGGCTCTTGGCCAATCCACAAAAACCTCGTGCTGTTCCCAGGTTGGTCTTGGACTTCCCGATTGCGAATGTGCAGCCGATGGATTTTTGCCGCCCAGGGACTTGCCAAAGCGGCCGACCCTTGTTCCTGTGAAGCGCGCCGAGCCCCCTCAGCCGTACTCGAAACCTCAATCACCTTAATCCCTGGCAAATGCAGAGCCAACCAGTGCCGACACTGCGCCAAGGCTTGGGGGTGACTATACAGAACCCGTAGCGGACCCTTTGCCGTGCGGGCCAGAAGTGCATGCCGAATCGGAAGGTAAATCTCCCCACAAACCCAAACCGCATTTGTCATCAAAGCCTCCTGCGTTGCCCCCACCGCTCCCTCTCCAGAGTTTTCCATCGGCACTACCCCCGCATCCACCTCTCCACGATCCACTGCAGAAAATATCTCCGCCATGCTGGGGCAAGGAACTAACTCGGTGCTCCCACCAAACCTCTCCCGCGCAGCCTGATGGCAGTAGGAAGCCTGCGGCCCGAGGTAGGCCACTCTCGTTCCTCCTTGTACCTCTCTCGCACTAGAAAGGATCTCGCGGTAAATGGCGCGCAGGCTAGCCAGATTCAAAGCCCCATTATTTTTTAACTTTCCTTCCAAACGACGAAAAAGTATAGCCTCCCGCGCTGGGGCTAAAACAGAATGCCCTGCCTTGATCTTTTGCCTGCCGATTTCATGCGCCACCTTCGACCTCTGCTCAAGCAGACGGACCAACTGGTCATCCAATCGATCCACTTTATGACGCAGGCTCGACAGCTTCATGCAGCAACTCCTTCTGTTGGGGGCCCGCCGGATCTGCTGGGACAGGCAGTTTAACTCGGCGCAACTCTTCCGAATTCGGAAGTTCATCCAAATCTCGCAATCCGAAATGCTCTAAGAAAAGAGGAGTCGTCCCATACAAAATCGGGCGCCCAGGAGCTTCACTCCGTCCGGAAATCCGAATAATCCCGCGCTCCACCAAGGTATCTAACGTGCCACTGCAATCGACCCCACGCACCGCCTCGATCTCCGCTCTAGAAATCGGTTGGCGATAAGCAATCACCGCCATGGTTTCTAAGGAGGGCGGACTCAACCGTGGAGGACGGACCACTCCTTTGAGCTTGGCCACCCAACCCGACAAATCAGGGGCCGTGCCAATCCGAAATCCACCCGCCACTTCACGCAGAATTAAACCCCGTGGGGCCAACCGCTCCGAAAGCTGAACCAACTCCTCACGCAACTCCTCCTCTTTAATTTCAGGCCACCCTTGGCCCCCGTCCGGCCCATCCCGTAATAGCGTCGTCAGACGCGACGGTTCCATCGGTTCACTCGCCGCAAATAACAGCGCTTCCAGTACTCGTGCCCATTCCATCATCGTTACCCTTTAAACTGCGGAAAGGTCGGGCGGTTGGCCAGCACCTTCCCCAGGAATCTGGGGAACTTCCTCGGGGACACTCAAGGGTAAGTCTTCTGAAAAGGGTTCTGGTGCCCTCCGAATCCGAATCGGCATCAAGGGCCCTTCCTGCCACGCCGCCAACTGCTGCAGGCGAATCAACTCCAATAAAGCCAAGAAAGTGACCACCACCTCCCCACGCGAAGATGCCGTTCGAAAGAGATCCTCAAAGAGCACCTCTTCTCCTGGAGTCATTCGATCGAGCAGAAATTCGATTTTTTGCCCTACGGTAAACTCCTCGTCTTGGAATCGCCCCGCTCGGGCACGATCTTCCACATTTCGGAGAATCTTTTGAAAGGCCCAGACCAAATCAAACATCGAAACTTGCCCTGGCCCTTGCAAAGCCACAGGAGCAATCACCCGTTCTGGTGTCCGCCCAAAGATGCGCGAATGAAGCGCCTCGCGATCACCCAACTGCCCTGCCGCCTCCTTAAATTTGCGATACTCAATCAACTGCCGAATCAACTCCCACTTGGGATCTTCATCTTCAACATCTTCCGGCAACCGATCCTGCACGGGCAAAAGAGAACGACTTTTCAAATAAACCAGCGTAGCCGCCATCACCAGAAATTCTCCCGCCACCGAAAGGTTCTCTTCCCTCATCTTGTCCAAGCGACTGAGATACTGCTCGGTTAGCTTCTCTAGCCGGATGTCATAAATATCCATCTCTTGCTCTTTGATCAGATGAAGCAGCAGATCCAACGGACCCGTGAAAGCGCTCAACTCTACGCGCAAAGCTTCCCCCCCAGGCAACTCCAACATCGGAATCATCAATTCGTCCCCACCGAGGCACGAACACGAGCCAAAACTTGGTTCGCACTGCTTCGCGCTTTTTCTGCACCTTGCGCCATCCAGCGCCCAAGTTGAGCAGGGTCGGCCGCCAACTCCTCCCGCTTTTTCCGCATAACTGCAAACTCCTGCAAAACAAGATCAGCCAGTCTTTTCTTTAAATCTCCATATCCCACCCCCCCTTTCTCCAACAAGCCGCGATACTCCGCCCGCTCATCTTCTCGACCCAAAAGCCGTGCCAATCCCCAGAGAGTACTTCCCTCCACTGCCTTCGGTGCCTCCACTGGGGTGGAATCGGTTTTGATTCCCATAATTTTCTTTCGCAGATCTTTTTCTGGAGCAAAAATTTCCAAGGTGTTCCCGTACGATTTACTCATTTTCTGTCCGTCCACCCCTGGCACCACCCCCGCATCTTCTCGAATGACCGACTCCGGCAACTTCCAAACCTGCCCGTACTTCTCGTTAAATTTTCCTGCAATGTCCCGTGCCACCTCGAGGTGCTGTTTCTGATCCTGACCCACCGGAACCCGATCCGCATCATACATCAAAATGTCCGCCGCCATCAGCACAGGGTAAGCAAAAAGACCATGCGAAGCCGCTAACCCACGGCTCACCTTATCCTTATAGCTGTGACACCTCTCCAGTAGCCCCATTGGGGTCACCGTCGAAAGATACCACGCCAACTCGTGAACCTCAGGCACCGCACTTTGGCGAAAAACCACCGCCTTTGTTGGATCCACCCCACAAGCCAGCAGATCTAAGAAGGTCTCTTGGACCAACGAGGGTAGTTGCCCAGGCTCCGAGGCCCCCGTTAAAGCATGGTAGTCCGCCAGGAAATAGTAGGCCTCTCCCTGATTCTGCATCTCCACTGCAGAACGGATCATCCCAAAATAGTTGCCCAAATGAAGCCTCCCTGTGGGCTGAATTCCCGATAGATAACGCATCCTTGATCGTGGCCTTACCCCATCCCTTTCGACCAGATTTTTTTCTAAGTTGTTCAGCCCTGCCAACGACGAACTAGCCCCACCAGCACCCCCTGAATCTCCATCTCTTGCCGGGGCCGCAGATCGGGATAATCGGGATTTTCAGATTGAAGAAATAAGTTCCTCCCCGTTCCCATCAAACGCTTTAATGTAACCTCCCCATCGAACAAAGCTGCTACTACCTCCCCAGCTTTCGCTTCCCGCTTCTCCAACACTGCCAAATCCCCATCCCGAATTCCCGCTCCCTCCATACTTCGTCCACGCACTTTCACCACAAAGGCATTCCCAGCTTTCCGCAACCCGAAAAGACTAGGCTCAATCTGTAAATGCTTGTCCGGAACTCCATCTGCCACATCCCCCCGCCCTGCAGGGATCGCGGAGAAGAAAGGTAACCCAACTGCCACCGTTTCCTCCCCCCGCTCCTCCCCAACCAGAAAAATCCCCCTCGAACGCCCCCGTCGAACCACCCGCCTCGCTTTTTCAAGTTTTTCGAGAAAATAGGTCACCGCCCGCGGACTTTTAAATCCCAAGGCAGCCTGAATTTCTCGAATCGTCGGGGGACGCTGATATCGACGCGTCGCCGATCGGATAAACCCAATGATCTTTTCTGCGGAACCTTGTCCCTGCTTCATTACACATATGTATACTCTTTCGCTTAAGGGTCAAGGCCACTTGTCGTCTCGCCTCAGGCCCTCCTTTCTGTAATTATTTTTCGATGCTTCAGAGCACCGTTCCTCCACCTACCCAAACACCACCCCCTGCGGTTAACCCCTACGCGGCCTGCACTCAGTTGGCCCAATCCCACTACGAGAACTTTCCAGTTGGACGCCTCGTTCCCAAAAACCTTCGCCACCATGTCCACGCTGTCTATGCCTTCGCCCGTGTCGCCGACGATCTAGCCGACGAAGGTTACGCCGATCCTCGCCATAAGTCCCCTCTCCAATCCGCCCCCAGCGAAGCCGTGCGTCTTCATATCTTTCGCCAATACCGCCAAGCATGGCAGAACGCCCAACAAGGTCTTCCCTACGACCCCAACTACGCTTGGATCTTTGCCCCACTCCAGAAAACTCAGGCCGAACTCAATCTCCCCGAATCGCTTTTTTCCGACCTGCTCAGCGCCTTCGAACAAGACATTGTCCAACGCCGCTATCAAAGCTTCTCCGACGTCCTCGCCTACTGCCGTCGTAGCGCCAACCCCATCGGTCGCCTTGTCCTCTTGATCCATGGAGAACGGAGCGGCGAACTAGCCCAACTCTCCGACCACATCTGTACCGCGCTCCAATTAGCGAATTTCTGGCAGGACGTCTCTGTCGATCTCGGCAAGGACCGCATTTACCTTCCCCTCGATGATCTCCCAAGATTCGGCGTGACCGAAAAGAACCTCTTCGCAGGGAAGGTCACCCCAAACTTCCGTAATCTTCTTCGCTACCAGTCGGAACGTGCCTGGGAATTTTTCCATCAAGGCGAACCTCTCACGCATCGACTAAAACGCCCTCTCTCTTGGGAAATTCGGCTCACTTGGCTCGGGGGAACGGAGATTCTGCGCAAGATCGAACGCCAGAACTACGACACCCTTACCCACCGACCCGTCGTCAGGAAACTAGATTTCATCCGGTTGGCGATTCAGGCCTTTTTTGGCGGATGAACACTCCAATTCCTTCTCTTGGCACTGGGGAACGAATCACTCGAAAAAGCGGTTCGAATCTTGCCCTTTCTTTTATCTGCCTCCCACGAGAACAGAGGCAAGCCATGTCCTCTTTTTATGCCTTTTGCCGGACAGTCGACGATATTGCTGACGAAACCACCCGCCCGCTCGCAGAACGCCAAGCCAAACTTCAGCTCTGGCGGGAAGATATCCAAGCCATTTACCATGGAAAGCCCGTCCAACCCCTCGCCCAAGAGTTAGCCCCCGTCGTTCGCCAATACTTAATCCCTCCCGAACCGCTTCTCGAGATTATCGCTGGAGTGGAGATGGATCTGACCAAGAACCGATATGAAAGCTTCCAAGACCTTCAGAAATACTGTTACCGAGTGGCTTCTGCCGTCGGCCTTGTTTCGATTAATATTTTCACCTGCCAAACTAGAGCGGCGACCGACTACGCCGTCGCCCTAGGCCTCGCTTTCCAGTTAACCAATATCCTTCGCGATGTTTCCCACGACCTCAAAACCTACGGGCGCATCTATCTTCCCCAAGAAGAGTGCAGAGCTTTTGCCGTTACCGAAGAAGATTTTCACCAGTCTCATCCCACCCCAGGTATGCGTCGCCTTCTTCGTCTGCAATACTTTCGCGCCCGTCACTATTTCGAAAAAGCTGATCGTCTTATTCCTCCCTCGGACCGCCCCCACCTCTCCGCCGCCCTCCTCATGACCGGAGTCTACCGCGATCTCCTGGAAAAGATCCGCAGTCGCAACTTCGAAGTCCTTCGTGGCCCCGTAAAACTTTCGCGTTGGGAAAAACTGAAAGCTTTGCGCCGAGAACGAAATCGCCTAGGAAAACCCATTCTTTCTCGACGGTTACCCTCCAAAATTGCCGTTATCGGCGGCGGTTTTGCCGGTTGTGCCGCAGCCTACCGCCTAACCCAAGCAGGCCATTCCGTGGAACTTTTTGAAGCGAAGCCATATCTCGGTGGTCGTGCCCATAGCTATCGAGAAGCAAAAACCGAAACCACTCTCGACAATGGCCAACACATTCTCATGGGATGCTATCACCGCACCCTCGAGCTCATCGAAGGCCTCGGGAATGATGACCGCCTCGAAAAGCACCAGCGCCTCGATCTCTCGTTTGTCAGCGCCCAAAAGGGTCGTTCTATTCTTCGCTCCTCTTCCCTGCCACCACCCTTTCATCTTCTTCTCGGTCTTTTCGGCTTTCGTGAAGTCAACCATGCCGATCGCTGGGCTATCCTTAACTTCCCCCGCCGCGCCAATCGCCAGCCCCCCAAGCCAGGCGAAGACACCCAGACTTGGCTGGAACGTTTAGCGCAAACCCCCGGCTCGATTCGTGCACTCTGGGAACCCTTCTGCCTAGCCGCCCTCAATGCACCCACCCAGAACGCCGATGCCAAACTGTTCTGGGAAGTCACCCGCCGAGCTCTCTTT
The DNA here is from genome assembly GCA_903956835.1 of uncultured Verrucomicrobiota bacterium. Lineage (GTDB taxonomy): Bacteria > Verrucomicrobiota > Verrucomicrobiia > Methylacidiphilales > Verrucolacustridaceae > Verrucolacustris. Next base: position 9,294 of record CAJBOM010000062.1, read on the forward strand.
GCCTCAGCCAAAGACGCCGCCATTTATTTCGACAAACATGGCCTCTCCAACTTAATCCATCCTGAGTTAGGGGCATTTCTTCAGGCCACCAGTGGCCAACTCCACCTGGCTCAACCCATCGAATCCCTGCGCTACGACGAATCCAACCATCGTGTCGCCTCCATCATCCTCAAGAACGGGGAGGAGCGGTTTTTCGATCAGGTGGTCTTGGCCGTACCTTGGACTGCCGCGGCAAAACTTCTTCCGGCTTCCGATCATGCCACCACTCTGGCCCGCTCTCTTTTGCCAGGACCCATCCTCGGCGTTCATCTTTGGACTGATCGACCCCTGACCGCAGATCTTATCACCGGTTTTCTTGATTCCCCTCTTCACTGGGTTTTTGATCGCACCTCCACTCTTCCCTCAGGCGCCAAAGGCCACCTTTACGCCGCCGTCATCAGTGCGGTCGGCGAACTTATCGATCAAACCGGAAAAGAACTCGTCGAACTTATCCTCCACGAAATTCATCGTCTTCTCCCCGAAAGTCGTTCTGCCGTAGTTACCCACCACCTCGTCTACAAATCTCGCGACGCCACCTTCCATGGGGAACGCGGCAAGCCCCTCGCTAGACCTGGAGCCGTTACCACCGTAGAAAACCTATTTTTAGCTGGGGATTGGATCGAAACGTGCCTGCCTGCCACGATTGAGGGTGCCACAGTCTCAGGCTTTCAAGCCGCCGAAGCCATCGGGTAAATCTACACGCTGACCCTAATTCCATGGGGTCGTTGGTCTTGTATGTTCTCGCCTAGAAGGTATTTGCGGGGCGGTTTTTTACCGCTTTGGGTGGTAAAACTTCTCTGGCCTAACTCTGAGTCAGATATGGCCTACTGCCCACTCAACCCATCCAAAAAATCCTTCAACGCTCTGCTCACCTCGTTCCGCGCATGGGTGCAACCTGATACCGCTGGCAGAAGCTCGATCAGGCGCCAAGGCCGAACCGCCAAATGTAACGCAATTTTCATCGGAGTGCTTTTTCCTGTCACCGCATCGCACCCAAGAAGGAAAAGATCCGCAGGCAACAGTTTGTCCGCACGATCACTTACCCCTCGCAACCCCACCAGTGGAACCCCCTGCTCGTAACACGCCTTCGCCACATAATCCCACTCCATCTCCACGATCCCACACCCCGTTCGCTTTCCTAAAGCAATCTTCGCCTCCCCAGTCGCAATGATCTCCCGCGCTGTGTGCCATTTCCCAGGCCGCACTTTGGGATGCATCTTGCTCCACTGATGAAATTCATCCCAATCCTCCGATCGAAAAGACGTTAGATCACCCTCTTCCCAAGCCGGATCCAAGGCTCCCGCCAATCCCGCCAAAATCACCGCACGGCACGGATTCTTTTTCAACCAACTCCCAACCTTCTCAGTTAACCCCGCATGCCCCATACCCGTTCGGGCCGAGACTATCGGCGTGTTCGACCACACCCCACGCTTCGTTTCTAAACCTTCCTCCATTCTCGAAGATCCGCGCATCTTTCTCCAAATAAGTTCTGCCTCAAACTCCATCGGAAAAAGGATTCCAACGGGCAAAGCTAAATCCGTACTCATCGGGGCAGTTTCTTTGCCTTTAACCCGAACCCATCAAGGGGCTAATGCCCACCAGACGACTTCAACAATTCCTCATACTCCCCAAGAGCAAGCAGTGGCCAGTTATTTCGATACATATCGTAACGCAGATAAAAAACGCAGGGGAAACCTGTTCCCGTGCTGTACTTCTCTTCCCAGCTTCCATCTTTTTGTTGAGTTTCCATCAGGTAACGAGCCGCCCGCCTCAGGCTGGGCCTTTGTAAATCCCCACAGGCCAACAACCCCATCAGTCCCCAACCCGTTTGCGAAGCCGTACTGATTCCGCGCCCTTTCAAGCGAGTGTCATCATATGAACCACAGCTCTCACCCCAGCCCCCGTCAGGATTCTGCGCACACTCCAGCCAGTCCCGCCCACGAATGACCCAGTGCTCGTTCATATCGTAACCGATTGCCTGCAGACCACGCAGCACTTGCCACGTTCCATAAACAAAGTTTACTCCCCAACGCCCATACCAAGATCCATCCTCTTCCTGCGTCTCCCGTAAAAACCGGAGTGCCCGCGCAATCTGTGGATCTTTTTTACTTACCCCACATTTGCCCATCGTCTCTAAAAGACGACCCGTGATATCGGCGCAGGGTGGATCCAAAATAGCGTTGTGATCGGCAAAAGGCACATCCTCCAGCCACTCCTTATTCACGTTCTTGTCAAAGGCTCCGTACCCCCCGTTATCACACTGAAAACTACGAGCCCAAGCCAGTCCACGCTCGGTCGCCCCCTTCTGCTGGGCTGGGTCACTCGCCCGAGCCTGTCGCAGACCCAGCAGAACCTTGGCCGTATCGTCAATGTCGGGATACCAATCATTGGCAAATTCAAAAGCCCACCCGCCGGTAACCTTCGTCGGATTCTTCACCGCCCAATCCCCACGCATCTTCACTTCCTTAGACAACAGCCAATCAGCCCCCAAAGTCATCGCGGGAGCATCCGGCTTCACTCCAGCCGCCGAGAGGGCCGTCATCGTAATTGCCGTATCCCAAACTGGACTAAGACAAGGCTGAATTCGAAAATCACTATTTTCGGAGTCATCAACCTCCAGTGCCTCCAAATCCCGCGTCGCCTTACGCATCGCGGGATGCTCGTCCGAGTAGCCCAAACACTGAAAAGCCAGAATCGTGTTCATCATCGAAGGAAAGATAGCCGCTAAACCCTCTGATTCGGGCCCTGTCCGATCAAGGATCCACCGTTCCGCGACTTGCAAAGCACGCTTCCGAAAAGGTTTCCACGAAAGCCCTTCCAAAAACCCCAAGAGATCATTCACTCGGACAAAGAAGTTTTTCATCGAGAAGAAGCGGCTCTCCACCGGATGCAGAAAAGGCCCTCCCTCAACCCCATAGGGATAAAGCTCGTGCAACTGCTTTTCGGGGGGCAGATGGGTCGTAGGACGGAAACTCCGTATCACCGAAAGCGTCACCACAATTGCCCGAGTCCAAGAGCTCATCTCAAAAATGTTGAAAGGCGCCCAATTGGGTAAAAGCAAAATCTCGGGGGGAATGTTGGGTAAATACTTCCAGGGGTACTGCCCCAGCATCGCCAAGTATAATTTGCAATAAGTGTTGGTTCGCGGAATACCACCCAGCCGAAGCGCCGTCGCCCGAGCTCTTTTCATTTCTGGCTCATCGGGAGTAAAGCCAGCCAGCTTCAAACTGAAATAACATTTCACCGTGGCGGTCACATTACTCGGACCCCCGAAATAAATTGGCCACCCGCCGTCAGGCAACTGCCGTTGCAAAATATTCCGCACGATTTTGGCTTCCTTAACCCGGTCAATCTTCCCCCGCAAATACATCAACAGGTGGTAATCACAGATCACCGTGGTATCCACGATCAACTCCCCCACCCAGTACCCTTCCGGTTTTTGTAATCCGAGCAGGTAATCCCGCGAGGCCTCTACCGTTTTACGCAAGCGCCCCAAATCAACCTCAGCATGATCAATTCCGACCAACTCAGGCTTGGACCCTTTGGCATAGCTGGTTTGAACTTCTGACGTCGACATAGCCAATAACCTTAGCGATTTTGAAAAAAGGGTCAAACCTTCGGGCGTATTCTTATTGCTCTACCAGCCATGCTTTTACGCTTAGTACAAATTCCGCAACCCGTGCGGATCATAAACACCGCCTCAATCAGCCCAAGTGATCAAACGAAGTTCGTGCGCCTGAGTCAAAGAAGGATGGGAAGGTCTCACTCGCACATTGAAATTGAAGTTGCCCGAATCCTCTACCGAAACGCGCCCCGCATAACTTTGCCATCCATTCACTAACCCACCCGTTGGCTCCAATGAGACCACTTTGGAAATACCCCCTGGCTCAATCGCCTTCAAATAAGCCTCTACCGCAACCTCCCCACTTTGCAAGACCCCCAGAAATACATTGGTTGTCACCGGAACCGTATCCCCCACGCTCACCGTCGTCCGCGTAGGACCATTCCATGTGACCGCATTCGCCCGAACTTCGGGCCATGCTTGCCGAACTTTTTCTTTCCAAACCGCTAGCTCTTTCGACTTCGCCCACTTGTTCTCCGCAAACATTCGACCTTTCTCCGATGCCTTCCGATAAAATACCCCTGCGTAGTCTGCCACCATCCTCGAGGTATTATAAACAGGACCGATCGTCATTAAACTACGACGCACTCTCTCAATCCAACGCTTCGGAACCCCCTCAGCATCCTGATCGTAATAGAGAGGGACAATCTCGCGCCGAAGAATTTCGTAAATCGAGAATGCATCGAACTCATCCTGCACCTCAGGCTCTAATCGAAAGGTGTCGTCACCAATCGCCCACCCGTTCGTACCGTCATAAGCCTCATCCCACCATCCATCCCGCACGCTAAAGTTTAAACAACCGTTAGTGATCACCTTCTCCCCGCTGGTTCCGCTGGCTTCCAGCGGACGAGTCGGGTTATTCAACCAAACATCACAGCCATGATAAAGAAACCGGGCCACATTGAAGTCGTAATTCTCCACAAACAAGATCCGGTTCTTAAACTGGGGCATGGCGGCAATCTGCACGATCTGCTGGATCAGCTTTTTGCCCCCCTCATCTGCTGGATGAGATTTGCCCGCAAAGAGAAACTGCACTGGGCGCTCTGAATCATTGACGATCTCCGCCAACTTATCCAGATCCCGGAAAAGTAGCGCCGCCCGCTTGTAGGTCGCAAAACGCCGAGCAAAACCAATCGTCAAAGCCTTAGGGTCAAATAGTTGATCCGTCGCCCGGATCTCACCAGGGGTCGCCCCATTTCTTAGGCGTTGGGCTCTCGCCTTGTCCCGAACAAAATTCAACAACTGCAACTTCAACTTCTGATGGGTCGCCCAATACTCTTTGTCCTTAAAAGCAACCCGCTTCTTCCACTCCTCCGCCTTGGCTAGGTCCTCCTCGGTCATCGGGCCTCCCTGCTTCTCTAGAAGAGCTCGAATCTCCGGCGCCATCCAAGTCATCGTGTGAATCCCATTCGTTACATGCCGAATCGGAATCTCCGGCTTCGGTACTCCTGGCCACACGTTCTGCCACATTCCGCGGGAGACCTTTCCGTGAATCGCACTCACTCCATTCGCCTGCCGTGAAAGACGCAGAGCCAAAATCGTCATACTAAAGGGCTCCTCCTCCGTGAAAGCCCAGGGACGCCCCAGCTTAAGCAGATCCGCTAAACCAATCTTACACTCCTGTAGATAACGACCGAAATACTCCTCCATCAGCGCAGGACTGAAGGCATCGTTTCCTGCTGGAACGGGCGTGTGCGTCGTGAATACCCCGCTCGCCGCCACGAATTGTAACGCTTCAATAAAGCTAAGCTTGTCCTCGACAATTAATCGCCGAATCCTCTCCAACCCAAGAAAGGCGGCATGCCCTTCATTCATGTGAAAAACCGAAGGATTCAATCCCATCGCCGCCAAAGCCTTGACCCCACCGATTCCTAAAACTATCTCCTGCCGCAACCGCATCTCGTGATCTCCCCCGTACAACTGATAGGTAATTCGCCGATCATCGATCGAGTTCTCCAGGAGATCCGTATCCAGAAGAAAAAGCCGCGTAAGCCCAATACGCACCTCCCAAGCCTTGGCTTTTACTTTTCGACCAGGCAGATCCAACTCCACCACAATGGGGCTCTTCCCATCCGCCGCCAACGCCTCACGTACCGGCAAATCTTGGAATACATTATCTACCGCCGAAGCTTCCTGCCAACCCTCCCGATTAATCTTTTGGAAGAAATAGCCGAAACGATACAGCAACCCCACCGCCACAAAGGGCAAACCCAAATCACTAGCCGATTTACAGTGATCTCCCGCAAGAATGCCTAAACCACCCGAATAGTTAGGCAACGACTCGTGAAAGCCAAATTCCGCTGAGAAATAGGCAACGAAAGGATTATCTTTTTTTTCTTGAGGAAGATTCTTTGTAAACCAGGTGTCTTTTCTTTCCAAATAAGCCTTCAGCCGATCATGCATCTTCTCCACCTGATCTCGGTACAACTTATCCTTTGCCGCCGCTTCTAGCTTAGCCTGCTTGACCAGACGCAACATTTTGATTGGGCTGTGCCCACACGACTCCCACAACTCTGGGTCCAACTCTTTAAAAAGATCCAGCGCATCGTAATTCCAGCTCCACCAAAGATTAAAAGCCAAGTTACGCAGAGATTCTAACCCTTCAGGGACACGGGGAACGACCGAGATTGTCACCGGCCACCTTGGCTGCAGATCCGCGACAGGTTCCATAAGGGTAAAGGGTGTGCTTCGCCTTCCTGAAGAGCTAGCAGAATCAAGACCTGTTTGCTTTTGTTCACCCACAAGCAGTTTCATCCCCGCCAAGGGCCCTATTTGATCAAAGCTTGGATCTCCCGAAACCGGGAATGATCCGCGCTTTCCATCATTTCAAAGAGAACCGCTTCTACCGTGCTGATCACCACCCCGTCCGCCCTCATCTCCGCAAGTGCCATCTCCCGATCCCGTCCACGCCTCGAACCCACCGCATCGGCCACCACCACGGGAGTTAACTCCTTCAACCGTAAGTCATACACCGTTTGCCGAATACAGATATGCGCCTCACACCCTGCCACCAAAATTCTTCTTCTCCCCAGTTTTCTTCCTGCCTCCGCCGCCGAAAAGTGGGTCTTGGCCATCGCCTTACGCCCACTTCCGGCAACTTTCGAAATCGCTGACACAGTTTTTCCCAACTTCGAGGGCACCTGTTCCGTGAACTCAATCGGTAATCCCAAGAGATGCGCTCCCTCCACCAGAATTTCTAACCTCGCCAACCAATCGCTAGGTTCCTGAATTACCGCAACTAACTTCTCTTGCACATCCACCACCAAAAGACCCGTTTCCGCAATTGGCAGACGCCACGACATCGCTTATCCCTCCTCCGTGGCAGAAGATTGCAAGGAGGCCAACACGTTCAAATCCTCCAAAGTAGTCACATCCCCTTTCACCGCTCCCCCAGCCGCTACCTCTTTCAGCAACCGTCGCATGATCTTCCCACTGCGGGTCTTGGGCAACGAATCCGTAAAGCGAATCTGGTCAGGCTTGGCAATCGGACCAATCTCTCGGCTTACCGTATCTCGCAAGGCCTTCACTAATTCAGGACCCGATTTTTGCCCCGTCTTCAGCGTGACAAAAGCCACGATTGCCTGCCCCTTCAGATCATCCGGACGCCCCACCACCGCCGCCTCCGCTACGGCAGGATGTGTCACTAAAGCGCTCTCCACCTCTGCCGTCCCCAGTCGATGTCCTGAAACATTCAGAACGTCATCCATCCGCCCAGAAATCCAAAAGTAACCATCTTTATCTTTTTTCGCACCATCCCCCGTAAAGTAAGTTCCAGGCACCTCACTCCAGTACGTCTTCGCATACCTCTCTGCATCTCCATAAATCGAACGCAACATCGAGGGCCACGGCCTGCGAATGACTAACTTCCCCTGAACCCCCGCCTTCACCTCTTTGCCCTGATCGTCCACCACCGCTACATCCACCCCAAAGAAAGGCACTCCAGCCGATCCGGGTTTCGTGAAATTCGCCCCAGGCAAAGTCGTAATCATATGCGTCCCTGTTTCCGTCTGCCACCAAGTGTCGACAATCGGACACCGTCCGCCCCCGATCACTCGGTGATACCACATCCATGCCTCGGGATTAATCGGCTCGCCCACCGAGCCCAAAAGCCGCAGCGAAGAAAGATTGTGCTTTTGCACCCAATGATCTCCCCACCGAATAAATGCCCGAATCGCCGTTGGCGCAGTATAGAAAATAGTCACCCGATGCTTAGCGATAATCTGCCAAAATCGGTCAGGCTCAGGTTGATTGGGCGCCCCTTCATACATCAGCGTCGTTGCTCCATTACTCAAAGCCCCATACACCGTATAGCTGTGCCCCGTCACCCAACCGACATCCGCCGTGCACCAAAACAAGTCGGTCTCCTTCAGATCAAATACCAACTTGGTGCTCAAATGAGCCCCCAATAGATAACCCGCCGTCGTATGCAAAATCCCTTTCGGCTTCCCCGTGCTCCCGCTGGTATAGAGAATAAAAAGAGGATGTTCGCTCTCCAACTTTTCTGGCGCGCAGTCAGTAGGCTGGTGCGCCACCAACTCATGCCACCAGCGATCGATTTCATTCAACTTCTCCACCGTCCCAGTCCTCTTGCAAACAATCACCCTCCGCACCTCAGGACAGGCCGCCACCGCCTGATCAACATTCGGCTTGAGCTGCACCACTTGCCCACGCCGATAACCACCATCGGCTGTAATCACCAAGGTCGCTCCACAATCGCGAATTCTATCTTTCAATGACTCTGCGCTGAACCCTCCGAAGACCACACTGTGCACCGCCCCAATTCTTGCACAGGCCAGCATGGCAATTGCCGCCTCAGGAATCATCGGCAGATAAATCATTACCCGATCGCCCACCTTCACCCCTTCGCCCTTTAGTGCATTGGCAAAACGGCAAACCTCATCGTGCAATTGCTGGTAAGTAATCACCCGGACGTCCCCAGGCTCCCCTTCAAAGATAATCGCCGCCTTATTGCGCCGAGCTCCCTGACAATGACGATCCAAACAGTTATAACTTAAATTTAACATCCCCCCGCCGAACCACTTCGCAAAAGGTTCCTTCCACTGCAGAACATTCTTTGGCTCGGTAAACCAGTCCAACTCCTCTTTTCCTAAACGGCCCCAAAACTTGTCCGGTTGGGCAATCGATTCCCGATGCATCGCCTTGTATCGAGCTAAACTCGGAAAGGTCGCTTTTTTGACAAAATCAGCCTGAGGTTTGAACTTTGGATCTTTCATGGTGAATCAATCTCCTTTTATTTTTTCTCCGCTAAGACTTTTTTCGCCAAACTGATTATCTCCGCAACCGGCGCCATCCTCCCAGGACCAATCGCCCCACAGGCCAATTTCCCCTCCGAGGGTCCCGCCAGTAGAGCACCACGCCCTTGCAACAGCTTCACGTTCGCCTCCGTTGCAGCATGTTGCCACATCAGAGTATTCATCGCAGGAGCAAAAAGCAAAGGGGCTCGCGTCGCTAATAAAACTGCCCCCAGAGTATCCCCAGCTAATCCGTGCGCCGCCCGCGCAAGGCAATCCGCACTCGCCGGTGCCACCACCACCATATCCGCCGAGCCCGCCAGATCCAGATGGCTCATTCGACCCCCTTCCCCTTCTTCCCAAAGTGAAGTGTACACTGGGCGATGCGTCAAAGCGGCCAAGGTCAACGGAGTCAAAAAACGGGCGCCGTCTGCCGTCAGGATCGCGTGAACCTCCCAACCTTCCTGCACCATGGCGCTGGCCAGATCCGCCGCCCGAAACGCCGCAATCGAGCCGGTCACTCCCAGGACAATTTTGGGGATATTTTTAGCTGCCATTTTGTAAATTTAATCTGCGACTGAGATAACGCTCTGCCCGAATGATCGCCCGGAATTTAATCAAGTCCTCCTCCATGGAGCTACTCAGAATCGTGTAGCGATAACTTTTCCAATCGGCCATTTCCGCATCCGCTGCCGCAATTCGCGTGGCAATTTGCTTCGCGTTTTCCGTTCCCCGCCCCTCCAACCTCCTCCGTAACTCCTCCAGATCTGGAGGCATAATAAATATATCCGCCAACGAGGCCTTAATCTGCGGATCCTTGGATTCTCGAATCTGCCGCGCACCCTGCACATCAATATCCAGCAGCACGTCCCGCCCCTCTGCCAAGTGCTGCAAGACTGGCTCCTTCGGAGTGCCGTAGTAGTGACCGTAGACATCCGCATATTCCAGCATCCCACCCTCTTTCAACTTCTTCTCAAATTCTGCTTTTGATTGAAAAAAATAGTCGGCCCCATCCTTTTCTCCAGGGCGCTTCGGTCGCGTCGTCACACTAACCGAATAAATCAAATCCGGCGTTTGCCTAACATTTGTACACAAGGTGGTCTTTCCCGTCCCAGAGGGAGCAGAAACCACAAAAAGAATTCCTGAACGAGTGAAGTTATTCAAGATTAGCCGCCTGTTCTCTCAGTTTTTCGAGTTCCGACTTAAAATCAATCGCCAATCGAGTCAACTCCAGCTCGCCCGATTTTGAACCTACGGTGTTCACCTCCCGCTGAATTTCTTGAATCAGAAATTCTAAGGTTCGCCCCCCGGGGGCTTGGGTCGAGACTAAGCCATTCGCTTCAACCAAATGGGCCCGAATCCGATTCAGCTCTTCCGTAACGTCCCCACGATCCGCCGCCGTCGCCGTCTCCCGCACCACCCGATCTGGCTCCAGAGTCACCCCAGCCTCTCCCGCCAATTCACGCAACCGAGCACAAAGCCTCTCCCCCTGCTTGCGTCGCATGCATCCCGCTGCTTTGTCCATCTTGCTCCGAACTCCTTCCATCTTCTTTAGATGTGCGCGAAGAATTATCACCATATGCCGCCCTTCCCTCTCCCTTGAATCCACCATCTTTCGAATAGCCGCACGCACTCCCACCACGATTTTTCGATCCTCCGACGGCGGAATCGAAAGCTGGTTGCTCACCACCACACCTGGCAACCCCAGAAGATCGGACCAAGTAGGCCCACCACTTACCCCAAGTCTTTTTCCCGCAGTTCGCAGTTGTGCTGCATAACTCGCCGCCTTCTCCAAATCTAAACTCCTAGCGTTCTGCGTGGGAGATGACTCGATCAGCACGGCGACTGTCACCTTTCCGCGGGCCACAGCCTCCGTCACCTCCTCTCGGATTTGTCGCTCCAACCGCGTCAACTCTCCTGGAGTAAATACAATCACCTCCAGCCCCCGTTTATTCACGGAAGAGACTTCGATCCGAATCCGGGCATGCTGGGTCGGGATCTGGACCGAACCAAAACCGGTCATACTACGCATCTTGGGATCCTAAAGAGAAAGTCTGGTGAACTCAAAACCCAAAGATTTTCAGCGCGCTCTGAATCGGAGCCGTTACCGGCGCAGTCGCACCTCCGCTCGCTCCGTTCGCTCCCTGCAAAATCCCATTGGGCGAGTTCAGGAGCAGATTAATTCCCCCTTCCATCAGCATTTTCCCAATATCCATCTCCACTTTTGGATCGCCAATCGTCCCACTGATCCGAGCGTCCCCTGGAATCTTTGTGTAGTAGTCATTGCTCTTCCCGATCAACTGGGTCATCGATCCTTGCAATTGACCACTACTCTGCATCGCCTCTTTCGTTAGGGCAAAACGCAACTTGCAATCCAGAGTTTGGGCAAACCAGTTCAGCCAACCATTCAGATTGGCACTCAACGCCGTGCCCGTTACCTCCAGACTGGGTAGGTTAATTTTCTCTCCCTCCAAAGTGAAGTCGGCGCCGATATCGTTAATTTGACTCGCCGCGATAAAAGTCGAGCCCAGAAGCGTACCCGCACTTTGCAAGGCTTTCGCCATTGAAGGCAATCGCTCCAAGTGAGCCTGATAAAGCCGAAAGTTGCCTTGCCCTTTCAGGGATCGACGCAACTCCTCTATCGTCGGACCACTCGATTGCCCTGAGAGTGAAAGATCAATCCACCCTCCAATCGGGCCCTTCGCATCCGCAATCATACTTCCCAGGATCGGCCCCAAGGGAAATTTACTCATCGCTAATCTCGCCTGCATCAGTTGACCCGGACCCGAGGATACCACCGAGGCAGAGATAGATCCTCCCTTGACCTGAATGGTGGAGGGTTCAAGTAGAATGCCTTCTGGACCCCAACGAAATCGTGGGACTTTAACCGGCCCCACACTCCCCTCATCCACTACGATCTGGGCTAAATCCACAGAGATATCCATCCGTGTGCCCTCTTTTTTTTCCGATGCTTTTTTCGGATCCGAAGGTGAAAAAAGTAAATTCTTTGTTTGGGCTAATACCCCTCGGAGATCGAGCACCCCACCTTCAGCTTCAACCGAGACTGACCCTGTTCTCCACGACAAAGAAGGAATCTGCACCGGGTCGTTCCGATATTCAGGGAAAAGCAGGCTCGCATCCTTCAAGGAGAAGTTCTCTGTCCGCCGGTCATATTCGAAATCACCCGCTACTCGGACCGAGGCAGGCGGCAACTTCAAGTCCTCCATCAAACGGGCCTCTAGCAAGGTGATATCAAACTCCCCACTCCCCCCGTAATTGCCACCCTGCCAGAAACCTGCGCCCAGAACCACATCCCCGTCAATCCATTGAGCAGGAAGTAAATACGAGGCCAGAAGAATCCTCAGCCAACCATCTGCGATTCGTCCCTCTTCCCAAGATACGGGTCCTGTCTTCGACCAAGAGACCTTGCTCAAAGAAATATTTCCCATGGCTCCTACCGCTTCCAGATGTAAATCGGAAAGCGCTGAGATTCCGCTTTTCCATTCGACGATCCCTTGGCTTTTGACCCCCAGGTTCGTCAAGCTCCCCACCCTTGGAATCTGGGCAGAAAGCGATGTCGCCTCACTGCTGTAGCCAATTTTCCGAAGCCCCTCTTTGTTTGCGGGGCCTACCTCTGCTTTGATTGCCAAGGCCCCCGCGGAAACCCACTCCTCCAGATCAGGAATATTTTGGGCAGCGGTCGCTAAGTCCATCTTCCCAACAATCGCCACCGCCTCGTGAGCGTCCTGCTCCGCCGAGAGTTGCAACCAAGCCAGCGCGCCCTGCCGACTCATCAACTGAAGACGATGAAAATGAATTTGCTGATCGGCGCCCAAAGAGACCGAGGCTTGAAGACTTACTTGATTATCAGGAAGGGTTACCTTCGGTAACGCAATCGTCAGATCGAGCATCTTTAAATCCACATCCCCGCGTAGATCTCCTTGCACAGGATCACTCTGAATCTTGAGAGATCCCGTCAGGGTTCCTAAGAGCGACGACTCCTTGGCGGCAGGAAAGATTAAGGGACCAAAAAGTCCAATGGGCCATCCCGTGTACTGAATCGTTCCAGTCGCCAACTCCTTCCCCCCAGGTTTCCAATTACCTTGCGCAAACTTTTCCAGCAGAAGAGGCTTATCCAAAAAAGCCCGAATCGCGTCCGACCCATCTCGATGCTTTGCGTTCAGACTAAACGCATCTACCGAAAACTTTCCTGATGAGGCAGAGGGCCAAGAAGCTTTTACCGCGCCCTCGACCGAGGAAAAGTCCACCAGACGCGACTGGCCCGGCAATCCCGTCTCCACCGTTAGCATCCCCTGAAGGTTCGCTTCTATCCTGTCCTGCTGCCCCTTTCGCTCGTACTGGAACATTCCGTGACCCGTCGCCTCTTTCCACTGCCATGCGGGTGTCACAATGGAAAACAAAGGCACAAGCAGTGCAGAATCAGCCTTCCGCACATCAATTTTTGCTACTCCTTCCCCATTCCTCTGATCCCAAGTAACCATTCCTTGGCTATCAAGGAGCGCTTGGCCTCCTCGATCGGCTTGGAAGGTCACCTCAGGTAAACTCCATACCCCAACTAAGCTCTTCACTTCAGAAGTAATTTTCGCCTGCCACGGATTCGCGGTTTCTCCCAGCCAATGCATATTTCCCAAATTCAAGGAAATCACTCCGCTCCCTTTCTCTGTAGTATTCCCTGAAAACTCAGCATGCACTTTGGCCTGCCCAGATTCGGGCCACAACCTAGCCCCCGTCCACGCCTTCCCCAATCCCGCCAAACCTGCCTCCCCATCCCCTAAAATCCAACCCTCACTCTTCGCCCAATCCCACTCCGCCTGCAGATTAACCCGCGCATCTTTGGCAGCTCCACCCTCCCAATCTGCTGTCAAAACCGCCTCTTCCAGCTTCACTTTTTGCGAGCCTAGAAGATTTCCTTTGAAATCAATCGCCGCTGAGTTGACCAGCAGATTCCCCTGCAGGATTGAGCCAGAGGCTTTCATCGCCCTACTCTCAATTCGCCCGTTCATGCGGATGGCCGAACCCTGAATATCGGCCCGCCCACTCGCCGAAAGTTGCCCCCCCTGTACCTTCAGCTGGCTGGGAGAAACCACCAAGGGAGCGACTGCCGCTAACTCCATCCCGCGCAAACTCCACTCCAACACCGCCACATCATTCACGGAGGCCGCCCCTCCTTTTAGATAGAAATTCGCCGCCCGATCAAGATTCACCTGAAGATCTTGCGGTTGCCCTTTTTGACCCAAGCCAATCTTCAACGACTGCATTTGCAAAAGGCTCTCCTCACTGCGCCACGATCCCTCAGCCACTACTGAAAAAAGTGCTGATTGCTGAGGCCACGCCGGACCCGCCGAAGACAAAATCTGCACATTTTGCCCAAGAAGATTGACCTTAGCCGTTATCGGTTTTTTTTCTCCCCCACGCAAACCCAGAGTTCCCCCGAGACTCCCCGCTACCGTCTTGACCCCTCGCGATTGCAGAAGAATCCCTGCGATTCCTAAATCGATCGGCTCCAACTTAAGGTCTGCCGCCCAATCACCCGTTGGCGACCACTGACCCTTTGCCGAAGTAGCCAACTTCACCCCTCCCACTCCTTCCCAAGACCCCTGCAAACGATCAACACTCCAAGCCCCACCCCCTAGACTCATCGCCTGCCCCTCCATAGTAAGTCGGCATGGAACAATCAACTCAGCAGGCGAAAAATCCACTACTGTAGCCACATCAATCGTCAAATTTGCCTGCCACTGATCTCCCGTCATCCCCACGCTTTTCGTTGCTTTCAAAGTAACCGCGCCCGCCATCTCCTCCTTGCCAGGCCCATTCCAATCCAATCTTTGTAATTTTAGTCGAATCTCCCGCGGCGTGCGCCCATCCCACCCCCGAGCATGCGCCTCCACTCCGCCCAAAATCCAAGCGCCTGTCTGCAAGCGTACCCGCCCCTCCGTTATCATCACCGAGGCCTCACGCAAAATCAGTGGCACAGAAATCGGGCCCGAGGAGCTCTTCGCCTCGCTCATCTCTAAATCAATCAGGCCAAATTTAAGATCCATCTGCACAATCTCTGGGATCCCCGAAAATAAGCTCTCAGGCCGAACCACCAGCAAGGCCGAATCCAACTCAATCCTCGATTTCTCCTGATCGACCGCTTCCAATCCCTTAAGCTCCAACTTTCCCAAGGGAGTCAACCTGGCCGAAACCACCCGAGCTTTCCATCCCATAGCACGCGCCACCAATGGCACAGTCACCCCCTGAAATACATTTTTCTCAAAAAGGAGCGTCGCCAAAATTCCCAATACTCCCAGCAAGGCCGAAAGCAGAAACTTAGCTATTTTCAATAAATTCACGGGCTAAAACTATGCCCTGCCTAGGCCCTCCCCCGCAATCCCCGACAAGGACTCGCCTCTTTCCGTGCTTTGTCTTTACTCAAGGGATGCTCGCTCGCCGCCTCCTCCCCTGCCTTTTCCTCTTAGCCATGGCCAGCCTAGCCGCTGAGGGACCCGACCTCCGCACCCTCGCCCGCCAGACCCGCCCAGCCGTCTACCTCGTCGTTCTCCAAGACGATGACGGAAAAACCATCGGTTCGGGCACAGGCTTTCTTATTTCTCCCGATGGGCTCCTTGTCACCAATCACCACGTAATCGCCGAAGCCAAAGTCATCATTGCCAAGGCTGAAAATGGTGGTCTTTTTCCTGTTCGTAAAGTCGTCGCAACCGATATTCGCAACGATCTAGCGATTCTTCAATTGGATGGAAAAGATCTGCCCTGCCTCACCCTCGCCCCAGATGGCTCTGCCGAGGTCGGCACACGCATCGCCGTCGTCGGGAGTCCCCTCGGTCTCGAGGGATCACTGACCGAAGGAATCATCTCTGCCCGACGAAAAATGCCAGGTGCAGAACGAGACGTACTCCAGATTTCGGCTCCTATTTCGAAAGGCTCCAGCGGTTCCCCCGTCCTCGATGCCCAAGGACACGTTGTCGGAGTCGCTTCGTTTCTTCTTCTCGACGGCCAAGGCCTTAACTTCGCCTCCCCCTCCGAAAACCTCCGCTCACTCCTCTCACCAGCCAAGCGTGTTGCGAACTCTTCCTCAAACACTCCCCCCACTCCTGCCAAAGGCTTTTCGTCGTATGTTGTGAAATCAGGCGATACCCTGAGTCGAATCATCCGCAATCTAGATAAGCGTGGCCTCCACACCACCATCGATGAAGTGAGAACGGTCAATCAGCTAACCTCTACCTCCATTCTGCAACCAGGCCAGATCCTTCAGATCCCCAAAAAGACCCCTTGAAGACCACTCGCTTCCTTCTCCGCCCCACCCGTAACATTGGTTTTCTTAGCCAAACCTTTCATGCCAGTTGCGCGGGCGACCACCAAAAGTACATCCTCAAGGTCGGCACAGAAATTCCTCAACGACGGAAGTGGGCTAAAGAGCTCCACGTTTTCGATAGAGAACTTGCTGCCTACCGACTGCTCGCTCCGCTTAAAGGAAAATACTCCCCACGTCTCTTTGCAGGTATCTCTGCCAACCAAGGATCCGATGGTCTCCTCTTTTTGCAGGAAATTCGCAACGCCCGCAACCTAGACCAACTCCGTGGGCTTTCCTGGACGAAACTTACTTCAGCTATCCGCGCCATCGCCCAAATTCACGCTTACTTCTGGAACTCCCCTAAGCTGAAGAAAGCTAGAAGCCTTCCTCGCCATCACTACATGCGCGCCCACGAGGTTAAGCAAAATCTGCCCACTTTTCTCCGATGGGCGCAACTTTCGCCACGAGATCGCGCGCTTTTTCTCAAACTCACCTCTCAGATCCCACCCATTCTGACCCGCTTCAGAAAACGACCTCTCACCCTCGTTCATGGCGACCTCCGCTCCGACAATGTTTTCTACGGAGAAAGATCTATCCGATTCATCGACTGGGGTCTTTCCTTGGCTGGCAATGCAGCCTTCGACCTAGCCCGATTCGCGGGTGGTAGCCCCCGAAAACCTCTCAGCCTTCTGCAACATGTCGAACTATTCAAGCTTTGGCACAGTGAACTCCTTCGTCGAGGAGTCCGTAATTATCCCAGCCACGAGGCTTGGCAAGACTACTGCGATGCCGTCCTTCTCGCCCTCACCATCCCTGTAACTAACGGTCCCACGTTGGCAATGTTTTCCAACAGAGGCCATAAATTGGCCAAAGTTATAACGAATCGATTCATTTTCGCCGCTCGTGTGGTCAATTATGGCTGGGAAGATCATGCCGTTCGGCCGATTGACCGATTCAAATCTTAAGATTGAACCACTCTCGGGAATCGCTCCCGGATGGGTATTTGCTGAACCTAATCTTTCAGCAAAAACTTAGCCGCTTCATTTACATCCTTGTCTCCCCGACCCGATAGATTCACCAAAATAATCTGCTCCTTCTTCATCTTGGCAGCTTCCTTCATCGCATAAGCTACCGCATGAGCCGTTTCCAGCGCAGGTAAAATCCCCTCAATCTTCCCCAAAACCGAAAAGGCGTCCAGCGCCTCGTCATCCGTCGCATAAGTATACTCCGCCCTCCCAATCTCCCTCAGATGACAATGCTCTGGCCCTACTGCCGCATAATCTAATCCCGCCGAGACCGAATGGGTGGATTCAATCTGCCCATCCGCATTTTGCAGTAAGAAAGATTTCGAACCCTGGAGCACTCCTAGCTTCCCCCCCTGAAATCGTGCTGCATGTTTTCCAGGTCGAATCCCTTCACCCCCAGCTTCCACTCCCACCAATCGGACACGCTCATCATTCAAGAAAGCATAAAAGATCCCAATGGCATTGCTTCCTCCACCCACACATGCACAAACCACGTCTGGCAGTTTTTCCTCACGCAACATGAGTTGGGCTCGCGCCTCTTCCCCCATCACCCGATGAAATTCTCTCACCATATAAGGGTAAGGGTGCGCCCCATAGGCTGTCCCCAGCACATAATGGGTCGTCCGCACATTCGTCACCCAATCTCGCATCGCCTCGTTCACCGCTTCTTTTAAAGTTTTCTGACCCGCCGTTACCGCCACCACCTTCGCACCCAGCAACCGCATCCGTGTCACATTGATCGATTGACGCCTCATATCCTCTTCCCCCATGTAAATGATGCACTCCATCCCATAACGCGCCGCCATCGTGGCCGTTGCCACCCCGTGCTGACCCGCACCCGTCTCTGCGATAATCCGCTTCTTCCCCATACGCCGAGCCAGAATTACCTGCCCAAGAGCGTTGTTAATTTTATGCGCCCCCGTATGCAAAAGATCTTCCCGTTTCAGGTAGATCTTTGCCCCGCCGCAATGCCCCGTGATGCGTTCTGCGAAATAGAGTGGAGTTGGTCGACCTGTGAAATCGCGCCGCATCTCCAGCAGTTCATGCTGAAAAGCTGGATCCTTCTGCGCTTTATCAAACTCCTTGGCCAACTCCTCGAGCGGCTCCACCAAGGTCTCGGGGACGTACCTTCCTCCGTAGACACCAAAGTGTCCCGAAGCATCGGGCACAGACGCATAGGTAGATTTCCCACTCACTACATTCGACCTTAGCGCAAAATTGGCTTTTGCCCAATCCTCTCCCTAGAAATAAATTATCTACTCTTGCCGCCGCAGATCCTGAATCGCCGCCGCCGGATCCGCATCCCGCATCAAGGCCTCTCCCACTAGCATGCAATGAATCCCCTGAGCCGTAATCATCTGCACATCCTCTCGAGTCCGAATCCCACTTTCACTAATCCCTAAGCAGTCTGCAGGGATCTCTGGGGCCAACTCCTCCGTTGTTTTCAAGTCCACTGCAAAGGTATGCAAATTACGATTATTGATTCCAATAATCTCTGCATCGATTGCCAAAGCCCGATCCATTTCCTCCAAATCATGCACCTCCACTAGAACGTCCGACTGCAGGGTCCGCCCTAACTCATAAAGCCGCTTCAGTTCGTCATCCGTTAAAGCCGCCACAATCAGTAAGAACGCGTCCGCCCCTGAAGCCACGCTCTCGTAAACCTGAGCCTCCGTCAAAATAAAGTCTTTCCGCAAAACAGGAATCTTGACCTCCGAACGAACCGCCAGCAAATCATCCAAACTGCCTTGAAAGAATTCCCGATCAGTCAGAACCGATATTGCGCCCGCACCGCCCTTCTCGTACAGCAAGGCTTGGGCTACTGGATCATACTTCTCACTGATCTTCCCCGCCGTCGGTGAGGCAGCCTTACACTCTGCGATCACCGTCACCATCTCAGGCTGAAAAAGATTTGCCCGAAAACCGCGAAAGTCGTTTCGCAAGAGCGCTAACCTCCGCAACTCCCCTTTCTTTCCCTCAATCGCCTCAGCCTCTTTTCTCTTCGAGGTCAGAATAGCCCCAAGCCGATCCCCTGCAGGATGGCTCATTCTTCCACCTCATCTTCCACCGGACCGATCCGCTTTTTTCCCTTGAGAAAAGCGTTCAGAAAAGGATCCAGTTCCCCATCCAGCACCGCCTGCACATCACTCGTCTGCTCCCCCGTACGCAGATCTTTCACCAGCTGATAGGGTTGAAGCACGTAGGAACGAATCTGGTGACCCCACCCGATTTGGCCTTTCGCCGCATAGTTCTGCTCCTGTTCCGCCATCTTCTTATCCTGTTCCAACTGCTTAATCCTAGCTCCTAGCACTTTCATCGCAGTAGCCTTGTTCTTAATCTGAGAGCGTTCGTTTTGACAGGTCACCACCAAACCCGTCGGATAATGGGTAATTCGCACCGCTGAGTCGGTTGTGTTCACCCCTTGACCTCCGTGACCCCCAGCACGAAACACATCCACCCGAATGTCTTTTTCTGAAATCTCCGTTTCTACAACCTCATCGGGCTCGGGTACAACCTCCGCCGAGGCAAAAGACGTCTGCCGTTTCCCTTGAGCGTTAAAGGGCGAAATGCGCACCAGCCGATGCACCCCACGATCAGCCTTGAGATATCCATACGCATTCTCGCCGACAATTCGTAACATCACATTTTTAATCCCCGCCTCTTCTCCGCCCAGAATATCAAGAATCTCCACTTTAAAGTCATGCCTTTCCGCCCAACGCTGGTACATCCGCATCAAGATACTGGCCCAGTCGCACGCCTCGGTTCCCCCAGCGCCTGCATTTAAGCTTAAGATCGCGTTCCTTCGGTCATCAGGTTTACAGAGGATAAACTGAACCTCAGTCGCATCGAGAAAAGACAGAACATGAGTAATCTCTTTGCTATACTCTGCCTGAGCCTCCATCGAACCATCCTCCTCTGCCAATTCTTGATGCAGCGGTAATTCAAGAATCTTCCGTTCCAAATCCTTCATCTGCTCAAGTTTTTTTCTAAAACCATTGGCCTCGGCAGCAACCTTTTGGGCAGCCGTCGAATCATTCCAGAAATCAGGCGCAGACATCCGCCCCTCCAACTCCTTCAACTGCCGATCGAGTTTAACGGGGTCAAAGAAACCTCCGTAATTCCCGCAAGCGGGAATTCACGGAGGCGAGATCGATGGTTTCGGTAGGGAGTGCCATACTTAATCAAGATGCCAAAAGTAGTGCCCAACCTCAAGCCCGACTGATTGCCAGGCTTAAATAAGACGCCATGTATATTGATTCTCCGGAATCATCCCTAGATGCTGGATCGTACTTGGAATAAAAACAAAAACCCCTCGGACGAGCATTGCTTATGCGCGTAAGCGCATAGTCCAACCCACCTGGAGGGGTAACCGCAAAGGCCAGGTGCGGGGGCCAACTCACTAAAAACAAAAACCCCCGGGACCCAATCACTGGTCCCGGGGGTTTTGTTTAAGAGTCTTGTTCTAAATAATCTTTAGAAGCTGTAGACAACTTCAGCACCAGCGTAGTAAGCCGGCCCACCGGACTGCGAACCATTTTGGTTGCCAGAAGCGGTGTTGTAGATATTGCTGCCCCAATCCATGCGGTATTCTGCACGGATGAGGAGATTATCAATCACATTAAACCCTGCTGTGAGGGTGTACTCCCAGAGGTTGTTTCCTGTGACGTGATCAACTGCTGTGTTGTTTGAGCCTTGGTTACCGAAGGCAGTGGAATTGTTGGAACCGAGGTATTCACCACGGCTGCAGAGCGAGAACCAGTCATTAAACTGATACTTCGCATACGCACCAGCACCGTACCAGGTGCTGCTGACATTCGCGCTGCTAGGTGTTCCGTTGATGTTGCCTGC
>CAJBOM010000063.1 GCA_903956835.1 uncultured Verrucomicrobiota bacterium
CCTTTCAAAGATAATCGACCGTTCACATCCAGAATATTGCCTCGGCTAGGGCTCGAACCTAGGACCCGCCCCGACCCGAGTCGGGGCTGCTCCTCTCCCTCCCCATAAAATTCGCCCATGCCTTTCAAAAATAATCCATCCTTCTTATCCAAAATATTGCCTCGGCTAGGGCTCGAACCTAGGACCCGCCCCGACCCGAGTCGGGGCTGCTCCTCTCCCTCCCCATAAAATGCGCGTCTGCCTTTCAAAGATAATCGACCGTTCACATCCAGAATATTGCCTCGGCTAGGGCTCGAACCTAGGACCCGGTGATTAAGAGTCACCTGCTCTACCAACTGAGCTACCGAGGCGTAAGCCGAACACCATATCGCCCCCACCCCCCCTCGGCAATTCTAGACCGCCTCAGATTTTCTTCGGTTCCACTCCCTCATCTCCCGCCAAAATTAACGCCGCCACCACCAATCCCAAATGAATCCCAATATCCGCCACCGTCGAATGCCCTCCGATCAACATCTGTCCAAAAGCCAAAGAAATATAAAGGAACCCCGCTAAAACCAATGGCACCCGATTCCTTCCCGCCACCAAAATTCCCGCCCCCAACAATATCTCGGCATAGGGCAAGCCACCGACAAACAACTTCACCGACCAAACTGGAGGAAAAGGACGCTCCAGAAACGGTTGCATCAGCGCCGGCATGACCTGCGCGTAAAACTGAGAAAAACTCAATCCCTTCGGCCCATTGAATTTTCCCAGCCCCGCCGTTAAAAATCGCAACCCCAGAAATAACTGAAGAAGAAGAAATGCCCAGTCCCGACTTCCCCACCGAATCCAAAACGGCCGCGCATCCAACGGATCCATCCTCATACCCTTTTCCCCAATCGAAACTCCCGATGCGCCGCACGCACCGCCTTCGATCCCGCCTCCTCATCCACCACCACCGTAATCTTGATCTCACTTGTGCTGATCATCTGAATATTCACGCGCGCCGCCGCCAACGCCCGAAAAAGTTGAGCCGCCACCCCAGTGTGACTGCGCATCCCAATCCCCACTACCGACAACTTCGCCACCCCCTCCTTAAATAAAATCTGCCGCGCCCCGCCCGAGCGTACAAATGGCTCGAGAAATTTCCGCACCTTCGCTAACTCCTCTCGCGGCAAGGTAAAGGTAATATCCGTTTGCGCTTTCCCTTGGCGCCCCCCCATCGGTAGCGAAATATTCTGCACAATCATGTCCACATTGATCCCCGCCTTGGCAATGCCCGTGAAAAGTTTTGCCGCCACTCCAGGCCGATCCGCTACCCCCACCAACGTCACCTTCGCTTGGCTTTTCTCTAAACTCACCCCACGCACCACCACCCGCTCCATTGATTTTGCCTCTTCTTTAACCATAGTTCCTCTCGCACGATTGAAACTCGACCGGACCTCAAAGACCACCCCGAACTTCTTCGCAAACTCCACCGATCGCGCCTGCATCACTTTTGCCCCTGTACTCGCCAACTCCAACATCTCGTCATAAGAAATCTCCGCAATCTTGCGCGCCCTCGGCTCGGTTCTTGGATCCGCTGTGTAGACCCCTTCCACATCCGTATAAATCTCACATCGCTTCGCCTTCAGCACCGCCGCCAATGCAATTGCCGTCAAATCCGATCCTCCCCGCCCCAGCGTGGTCACTTGTCCCTCCATCGTCTGCCCCTGAAATCCAGCCACAATCACCACCCGCCCCAAACGCAAATGCGCTTCCACCGCCTTCGGGCTGACATTTGCAATCCGCGCTTTCATATGGGTGCCGTCCGTTACAATCCCCGCTTGCGCCCCCGTCATCGCCACCGCCGCAATTCCACGGGCCTGCAAAGCAATCGCCAAAAGCGCCGTTGTCGTTTGCTCCCCCGTAGCCATCAAAAGGTCCATCTCCCTCTCGCTCGGCTCCGCATGCAAACCCCGTGCCATCTTTAAAAGCCCGTCTGTCACTCCACTCATTGCCGAAACTACCACCACAAGCCGATTCCCCTTTCGGCGCGACTCCGCCACTCGGTCCGCCACCTTCTGGATCCTCTCCAAATTGGCCACCGAACTTCCCCCATACTTTTGCACTAGAAATGCCATATTTTTACTTTGCCACCCGCTTTCCCCATACCAAATCCAAAAATTTAACCTTCCCCAACTCCTCGCTCCCCATCCTAGACTTTCGCGCCGACCTTTTTTCATCTAGGCTTTATCTATGTCCGATCTTCGTTCCCAAACCCTCGCCACCTTCTCTTCTGGCTCCACCTCCTACCATTTTCAAAGCCTGCCCAAACTCGGCCAACAACTAACTCTCGACCTCTCCCGCCTTCCCATCTCCCTACGCATCGTCCTCGAATCCGTCCTCCGCCACTGCGATGGCTTTTCTGCTCGTCCCCGCGACGTCGAAAATCTTGCTCGCTGGAATGCCAAAAAACCCGCCTCGGAAGAAATTCCCTTCACCGTCGCGCGCATCGTTCTGCAAGACTTCACTGGCGTACCCCTTCTCGTCGATCTCGCTGCTATGCGCGATGCCGTCGCTCGGCTCAAAAAAGATCCTCAACTCATTGAACCGCTCGTCCCCGTCGATCTCGTCGTCGATCACTCCGTCCAGGTCGACGTCAACGGCACCAAGCAAGCCTTCATGCTCAATATGCAGTACGAATTTAAACGTAACCGCGAACGCTACGAATTCCTTAAGTGGGGCCAACAAGCTTTCCAGACCTTTGGCGTCGTCCCCCCAGGCATCGGCATCGTTCACCAAGTTAACCTCGAGTACCTCGCTCGCGGCGTTTTTACCAAAAAACAAAGCGACGGATCCCTCCTCGCTTACCCCGACTCTCTCGTCGGCACCGATTCCCATACTACCATGATCAACGGCCTCGGCATCGTGGGTTGGGGCGTCGGTGGGATCGAAGCCGAAGCGGGAATGCTCGGTCAGCCTCTCACCTTCCTCACCCCTGAAGTCGTTGGCGTCTACCTAACTGGCGAACTCCCTCCCGCTGCCACCGCCACCGACCTTGCCCTCACTCTCACCCAGATTCTTCGCCAACACAAAGTCGTTGGTAAGTTTGTCGAATTCTATGGCCCTGGCGCCGCTAAACTCACTCTCCCTGATCGCGCCACCATCGCCAACATGGCTCCCGAATACGGAGCCACCATGGGCTACTTCCCCGTCGATGAAGAAACTCTCGCCTACCTCCAGGGTACCGGACGTCCTCAAGAACTCGTCCAACTCGTCGAAGACTACTATCGCGCCCAAAACCTTTTCGGCATCGCCACCAAAAAAGACGCCATCGACTTCTCCTCCCTTGTCGAACTGGATCTCAGTACGATCCGCCCAAGCGTCGCAGGCCCTAAACGCCCCCAAGACCGCATCGAAATTCCTGCTCTCCAATCCACCTTCCTCGATCTCCTAGCCAAGCCCATAGCTGAAGGAGGCTACGGCAAAGATTCCCACCAGCTTGCCCAGTCAGCCCAGATCTCCCTCTCCATCGACGAACAGGAAATGATCTCCGATCGACCTACTCCAGATCCTCTTCCCAAAATTTCACAATCGAAAAACCAGACTCCCTCCTCAGCCACGCTTCATAACGGATCAGTTGTCATCGCCGCCATCACCTCCTGCACCAATACCTCCAACCCCTCCGTCATGCTCGCCGCAGGACTCCTAGCCAAAAAAGCGGTCCAACGCGGACTGACCGTCTCCGACACCATCAAGGCTTCTCTAGCCCCAGGCTCCCGTGTTGTTTCCGACTACCTCGACGCCACCGGCCTTCAACCGTACCTCGATCAACTTGGTTTCAATCTCGTAGGCTATGGTTGCACCACCTGCATCGGCAACTCAGGCCCACTTCCCGCCCCAATCGAGAAAGCAGTCCTCGACCACGATCTTATCACCGCCAGCGTGCTTTCCGGGAATCGCAACTTCGAGGCCCGCGTCCACTCTTCCGTCAAAGCCAACTTTCTGATGTCGCCGCCCCTCGTCGTCGCCTTCGCCCTCGCTGGGCGGGTCGACATCGATCTCTCGAAAGACCCGCTCGGCCAAGGGCACGACGGCAAACCCGTCTACCTACGCGATCTCTGGCCCACCTGTGAGGAAATCGCGCAGGCTATGAAATCCGCGCTTAAGCCCGAAGTCTTTCGCCGGCTGTATCGCGATTTTTCTGAGCAAAATCCCGCCTGGAACGAAATTCCCAGTACCCCCGGCCAAACCTACGCTTGGGACCGCCAGAGTACCTACATTCAAGAACCCCCTTTCTTTGCTAACTTCACCCTCCAACCGATTCCCGTTCCCGCTGTCACCCAAGCCCGCTGCTTAGGTATTTTCGGCGACTCCGTCACCACCGACCACATCTCCCCCGCAGGCAATATCAAGAAGACCTCCCCCGCAGGCTCCTACCTCATCGAGCACTCCGTTCCTGTGGAAGACTTTAACAGCTACGGCGCTCGTCGAGGAAACGACCAAGTCATGACCCGCGGAACTTTCGCTAACGTCCGAATTAAAAATCTCATGATCCCAGGAGTCGAAGGGGGCACCACCCTTGACCTGCTCAACCCTCAACGCCCGCAAATCTCCATCTACGAAGCCGCTCAAAAATACCAAAACGCCAAAATTCCCCTGATGGTTCTCGCTGGGAAAGAGTACGGCACGGGTAGCTCCCGCGATTGGGCCGCCAAGGGCACCCGCCTCTTAGGCGTCCGCGCAGTCATCGCCGAAAGCTTCGAGCGCATCCACCGCTCCAATCTCGTCGGAATGGGCGTTCTTCCTTGCACCTTCCCCGAGGGCATCACTGCTCAAACCCTTAAACTCAACGGTACGGAAACTTTTTCGATCGAAGGACTAAGCCAACCACCCAAACCCCAGGAGAAACTTACTCTACGAATTCAGCGGGAAAACGGCTCCACCGAAACAACCCCAATCCTCAGCCGACTCGATACCCCCATCGAAGTTGAATACTACCTTCACGGAGGCATTCTTCCCTTCGTCCTCCGCCAACTTCTTTCCCGCTAGACGCTAGATTTTGGCGAGGATTTTCTTCTCAAGCTTTACGATATCCGCAGAAAACAAACGAATCCCTTCCGCCAATTTCTCCGTCGCCATCGCATCCTCGTTCAGCAAGAAGCGGAAACTCTTCTCATCCAACGGCAGCTTCTCTATCGAATCCTTCTTGGCCTCCGCCACGTCCAACTTCTGTACCACCGCCACGCTCGAACTCTGTAACTCACCCAGCAAATTTGGACTGATCGTCAACAGATCACATCCCGCCAACTCCAGAATCTGCCCCATATTCCGAAAGCTCGCCCCCATCACCTGCGTGGCATATCCGAATTTCTTGTAATACGCGTAAATCTGCCTGACCGATTTTACCCCAGGATCTTCCGCCCCCACATACTCCTTCCCCGTGCTCTTCTTATACCAATCGTAAATCCGCCCCACAAAAGGAGAAATCAACCGTGCCCCCGCCTCCGCACAGGCCACCGCTTGCGGAAGCGAAAACATCAAAGTCAAATTACACTGGATCCCCTCCTTCTGAACAATCTTCGCTGCCTCCGCTCCCTCCCAAGTCGCCGCAATCTTGATCAATATCCTCTCCCGATCAATCCCTGCCGCCCGATAAATCTCAATCAAGTGCCGCGCCTTCTCCACCGTGGCCTGCACATCAAACGAGAGCCGCGCGTCCACTTCCGTCGAAACTCGCCCCGGCACAATTTTTAAAATCTCCCGCCCAAAAAGAGTCAATAGTTGATCGATAATCGCACGCGCACGCACCTCTTTCGATCCAACTCCACCCTTGCCATCCGCCACCGCTTTTTCTAGCAAACCTTGGTACGCAGGCATTTCCACCGCCTTCTCG
>CAJBOM010000064.1 GCA_903956835.1 uncultured Verrucomicrobiota bacterium
CGCCTTCTTGCCGCCACCTACTTCTCCCAAACCATCGAGCACCTCGCAGAACCCGACGCCGATCTCGGTTCTCTTCACTCTCTTCTCCAATCCGCCCTTACGTGGCTCGATAAAAAAGATCCCCACGCTCTACTCGTGGAAAGATTTGAACGAGCAGTCCTAAAAACCCTCGGCACCAACCAGGCCAATCGTACCGCCCGCTCCCTTCTTGACGATCTATCCCACCGTCGCCCCAAGTCTCACGTCGCCCTCATGAAAATAGTCTCGGCTTTCTCTGAATAAGCTAGATCCACGGCTTCCCCTTCTTGCCCTGACCCAGGCCTTCTGCCAGCGTCCAATCTGTGAGATACTCATCCACTCTTCCCTCTTTTTTCTGCAAAGGCGCTCCCAGCTCGGCTTAGCCTTATGAAATCTGATCTTCCCGCTCCTCATCTCGAAACTTGTATTCTGAGTCGACCCGAACTTCTCGCTCCAGTTCGCGCAATGTTAGAAGAACTTGCGGGACGCATCGGTTTCGACGAAACCGCCTGTGGTCATCTCGCGCTGGCAATCGATGAGGCCCTGACCAACATCATCCGTCATGGCTACAACAATAACCCCGACCAAAATATTTGGATTTCCGCATGGGAACTATCCGACCCCACTGGTTTACGCATTCAGATCGACGATCTCGCTCCCCAGGTCGAGGTTTCACAGCTCAAAGGTCGCGACCTCGATGATATTCGCCCAGGCGGTCTCGGAGTTCATCTCATCCATTCCCTGATGGATCTTGTCCAGTTCTCCAAACGCCCCGGAGGGGGCATGCGACTGATCGTCGAAAAGTACCAGCCCGCTAAAATCACCTCTCCTTTGTAACCAAGTTAAGCCCCCCAAACACAACCCCAACCTATTATTCATCTCGCGACCCAACCCTACCTTCCTTAAGTTTTTCTATGTCCCGCGCCACCGAGCTCATCGTCGATATCGAAACTCTCACCGACGGCTTTCTTCTTCGTCCGCATGGGGATGTCGATATGGCCCGCTCCCCCGCTTTCCGGGCTAAACTCACCGAAGCACTGAAGAATGTCCCCGCGCGTCTCGTGGTCGATCTGGCCTTAGTTCCCTATATGGATTCTTGCGGTCTCGCGACTCTCATCGAAGCCCTGCAAATCACTCGCGCCCAGAAGATCAAGTTAATCGTTTGCAATCTTTCCGCCCGAGTGCGTAGTGTTTTTGAGCTATCCCGTTTGACTACAGTCCTGACTGTCGTGGATAACCACGAGCAAGCCCTCCTAGCTTAGCCCAACATTCGCTTCCAATCTTGGAAGGACTTACAGTTTAGATTGGGTATCAGCTCCCTCCACTTTTCAACGTCGCCAGCAATTCATCCAGCGAGACAGTGACGATGGTCGAGGCGAGATCACTGACCGCAAATGGTAAAATTAATTGCCGCCCATGCAGCATCGAACCACAGCTATAAACCACATTCGGAACATACCCCT
This sequence comes from uncultured Verrucomicrobiota bacterium, assembly GCA_903956835.1. Taxonomy (GTDB): domain Bacteria; phylum Verrucomicrobiota; class Verrucomicrobiia; order Methylacidiphilales; family Verrucolacustridaceae; genus Verrucolacustris. The sequence goes on from CAJBOM010000064.1 coordinate 1,482, forward strand.
CCCGTTCCGCCCCCTCAGGCGCCAAGAGTGGCTCTCGCAAACGCCCAATTACCCGACTGGGGTCATCCAGATCCAAGAGGGCCGCCCCAATACAATATTTCCGCATCGGGCCAACCCCATGGGTGATAACCAACCAACCCGCTTCTGTCTCAATCGGGGATCCACAGTTTCCAATCTTTACCGATTCCCACATCGCCGCAGGTCGTAAAATAAGTTGAGGATCCGCCCAATAATAAGGACTGTCAGAATACATCAGAAACAGATTCTCATCGTCATAACGAGAGAGCATGGCGTAGCGACCACCAACCCGACGCGGAAAGAGTGCCATTCCCTTATTCTGCACTCTGCCCCCATTTAAAGTGAGGATACGAAAATTAAGAAAATCTAAGGTCTCAATAAACTGAGGTAGAATCGCCCTGCCGTTGTACGCAGTGTAGGTTGCGTAATACATGACCGATCCATCGGTGTCCGTAAAACGAACAAAACGCGCGTCCTCAATTCCGTTGGTCTCGTTCGCAGATACCGGAAAGATGATCCGTTCACTCAAAGCCAAGGTTTCGGAAAAATGCAGTTCATAATTAGAATCCGCTAGCCATTGGATACATTCCAAGGTGCGCTTCAAATCGCGTGTCTCCGGCTTTGTTTCCTGCCGAACCATCCTGAGCATTTTTGTTAAATCAACCAGTGTGAAAGCCTCCCCTAACGGCGTCATGACTGCATCGGCATAGGCATTATCAAATCCCATTTCTGCTAACTTAATGCTGAACCGTTTCTTTTTATAACTAGGATTCGCCACGATTTCAGGCGCAGTCACATAATCAGAAATAGGATCCATCGTGATCTCCCCTGAAGATGAAATTAGTCCCGTACGAAACTCAATCGACGAGATATGGCCTTCGCCCGTCGCACGTAAGCTCATGAGGAATCGCACCGCCCCTTGAGCTATTCCACTCTGATCAGGGTGGGCCACCATCGATGGGTTAAAGATCGCCGCCGATTCGAGAGCGTACTCCCCAGAAAAAAGCGCCCCAAGGAGTAGCTTTCTTTTTTCCGAAAGCGGTCGCTGGGTGAAAATATGTCCCTCTACTCGCTTAAAATTCGCCAAAAGGAGCGTTCCTAGATCGCGGTGGCGCGATTCAAAATCTTTCCAGACCTTCTCCTTCTCCCGTTCCCTCCTCTTCCGTGTTTTCCGTGTCTTCCGTGGGCAAGTCATCCCCTCCGACCTCTGACCACCGACCCAACGGCGCCATCCTAGGCATGACCAAAGCCGAGATCCGCGGCAAGCTCGATGAGATCATCAACACCCCCGTCAAGCGGAACTCCGCCCTCGCATGGCCATCGAAGTGCCGCTTAAATAACCATAGCATAAA